>NZ_JAVIIW010000144.1:0-893 GCF_033977205.1 Mesorhizobium album | reverse complement strand
AGCTGTCCGCGACTTGGTGCGAGCCCGCGAAGCCGCAGCCGACGACCTGCGCCGCAAACGCCAGCAGCTACTTTCCTTCCTCCTGCGCCACGGGCGGATCTACGAGAACGGCGGTCATTGGACGTTGGCGCACCGGCGCTGGCTTGCCCGCCAGAGCTTCGAGCATACCGCGCAGCAGATCGTGTTCCAGGAGAAGATCGACGCGATCGAGGCCGCGGCTCAGCGACTACACCGCCTGGACGAGCAGTTGCGCGCCGTCGTGCCAACCTGGTCCATGGCGCGGGTCGTCGAGGCCTATCAGGCCATGCGCGGCGCTTCGTTCCTGGTCGCAGTGATCTTCGCGGCCGAGATTGGGGATGTGCGTCGCTTCGATACGCCGCCGCAGTTGATGGCCTTTCTCGGCCTCGTCCCGGGGGAGCGTTCGACCGGTGACACGGTTCGCCGGTCGAGCCTTACGCTCGCCGGCAATCGACGCGCCCGCCGCGCCCTCAGCATGGACTTATCGCTATCCTGCCAGGGTCAGCGAGGCCCTGAGGGCCCGGCTTGAGGGGCTGCCCAAGGCTGTCCGCGATATTGCCTGGAAGGGGCAAGTGCGGCTCTGCGCCCGCTATCGTCGCCTCAGCGCCGCCGGCAAGAAGCCGCCGGTGGTCGTGGCTGCGATCGCACGCGAGATGGCCGCCTTCTTGTGGGCCATCGGCCGTGAGGTCGCGCCGTCATAGCCGGTCTCGACCCAACCTGCTGCGCAGTGCTGGGGGTGGGGCCACGGTGGGGAACTCCCGTCGCTAGACGTTATGACCGTGGTCTGAGCGGCGGCCCGCCCTTAGTCTTTGCAGCTGTTAAGCAAACGGGGGTTGCTTCGGGGAGTGCCCGAGCCGAGCCCCAAGCGAAGAAAG
>NZ_JAVIIW010000143.1:0-958 GCF_033977205.1 Mesorhizobium album | reverse complement strand
CGTCGTGTGCGAGCCGACCGGAGGGCATGAGAGCCTGCTGCTCGAGGAGTGCCTGCGCGCCGGCATCGCCTGCCATCGCGCCGACACGCTCAAGCTCAAGAGCTTCATCCGTTCCTTCGGCACGCACGGCAAAAGCGACCCCATCGATGCCGGCATGCTTTGGGCCTACGGCCGCGAGCGCTGGGAAAAGCTGTGCCTTTGGCAGGCTCCGGACGCCGACGCGGTGCGCTTGCGCGCCCTGGTCCGCCGCCGCCAGGAGCTCATCGCCCTCAAGGGCGCCGAGAAGAGCCGCGCCAAGGCTCCTTGCAGCCGCGATCTCGCCGCCTCCTTCAAGGCGCTGATCAAAGCCGTCGAGCATCAGATCCAGACCATCGAGGCCGCCATCCGCGAGCTGATCGCCAACAGCAGCACCCTCAAGCGCCGGGCAGCCATCTGCACGGCCATGGACAATCTCGGCCCGATCATGGCGGCCAAACTCTTGGCCAGCTTGCCCGAGCTCGGTTCCATGACCCGCCGCAAGGCCGCAGCCCTTGCCGGCGTCGCGCCGCATCCCAACGACAGCGGCCAAAGACGCGGCTACCGCAAAATCCGCGGCGGACGCCCTGACGTCAGAAGCATGCTCTACATGCCGGCCCTGTGCGCCGCAGCCGGAAAGGGCGAGTTCGCAGCCTTCTACAAACGCCTGCGCGCCAACGGCAAAAAGCCTATGGTGGCCATCGCCGCCGTCATGCGAAAGATCGTCGTCACCCTAAATGCCAGGCTCCGGGACGCCATGATTCCTCAGAGTTGATGACGAAGCGTTGGCGGAGCCGGAAGAATCAAGTGCTGAGACGTCGGCGGGGCAGCGCCCCCTCATATGATGAGTTGAAGGTCAAGGGGGTTGTGGCGCCATTTTGTGATCCTTTGTGTTGTCGACGGTATCCAGTTGCGCCCATTGTCAGTACCGGCAGGCCACGCC
>NZ_JAVIIW010000142.1:0-962 GCF_033977205.1 Mesorhizobium album | reverse complement strand
TCGGCGTCGCCCGCAACGACACCTACAATCTCTATCTCGCCTATTATCTCGGCTGGTCGGCCTACGGCCGCGGCAATCGCGGCGACGCCGGCGTGCAGAACTACGCGCGCGCCACCGACCAGATGGCCCGCGACTATGCCACCCAGTTGCGGCAGTGCGGCAGCTGATTGTGGCGCGGGACCAACGTCGGCGCCACGCTCTTAGTTCGGCTTCGGCTTCTTTCCGCTCGGACGCTTCGGCGGCGCGCCTGCCAATCCCGGTCCCGCGCCATGCGGCGCATCATCCGGCACGCCCTCATGCGCCGCATGCTCCTTGTCGAACTTGATGACCGGCTCCATCTTCGCCAGCACATCGTCGGCCAGCCAGCACAGGCTCATATGGCCGTCGCCGAGATTCTTGATCGGCGGCACCTTGGTCTCGCACAGATTGTCCGGCACCAGCTTCTTGTAGCCGCAGCGCGTCTGGAACGGGCAGCCGGTCGGCGGGTTCATTGCCGACGGGATGTCGCCTTCGAGCACGATATGCTTCTTGACCACGCTGGTGTCGGCGATCGGGATCGCCGAGAGCAGCGCCTCCGTGTAGGGATGGTAAGGCGGCGAGAAGATCTGGTCCGTCGTGCCCTGCTCGACGATATAGCCGAGATACATGACCACGACACGATCGGCGATGTAGCGCACCACCGACAGGTCGTGGCTGATGAACAGCATCGTCGTCTTGTTCTTGCGCTGGATGTCCATCAACAGTTCGGTCACCGCCGCCTGCACCGAGACGTCGAGTGCCGAGACCGGCTCGTCGGCCACCACCACCTTGGCATCGCCGGCAAAGGCTCGCGCCACGCCGATGCGTTGTTTCTGCCCGCCTGAGAGCTGGCGCGGCTTGCGGGTCTCGAAGGCCCGCGGCAGCTTCACCAGGTCGAGCAGCTCCAGCATGCGCTTGCGCCGCTCGGCGACCGTCTTGCCGAC
>NZ_JAVIIW010000141.1:0-982 GCF_033977205.1 Mesorhizobium album | reverse complement strand
CGAGTTGAGCCCTCTTCGCCGGCGCATGATCGAAGACATGACGATCCGCAATCTGTCGCCGGCCACGCAACGATCCTACGTGCACGCGGTGGCGAAGTTTTCCCGCCATTTCGGCCGATCCCCTGACCGCCTTGGCCTTGAAGATGTCCGCGCCTTTCAGGTGCATCTGGTCTCGACCGGGATCTCGTGGCCGGCGCTGAACCAGACGGTGTGCGCGTTGCGGTTCTTCTACGGCGTGACGCTCGGCCATGCCGAGATTCCGGAACGGATCGTCTATGCCCGCTCGCCACGCACGCTGCCGGTGGTCCTGAGCGCCGACGAGGTCGTCCGGTTCCTGGAGGCAGTGTCGAGCCTGAAGACGCGCACGGCGCTGACGACGGCCTACGCTGCTGGCCTTCGCGCCTCGGAGACCGTCGGCCTAAAGGTCGGCGACATCGATAGCGAGCGCGGCGTCATTCGGGTCGAGCACGGCAAGGGCGGCAAGGACCGCACCGTGATGCTGTCGGCGCAGCTTCTGCGCATCCTGCGCGTCTACTGGCGGCTGGCGAAGCCGCAGGGCTGGCTGTTTCCCGGCCGGAACGCAACCCGTCCCATCGACGTGCAGGTTCTGTATTCGGCCTGCCGCTCGGCGCGTGCGGCCGCCGGCATCGACAAGCGGGTGACGGTGCACACGCTCAGGCACAGCTTCGCCACGCATCTGCTCGAGAACGGCACCGATATCCGCATCATCCAGGTGCTGCTTGGCCACAACAATCTTTCCTCGACGGCACGCTACACCAAGGTCTCGAACGGCCTCATCCGGCGCACGACGAGCCCGCTCGACCGGCTGAACATTGAAGTGGTGCCGCCGGGCTGACCGGTTCCACCCATGTCGGCGAGACTGGAGGTGGCGGATATCTTCGGCCGCCACGGCGAGGCGTATCGGCAGGTTCATGACGGCCATCTCGGACGTGTCGAGCGGCGTGTGATGAGCGCGATCGAG
>NZ_JAVIIW010000140.1:0-985 GCF_033977205.1 Mesorhizobium album | reverse complement strand
GTACATGACAATGTCGATGTGAAGCCGTTTGCAGTTGACCTTCCCCATATAAGAGTTTCGGGCGCCGGCAGGCGTACGAAAGTCCCCGAGGAAGGAACCCGCGGGCCACAGGCGACGGCTATGGGGATTTCGATTTGCGGCTGATGTCGGCGATGGCTGGGACCTCGCCAAGGAGGGCGGAGATGGATGCGGACAGACCGCTTCGTTGCGCCTCCAAGCGATGTTGTCGGGACCGTGGGCGGCTGGGCGCGGCTCTGTCGGCGTTGATGATCACCCTGGACAGGCGTGGATCCGGTGCCGGAGGCTGTGCGCCTACGACTTGAGACTGGATCATGCCATGCCGGGTCATGGGGCGGTCTCCCGGTTTGTCGTCCGTGCGCCCGGCGGTCCGCGCGGCTGCCTCCATCGTTCGAAGGTCTCGATGATGATCATGCGGCCACCACAGCAGGGGCATGGCGGGCGGAAGTCGTCCGTTTCCTCCGTGGTGTTGTCATCGGACGGTGCGGCGACGTTCAGGAGTTCGCGAGCAATCGCGAGGCTGGCCTTGCGAGCGGAGCCGGCAAGCAGGCCGTAGTGTCGGATGCGAAGGAAGCCGCGCGGCAGGACGTGCAGCAGGAAGCGGCGGATGAACTCGTCGGTGGCGAGCGTCATGAGCTGCTGCCGGTCTGCGCCGTCGCGGCGGTAGTCTTTGTAGCGGAAGGTGACGCGGTGCTCGTCGAAACGGATGAGGCGCCGGTTCGAATGGCGACACGATGCGTGTAGCGCGACAGGTAGGCGAGCACCGCTTCCGGGCCGGCGAACGGCGCCTTGGCGTAGACCACCCTTGCGACAGGACAAGTCCTGGAAAGGAGAATGGAATGTAGATCCTGAAACCTTTCGAAGCGATCCAGAGGGTTCGACCCCCTCCCGGCAAAGGCGCAGCCCGCCAGCCGGAAGCGAGTCTTGCATGGGCGACGGCAACGTCGCTCGTGAAGCGTAGACAGCG
>NZ_JAVIIW010000014.1:0-141882 GCF_033977205.1 Mesorhizobium album | reverse complement strand
CCGGTAGCCATGGTTGACCAGCCAGTCCTCGAGCTGCTCGGCTGATGTGTGCATTTCGGTCTGGCTGATCGCCAGCTTCTTCAGGTTCGGGTTGAGATTGATCAGAAAGAAAACGACCAATGTCAGGCACAGCATCGTCAATGCCATCGTGCCAAGGCGTCTGAGGATGAAAGATAGCATGGCGGCCCCTGCCGGTCTGGTTGGGGGTTGGAGCCTGTCTAGAAACCAACCCGGCCGTTAGCGGCCAGGCTGATTGTCAACGGACCCTCGGATGCGATCAACCCTGTTTTGTTACATGTCATTGGCGAAAGACCGCGCGCTCTTGGAGCGGCGGCTTCCGGTTCCAGCATTGTGTGGGGAGTGAGGGGAAGGGGCAAGAGCCCCTTCCCGATCGGCTCCGATCACGCCTGGTCGAGCCAGACCTTGCCGTAATCGCGTTCGAAGGTCGGATGCATTTTGTAGTTCTGCACCGCCTTGACCGAGTGGCTGTAGAGCTTGCGCCAGTAAGGCTGGATGATGATGCCGGCATCCTGCAGGATCTGCTCGATGTCCTTCATCATGCCCTTGCGCTTGGCGGCGTCGGCGACGGCAAGCGCGGCATTGAGCTTGGCGTCCCAATCGGGATTCGACCAAGCCGTCTCGTTCCAGGCTTCGCCGGTGCGATAGCCGATCGCCAGCACCTGTACACCCAGCGGCCGCATGTTCCAGTTGGTCATGGACAGCGGATACTTGGTCCAGTCGTTCCAGAAGGTCGAGCCAGGCAGCACCGTGCGCTTCACCTTGATGCCGGCGTCGCGCATCTGCGCGGCGATCGCATCGCCGGTGTTCTTGTGCCAGTCCTCGTCGACCGTGATCAGCTCATGCTCGAAGTCGGCTTGGCCGGCCTCCGCCAGTAGCGCCTTCGCCTTGGCCGGATCGCGCTTGATCTTCGGCAGCTCGTAGTATTCCGGATGGATCTGGCAGACATGGTGGTTCTCGGCGACCGTGCCGGCATTGCCGTAGCCGAGCTGCAGGACGACGCTGTTGTCGACCGCGAGTTGCAGGGCGTTGCGGACCTTCTGGTTGTCGTACGGTTTGTTATTGACGTTGGTGCGGCAGACGATGGTCGAGGCAGTGACGATCTCCGACTTCACCAGATTCATGCCGTCGAGGATCGACACATAGTCGGCCGAGGTCTCGAAATTGGTGTGAACTTCGCCCGATTCGAACGCACTGACCATGGCTTGCGGATCGGTGCCGTAGTCGATGAACTCAATGCCGTCGAGGAACACCTCGCCGTCCCACCATTTGTTGTCGGCACGGCGCTTGTAGACCACCTTCTGGCCGACATCGTAGGAGACGAGCTCGAACGGACCGGTGCCGATCGGGCACGATTTGAAATCGCCACCCTTCTCGTCGAAGCTCTTGTGGACGATCAGGCCCGGATAGTCGCACATGTTGGGGATCAGCGCGATGTCCGGCTTGCCGAGCTTCAGCTTGATTGTGTGATCGTCGACCTTGGTCACGGCGCTCTCGTCGAGCTTGTCGTCCTTGACCAGCGTGCCGAGGCGGCCAGGCATCGAATTGCCTTCGGCCTTCTTATCGGCCCAGCGCTTAAGGTTGAAGATGACGTCGTCCGCCGTGAAGGCATCGCCGTTCGACCAGGTCACACCCTTGCGCACATGCAGCGTGTATTCGGTAGCATCATCGTTCACGTCCCAGCTTTCCAGCAGATAGGGGCGGAACGTATATTCGGTGGTGTACTTGACCAGCGGCTCGAGCGCCTGGCGCTCGGCATTGGCGATTTCCGACCAGTCGGACTTGCGCGGATCCTTGGGGTCCTTGATCCACTGCGCGACCTTCAGCGTGCCGCCCTTCTTGCCCTTCACTTCATCGGCCTTTGCCGGCGTCGGGTCGGCCAGGCCAAGCATGCCGTAGGCCATCGCCGTCGATGCGCCGAAGACGCTGGCGAGCGCCAGGAATTCACGCCGGTCCACCTTTCCTGCCTTGGCCTCTTCGGCCATGGCCAGGATATGGTCCGGAACGCGGTCACCGTTACTTTTATAGATTGCCATGACTATCTCCCATTGTGGCTTTCTGCCTTTTAACATTCCGCATCCGGACCGTGATGTCAAAAGACGGTGTGGAGTGGGAACGTGTGGGCGAAATGTGCAACTTTGGAACGAGACCGGTTCGCGCAATAGCGACAGTCTTGACGCAAATTTGTTAGTGCACTGCACATTTCCCGAGAAATCGACAGGGCGGTTAAATCAATACATTTATGCGGATAAGGGCTTTGCCCGAGTGAAAAAAGCCTCCCGACACCGCCGGTGGCGGGCGCCGCATCGTCAATATTCGCGTTCGTAAAAGACGCCGCCTTTTGCCTCGCCCGCGTCGTTGGCCTCGCCGCGCAGCTTGACGCCGCGCCCGACATTGAGGTCGATCGTGGCCTTGCCGGAGCCCGGCTTGTCGCCCTTCTGGATCGTCACATAGGTGCGGTCGTTCAGGTACTTGCCGGCCGAAACGGCCGTGCCGCCCTTCTCGTCCGTCGTCACGTCGAGATCGTCGAAGCCGATGGCGCTGCGCAGGTTCTCGAGCAGCGAGGTCGATCCGCCGACGCCCGCAAGTTGCGCCGCCGCATCGGCAAGCTGGGCGATCTGTAGCGGCGACAGATTCGACATCGAGCGGCCGAAGATCAGCTGCGCCAGCACCTCGTCCTCCGGCAGCGCCGGCACCGAGGAGAAGGTGAATTTCGGATTGGTCGCCTCGCCGGAAACGACGATGGTGACAGTGGCGCTGCTGGTCGTCGTGGTCGCCGTCAGGTTGAGATAGGGCACCAGCGAACCCTGGAACCCGACCGTGCCCTCGGTGAAGGTCAGTCGCTTGGCAAGGATGGTCAGCCGCCCGCGCTGCAGGGTGAAGGTGCCTATCGCCTGCGGCGCCGAAGCCGGGCCGGTCAGCTTGAGCGAGCCGCCGAGTTCGGCATCCAGACCCCGCCCCTGGATGAAGATCTGGTTCGGCGCGTTGACCGTCACGTCGAGGACGAGGCCGCTGCCGCCATTGCCGCCGCCGCTGGATGTCGGCGGGTTCAGCGCCTTGTCCTGCGCGCGCACCGCACGCGGCGCATTCTTGTGCTTCACATCCAATGCCGAGAGCGAACCCGGCAGCTTTTCCGGCACAGTGATGACCGTCTTGGCCAGATTGATGGTGCCGGCAATCACCGGCGCCGAAACGAGCGGCCCCTTGATGGTCAGGTCGCCGCCGAGATTGGCGGTCACCACCCTGCCGTCGGTATAGCGGCCGTCGGTGAGTTTGATCGAAAGATCGGCCGGAAAGCCCTGCGCAGGCGTGATGCCGACCGTGCCGCTGGCCGAAAGGCTGCCGCGCGTCGACAGCGTGCCCGTCAGGCGATTGATCCTGGCGACGCCGCCCCCGATCGAGACGTCGGCCGCGATGTCGTTGACCGCAAGCCCTGAGCGCGCGTCGATGAGGCGCGCGCCTGACGTGGTGACTTTGCCGCTGATCACCGGCGAGGACGCGGGACCGCGGACTTGCACGTCGACATTGGCGGTGCCGTTAAGCGCAAGGCCCTGCGCGGCCAGTTTGGCGGCAAGGAAGGAGAATGGCACCTTGCCGTTGAAGTCGAGCGCCAGGGTCGGCGCGCCAGCCGTCGTCACCGTGCCGCCGCCCTTGAGGCCAAGGCCGGCGCCATCGCTGATGTTGGCGTCGAAGGCAAGCTTGTTGGCAGCAAAGGTTCCCGACGACGTCACGTTCATGCCGCCAAGGCCGGCGCCGCGCGTCTGCGAGGTCTGCACGGCGGAAGCATTGACATTGAAGGCGACCGCCGGGCTGGCCGGCGCGCCGCTCACCTTGACCGTGCCTGAGATCGAGCCTGCCGCATCGAGGCCCGGCGAAAAACTGTTGGCAAGCGAGACCGGCACCCTTGCCAGATTGGCGTTGATGTCGAGCGTCTGCGCGACCTTGCCGGTCACCGTCGCCGTACCGCCGCCGAGATTGAGCACGAGCTTGTCCAGCGTCGTCGCGCTATTGGCGATGGTCACGGTCGAGGCCTGCGCGATCCCCGCCTTGATCCCCTGCACCGTCGCCTGGCCGGAGGACAGCTCGATGGTCGTCGTGCCGTTCGCCACCCTGACCCGGCCGGCCGCCTGCGCCGGAATGTTCTTGACCGTGGCGCCGCCGGAAAAGCCGGTCCAGTCGCCGTCGCGCTTGAGGTCGACATTGATGCCGGTGACGGCAGTGCCGCCGGAGGTCACGTTGTCGGCGCGGATCTTGCCGGAGATGACAGGTGCCGCAAGGTAATTGGCGATCTGCGCGTCGATGGCGACGTTCTTGGCCGATAGATCGCCGCGTTTGATCGCGGCCGTAGTCGCCTTGACGGCGACGTTCGCTCCGTTGCCCACCTTCGAGAAGGCGATCGTGCCGCGCACGTCACCCTCCGCCTTTTCCAGCGCAAGCGCCGCCAGCGGCCCGATGTCCGGCAGGTCGAGCGACACGGTGCCAACCGGCACGAAAGCCTCGTCCAGCGCCAGATCGCCAGAGACCTTGTTTGATCCCAGCGCCAGCAGAAGCCCGTTGATCGCGCTCTTGCCGTTGGTGGTGGCAAGCACGGCATTGCCCTGCAACGGCTGCCCGGCGACATTGCCGGTCAGCTGCACATTAGCCGCCGGATTGGCCGCATCCGCCTTGCCGGTCGCGGTCAGCCTGAGGCCCGTGATCTCGCGCGCCGCCACCGAAAGCCTGTCGCTGTTCACAGTCAGCGAAAGATCGGGCGCCGCGGCGGCGCCTTGCGCGTCGAGGGCGAAGGTGATGGCACCCTTGGCATCCTTCGACAGCAGCGAAATGTCCGCCAATGCGCCCTTGATCGCGGCGCTGAGCTTGTTGTCGGCGATGCTCGCCTGACCGTCGGCAGCAAACGCCCCCGACGCGACCTTCACCGGACCGACACTGACATTACCCTTGGCGTCGCGCTGCGTCGTAGCGCTGAGTTGCGTGCGCTCGGCAAGCACGCCGCGCACCGCTGCCGGCAGGGCGGCAGATAGCACATCCGCCTTGACGGTGAAGTTGACGGAGCCGTCGGCAAACGAAACCCGGCCGTTGAAGGCGCCGTCCACCGCCCCGCTGGTTGCCGAGCCGCTGTTGATGGTGATCGCATCTGGAGCAAGGCTACCGGCGACCTTGGCCGTGACCTTGCCGGCGACCAGCGGCGCAACCGTTGGATTGTCGAGATCGATCTTATCGGCCGCGACCATGCCGGAAACCGGCCCGCTCCGGCTCTTCACATCGAAACCGTCGGAATGCAGCGCCAGCGCCAGGCCTTCCACCTTGATGTGGTTGGCCGTGGCGGAGGGGAGCGTGGCGGAGATGTCGAGCCGCGGCGTCGCGCCCTGCCCCGCGGCCTTTACCGAAACGGCTCGCAACTCCAAATCGACGGGGCTTTCGGCTGTGCCGAATTTGAGCGGCAGGCTCGGCCCGTTCGAGGAGAGATCCAGCGAGAAATCGCTGGCGCCGTTCGGATTGACGGTGCCGGCCGCCTTGCCGGAAATCTTGTCGCCGGAAAGCGTCGCCTGGTCGATGATGAGGCCACCCGCCGTTGAGACGCTGCCGGCAGCATCGAGATTGAGCGGCCCGAGCCCCGCCTGGCGGGTCTGGCTGGTCTCGGCGCCGGCGAGCTTGGCGATGAACCGGACATCAGGGTTGGAGGACGGGCCGGTGACGTGCGCCGAGCCTGCCAGCGTTCCGGCTGCATCGAGACCAGCAACGAAATCATTGGCGAGCGACGCCGGCAGCTTGGCGAAATTCGCCGTCAGGTCGAGGATCTGACCTGCGCTGCCGGAAACCGTTGCCGAGCCGCCGCCGAGATTGAGCGCGAGTTTCTCGATGCTGGTCACGCCATTGGCGATCGACAGGCTGGAAGGCTCGGCGATCGCCGCCTTGATGCCGCGCACTGTCGCTTCGCCGGAAGCGATCTCGACGGTGGTCGTGCCGCCGGCGATCTTCACGCGGCCTGTGGCGGTGGCCGGAATGCCGGATGCCGTCGCTCCGCCGGAAAAATCGGTCCAGTCGCCGTCGCGCTTCAGATCGATGCCGATGCTGCTGATCACCGTGCTTGCGGAAGTCACGCTGTCGGCCTTGATCGTGCCCGAGATCGCCGGTCCCTTGAGATAGTTGGCGATCAGCGCGTTGACGGTGATCGTCTTTGCCGCCAGTTCGCCGCGCGCGATCGATCCGCTGGCGGCATTGATGGTGACGGTCGGCGCCTCGCCGTCCTTGGCGAAAGCGATCGTGCCGTTGATATCGCCGGTCGCCGTCTGACCACCAAGCGCCGCCAGCGGCCCGATATCGGGCACGGCCAGCGTCAGCGTGCCGAGCGGCAGGAACTTATCATCGAGCGCGAGGTCGCCCGAAACCTTGTTGTCGCCGAGCGCAAGGCTGAGCCCCCTGATCGAGCGCTTGCCGTCGGCGGTTACCAGCGAGGCTCTGACATCGAGCGGCTGTTCCTCGGCGCTGCCCGTCAGCGAAACATCGGCCGAAGGGTTGGCGATGTCGGCCTTGCCCTTGGCCGAAAGCTTGATGTCCTTTACCGTGCGGCCGGCCGCGGTCAGGCTGGCGCTGTCTGCCGAAACTGAGAAGTCAGGCGCCCAGCGCGGACCGCTGGCGGTCAGCGCGAAATTGACCCCGCCGGCCAGCGGCGTGCCGGCCAGCGACGATAGCGGCGAGACGTCGCCTAGCGTGCCATTGACGTTCGCCTGGATGTCCGAGCCCTGGACGCTGCCGGTGCCGCTGGCGCTGAGCGAGCCGGAGGTGAGTTCCAGCTCGTTGGCCGCAAATGCGCCTTGCGGATCACGGGTCGCTGTGGCCGAGAATCTCACCCGCTCGCCAAGCAGCGAGCTGATCTGCGGCGGCAGCGCCTTCGATACGGCGTCGGCGTTCATCTTGAGCGTCATGGAGAGATCGGCGAGTGACACGCTGGCTGTCAGCGCGGCATTGAGCGCATCGCTGCGCAACGTGCCCTTGTCGATGGTCACGTTGTCACGGCTGATCGAACCGGAGAGATCGGCAGCGAGCTTGCCCGTCACTAGTGGCGCCAGCGTCGCCACGTCGGTCTTCAGGCCGGCGGCGGCAAGCTTGATGCCGACGGGGCCGCTGCGGTTGTCGACGTCGAAGCCGTCCGAATGGATTTCACCCGTCACGTTGTTGAGCTGCGTGCCGCCGACAGCGATCGAGGCCAGCGAGGTGCCGATATCGACCATCGGCGCCTTGCCGTCGCCAAAGGCGCGCGCCGTCGCCTTCTCCACGCCAATCAGGATTGGCACCGCACTGGTGCCGACATCGATGACGACCGGCTTGCCCTTGGCGGAAAGCTCGACGGCAAGGTCGCTGGCGCCTTTCGGATCGACATTGCCGGTGGCCGTGCCGTGAACAGTGCCGCTCTCTATATTGGCGCGCTCTATATCGACCCCGCCGGTGGCGGTCGCGGTGCCGGCGAGGTCGAAGCTTGTCTTGCCGGCAAACAGCGATTTGAATTTCTCCGGCAGGAAGCGCTCGAATTCGCCGTCGCCCTTGGCCTCGATATAGTGCCCCTTGTCGCTCAACTGGTGGCGGCCGGTGAGCTGGGTGACGATCTGACGGTCGACGACGAAGGTGCCGATGCCGCTCCAGTTGGCGAGCGGCCCGGTGCCCGTAACCACAATGTCGACAGGCGGCGCATCGGGCAGCTTGAGCAGGTTGGCAATGATGCCGCCCGCCGGCTCCGATGCCTTGAGGGCGAGGTCAAGCTTGTTGTCGGCTGGCGCGAAATGAATCTTGGCGTCGACATTGCCTTGCTTGCCGTCATGGCGAGCGACGTTGAGCACCGTCTCGATCGCCAGCGGTGACGGATCGGCTTTCAAAGACCCTTTGGCGGCGAGTTCGGCAATGCCGCTGCCGGCGAGTTGCTGCCCAAGCGCGATTTCAGGCAGATCAATCTGCTTGACGTTGATCGAAACCGGCAAGCTGGTCGATCCGCCTTGGGACGGCTGCTGGCTGGCTTGCGGCAGCCGCGCCAGCTCGATGCGCTCGGCGGCGATCCGGTCGGCATTGAAATTGCGCGACAAGAGCGCCGTCGGCGACCAGTCGAGGGCCACCTTGCGCGCCACCAGCCAGGGTCCGGCGCGGTCCTCCAGCACGACATGATCCAACCGCAGCGCGCCGGACCATATGCCTTCGATGCCGCTGACGGTGACCTTGCGGTCTTCTGTCGAGGCCATTGTCGAGATCAGGCCGGCGAGATTTTGCCGGCCGCCTTCGGTCGCCGTCAGCACGACGAGCGCGCCGATCGCCACCACCAGCGGCAGGAGCAGCAGGTAGAGACAGATGCGGAGGATGCGCCAGAAGATCTTCATCGTCAGAACGCCTGGCCGATGCCGGCATAGATGCCGAAATGCGGATCGCTCGGATCGCGGTTGAGCGGCACCGCCGCATCGATGCGCAGCGGCCCGAACGGCGTAAGATAGCGCAGGCCGACGCCGGCGCCGACCTTGACGTCCGAGAAATCGGGGAAGGATTTGGTCGAAACCGTGCCGGCATCGACGAAAGGCACGATGCCGATCGTGTCGGTGATGGCGATGCGCATTTCGACCGAGGTCTCGAAGAAGGACAGGCCGCCGATTGGCTGGCCATCGATGTCCTTCGGGCCGATACCCTGATAGGCATAGCCGCGCACCGAGCCGCCGCCGCCGGAATAGAAGCGCCGGTCGGCCGGAACGTTCTGCAGGCCGGTGCCGACGATCGAGCCGATGGCGGCGCGTTCGGCGAGAACGAATTTGCTCGCCGTATCGAGCGACTGGTAGGCGAAGCCTTCGCCCTTCAGCTTGAGGAAGGTCGCGCCGTTCAGGATGTCGTAGCTCGGCTCGGCATAGGCGAGCGCCCGGAAACCCCTGGTCGGGTTGAGCTTGTTGTCGCGGCTGTCATAGACATATTGCAGCGGAACGCTGGCGATCAGATAGGTGTGCTTGCCGAAGGCGTCGGTGATCCTCGAGTAATCGAGATCGAATTCGGCCGAGACCCGCTGCCTCTTGTCGAGGTCGTAGGAGACACCCACGTCGCCCTTGACCGAAAAATGGTCATAGGCGTCGGGGTGCTCGAACACGGTCTTGACGCCGGTGAAGAACTTCGATGTCGGTCCCAGCACGCCCGGCTTCTCGAACATGATGCCGGCATTGTAGTTGAGCGCGGAAATGCTGTTGCTGCCGATACCGCTGATGGAGCCGTCGATGCGCAGCTTTTCCGCCTGGCCGAACAGGTTGCGGTGGCCCCAATAGCCTTCCAGCCCCAAGCCCTCGGTATTCGAAAACGTACCGCCCAGGCCGAAGAAGCGCGGCTTGCGCTCGCTCACCTGGACATCGATCGGGATGTTGCCGTTGGCGTCGAGCCTGTCGCCTTCCTTGATGGTGACGCTGTTGAAGACCTCGAGCCCGAGCAGCCGGTCGCGGGCATCGTCGATCTCCTGCGGCGAATATTGCTGGCCGCGCTTGAGGCCGGTCATGTACTCGGTGAAGTCGCGATCGACCTTCTCGGTGCCTTCGACCGTCGTTTCGCCATAGCCGGCGACCGGGCCGGCCGCCACCGTCAGCGTCACGTCGAGCGTCGAAGTGGCATGGTCGGCGACGATCTCGCGGTTCGTCACCTTGGCGAGCGGCCTGCCCTCTTCCTTGAGCGCCCGCACGATCGCCGCTTCGGCCTTGAGCACGGCGCCGGACCCGGCATCGCCGCCGGCGATCAGGCCGAAATCGGCGCTCGCAAGCCCGGCCGCGTCGCCCTTCAGCCTGATGTCGCCCAGCGTGAATTTCGGTCCGGCGGCGATGTCGACGGCCACAGGGATGGGCTGCGGCCCCTTGAATTCGGCGTCCGGCGGCAGCTCGTCTATGGACTTGCCTTGGATGGTGATGGTGACCACGCCTTCATAGCGCGCGTCGGCATAAAGGGCGGCAACAAGCTGCTCCCGGTCGCTGCGCGCCTTGGCCATCAGGCCAAGCGACCCCGACACCGGATGTTCCTCGTCGCTCTTCAGCGCCGAGGCATTTTCCAGCTTCTTGACCAGATCCTTGTCGGCGTCCGGCGCATCGATCGTCACCGAATAGCGCAGCGGATCGACGATATCGGCATCCTCATCCTTGGACGAGCCCCAAAGCTTGATGCCAAAGATCTCGAAGGCAGCCGCTGGCGGCGCTGAGCCGGTAAGGATGGCCGAGCAGACGAGCGCCAAAAGCAGGGCGCGCGGAAGCCCGCGCCCTGGCGCGATCCCTCCTGACATCTGCGTTTCACACGCCGGCATTAACTCAACCTAGTCGACAAAACTAAAATTGGAATGAAGTTCTGAAACGCTCGTAAAGGGGCCACAATCCAATTGTCTGAAATGGACAGGGCTTGGAATTCACACCTTTTGCATCTTCGCAAGAAAGTGTGATCCATCTCATAGAGGTTCTGTCGAAATACCGGCCTTTGGCCGGCATGGAAACCGTTGGCAGGTTGAAAACCTGCCGCGTTCCGGCGTTGACAAGCCTGCTTGATGCTTGATCATGCCCGGACGCTGCAATGTCGGGAGGGTGATATGGCAATGCGCGCGGCTTGTGGTCTCTCTTTCCTCGTTCTTCTGTTCTTTGCCTTGAGCGGTGCCGCGCAAGCGGCCGAAGCCCGGCGAATCGTGACGACGGACAATTCCGACTATTTCGGCTTCGACCTCAGATCGGATCAGAATGTCAGCCTCGACCAATGCACTACCACCTGCCTCGGCGACCCTTCCTGCCGTGCCTTCACCTACAACACCAAGGCCAGATGGTGCTTTCTCAAATCCGACTATAATCAGCTCAAACCCTTCAGCGGCGCCGTCGCCGGCAAGATCGCCAAGGTCGATGGCGACCCCGATATCGGCGCTCCGCCGGCGCTTGCCTTCTTTCCCAACTGGATGGCCGACCAGGCCCAGCAGTTCCGCAACAAGTTGACCGATCCGGCCTATGATAAGCCGACTGAAGGTTTGGCAGCGCTGCAGGCCGCGGCCGAGCAGGCGGCGCTGACCGGCGACCATCGCCTGGCCATGCAGAAATACCAGGCGGCGCTGTCCGTCCTGCCGGACGACGGCGCGCTCTGGCTGGCGCTGGCGCGCGAAACGCTTGGCGTGCAGCCGGCTACCAACACCTCCGAACCCTCGACCCTGCCGGCAAACGTCACCTCGGCCGCCTTCAACGCCTACAAGCTGGCGCGCACCGCAAAGACCCGCGCCGAGGCGCTGGCGCTGCTGGCCGCAGGCCTCGACAAGCGCGAACTCTTCCGGCCGGCGCTGCAGGCCTATGAGGCGAGCCTTGCGCTGGTAAGCTCACCCGCCGTCCAGGCCGACTATGCCGACCTCAAGGCGCGCAAGGGTTTTCGCGTTGTCGAACACACCGTCGATGCCGATTCCTCTTCGCCGCGCATCTGCGCGCAGTTTTCCGAGGAACTGGTCAAGACCGGCGTCGACTATTCGCAGTTCGTCACCGTCGACAACGCCGCCCCGAAAGCCGTCGAGGCCAAGGACAAGCAGATCTGCGTCGAAGGACTGGAGCACGGCCAGCACTATGACGTGACCTTCCGCGCCGGCCTGCCGGCTGCGATCGGCGAGACGATCGCCGCCCCGGTCGTGCTTTCGATCTATGTCCAGGATCGCGCCCCGTCGGCCCGCTTCACCGGCGACAGTTTCGTGCTGCCGGCCGGCGCCCGCCGCGGCATTCCGGTCGTCACCGTCAACATGAACGCCGCCAAGATGAAGCTCTACCGCGTCGGCGACCGTTCGCTGGCGCAGCTTCTGTCCGGCTATCAATTCCTGAAACAGCTCGACGGCTATGACATTTCCACCATCTCAGACCAGATGGGCATTCCCGTCTGGGAAGGCACGCTCGACATCGCCAACGACCTCAACAAGGAGGTCACCACCTCCTTCCCGGTGGACGAGGCGATCCCGCAGCGCAAGCCCGGCGTCTATGTGCTGACCGCCCAGCCGGTCGACGACAAGAGCGACGATTATGGTTCGCGCGCCACGCAGTGGTTCGTGGTGTCCGACATCGGTTTGTCCACCTATACCGGCCAGGACGGGCTGAACGTCTTTGCCCGTTCGCTGGGCTCAGCCAAGCCGATTGCCGGCGCCGAACTGACGCTGCTTGCCAAGAACAATGAGATCCTTGGCACGGCGACATCCGACGCCGAAGGCCACGCCGTCTTCAATCCCGGCCTGACGCGCGGCGAAGGCGGCATGGTGCCGGCCGTACTGATGGCCAAGCAGGGCGACAACGACTTCGTCTTCCTCGACATGGGCCGCGCTGGCTTCGATCTGTCGGACCGCGGCGTTGCCGGCCGAGCCGCGCCCGGCGCGCTCGACGTCTATGCCTGGACCGAGCGCGGTATCTACCGCGCTGGCGAGGACGTGCATGTCGCGGCCCTCGCCCGTGACGGCGCCGCCAGGGCGGTCGACAACCTGCCGCTCACCTTCATCTTCACCCGCCCCGACGGCGTCGAGAACCGCCGCATCGTCAGCGACGGCGCGTCCGCCGGCGGCCACGCGGTCGATCTCCCGCTCGAGCCCAACGCCATGCGCGGCACCTGGACGGTGTCGATCTACACCGATCCCAAGCAGTCGCCGGTGGCGAGCCAGATGTTCCTGGTCGAGGATTTCGTGCCGGATCGCATCGAGTTCGACCTGACGGCCGACAAGAAGGAGATCGCCCAGGGCGAGACCGCCAATGTCAGTGTCGACGGCCGCTTCCTCTATGGCGCGCCGGCCGCCGGCCTCGCGCTCGAAGGCGAAATGACGCTGTCGACCACCAGCAGTTGGGATCGCTTCAAGGATTTCACCTTCGGCCTTGCCGACGAACAGTCGGCCGAACCCACGGTGACGCCCTTCAGCAATCTTCCCGTCGTCGGCGATGACGGCAAGGCGACCTTCCCGGTCTCGATCGACCAATTGCCGTCCACCACCAAGCTGGTCAACGCCAAGGTCACCATTCGCATGCGCGAAGCAGGCGGCCGTGCCGTCGAGCGCTCGCTCGACATCGCCGTCCACCCGCAAAAGGACATGATCGGCATCCGCCCGGATTTCGAAGACGGCGAGGTGCCGCAAGGCGGGACCGCGAAGTTCGGCATTATCGCCGTCGATCCGAACGGCAAGCGCGAGGAACTGAAGGGCGCCCAGTGGTCGCTGGTCAAGGTCGAGCGCAATTACCAGTGGTACCGTTCCAACAATTCCTGGAACTATGAAGCGGTCAACCTCACCAAAGCCGTCGCCAACGGCCAGATCGACCTGAAGGCCGACGGCGAGGCGACCGTGTCGCTCCCTGTCGACTGGGGCCGCTACCGGCTCGAGGTCGAGACGGTCGATCCCGATGGTCCGGCGACCAGCTATGAGTTCGACGCCGGCTGGTATGTCGCCTCCACCACCACCGAGACGCCTGACGGCCTGGAGATCGCTCTCGACAAGGATAGTTACGCCGCGGGCGAGGTCGCCAAGCTGAAGGTCTCGCCGCATTTTGCCGGCGAACTGCTGGTCACCATCGGCGCCGAGAAGCTGCTCAAAACCGTCACCGCCTCGGTGCCTGCCGGCGGCAGCACAGTCGACATCCCGGTCGGGGATGACTGGGGCGCCGGCGCCTATGTCACGGCGACTTTGTTCAGGCCGGGCGACGCGCAGGAATCGCGTATGCCGGCCCGTGCCATCGGCGTCAAATGGCTGACCCTCGATCCAGGCTCGAAGAAGCTTGCCGTCACGCTGACGCCGCCGGAGAAGACCGCGCCGCGCCAGCAGCTGTCGATCCCGGTCGCCGTCAACGGCGCTCAAGCCGGCAGCAACGCCTATGTGATGGTCGCCGCCGTCGATGTCGGCATCCTCAACCTCACCAACTATAAAGCACCCGATCCGGAAGACTGGTTCTTCGGCCAGCGCATGCTGGGGCTCGAGATCCGCGACCTCTACGGCCGCCTCATCGACGGCTCGCTCGGCACCACCGGCAAATTGCGGACCGGCGGCGACGGCGCCAACATGCAGTCGCAGGGCAGCCCGCCGACCGAGAAGCTGGTCGCCTTCTTCTCCGGCCCGGTTGAGCTCGATACCAACGGCAAGGCGCGGATCGATTTCGACATCCCTCAGTTCAACGGCACCGTGCGCGTCATGGCCGTCGCCTGGACCAAGGAAGCCATCGGCCACGCCCAGACCGACGTGATCGTGCGCGATCCGGTGGTGATCACCGCTGGCCTGCCGCGTTTCCTGGCGCCCGGCGATGCCGCGACCATGCGCCTCGACATCGCCGACACCGACGGTCCCGCCGGCGACTACAAGCTCTCGGTCACCACGACCGGGGATCTGTCGACCGGCGACAAGCCGCTCCCCGAGAAGCTGACGCTGACCCAGGGCAAGCGGCAGTCGCTCTCCTTCCCGCTGATCGCTCACAGCGCTGGCGATGCTTCGATCACGGTCAAGCTCGCGCATGACAGCGGCGCCGAGGTCGAGCAGACGCTTTACCTGCCGGTGCGTCCGGCGCAGCTCCCGGTCACCAACCGCATGGTGGTCGACCTGAAGCCCAAAGGTGGTTCGCTGCGCGTCGACAAGGAGCTGCTCGCCGCCAGCCTCCTCGATGGCGCTTCGGTCAGCGTCGGCGTTTCGCAGGCGGCCGCCTTCGACGTGCCGTCGCTGCTGATGAGCCTCGACCGCTACCCCTATGGCTGCGCCGAGCAGACCACCAGCCGCGCTATGCCGCTGCTCTATGTCAACGACATGGCGACCAGCATCGGCATGGAGAGCGATCCCGAGCTGCATGGCCGTATCCAGGACGCCATCTACAAGGTGCTGAGCTACCAGGCCTCCGGCGGCAGCTTCGGCCTCTGGGGCCCGGGCTCCGGCGATCTCTGGCTCGACGCCTATGTCACGGAGTTCCTGACCCGGGCGCGCGAGCAGAAATACGACGTGCCGGCGCAGGCGATGAACCAGGCGCTGAACAACCTGCAAAACTCGCTCGGTTACGACCAGAGTGTCCAGGATCGCGGCAGCGAGATCGCCTACGCACTCTATGTGCTCGCTCGCAACAAGAAGGCCTCGATCGGCGACCTGCGCTACTATGCCGACACGCAGCTCGAAGCCTTCTCCAGCCCGATGGCCGTCGCCCAGTTGGCCGCAAGCCTCGCGCTTTACGGCGACACACAGCGCTCGGAAGCCACCTTCCAGACGGCGCTGCGGCTGGCCCAGGGGGCCACTGAGTACGACTACTACCGGTCCGACTACGGCTCGCCGCTCCGCGACGGCGCCGCGATGCTGGCGCTGGCGGCCGAATCGAAGCCGGTGCCGAGCATCGTGCCGCAGCTGATCCGGCTGGTCGCCAGGGAACGGGCCGACGCCCGCTGGACGAGCACCCAGGACGAATCCTGGATGCTCCTGGCATCGCGGGCGCTGAAGGAGGGCAATGATTCCATCACGCTTTCCGTCAACGGCGCGCCGCATTCCGGCGGCTATTCCGACCGTGTCTCCGGCAGCGATCTCGAGGGCAGCCCGCTCACCATTGCCAACACCGGCACGACGCCGCTGCAGGCAGTGGTCACGGCGGTGGCCGCGCCCGTCGAGCCCCTGCCGGCCGGCGGCGACGGCTTCACTATCGAGCGCACCTATTACAAGCTCGACGGCACGGAGGCCAACATCACCGAGGCCAGGCAGAACGAACGCTATGTGGTCGTGCTCAAGGTCTATGAGCAGAACAACTGGCCCTCGCGCCTGCTGATCACCGACCTGCTGCCGGCAGGCTTCGAGATCGACAATCCGAGCCTGGTCTCCAGCGCTCAATTATCGAACTTCTCCTGGCTGGCGCAGACCGATGCCGCGCATCTGGAGTTCCGCGACGACCGTTTCGTCGCCGCCTTCAATCCCAACGAAGGCGACGGCGACCGCAATATCACGCTGGCCTATGTCGTGCGTGCCGTGACGCCGGGCACCTATGCCCATCCGGCGGCGACGGTCGAGGACATGTACCGGCCGCAATACTCGGCCCGCACCGCCTCCGGCATGATGGAGGTCAAGGCGGAATAGCGATGAAGGCGTCGCCAGAAACCCCCTTCTCCCCGTTACTATACGGGGAGAAGGCGCCGGTCCACCCTCCGCAGCTGCTGCGGCGGACGGGCAGGCGGATGAGGGGCAGCGCCATGCTCTCAAGAAAAATCTTCCGACGAACGGCCATCGCAGGCATCTCCCTTGCCTGTCTTGCCGCCCTTTCCATCGCCGCCCTCTGGGTGCTCGACCGCGCCTTCCCGCCGCCGCTGCCGGCAACGCTGACGGTCTCGACCGAGGTGCAAGACCGCGACGGCCAGCTCCTGCGCGCCTTCGCGACGCCGGACGGCTACTGGCGGCTTGGAACCCGCCTCGACCAGGTCGACAGAGAGTTCGTCGACATGCTCGTCGCCTATGAAGACAAGCGTTTCTGGGATCACAAAGGTGTCGACGTGCTTGCCCTTTGCCGCGCCGCCGGCCAGTTCGTGACCAGTGGCCATATCGTCTCTGGCGGCTCGACCTTGTCGATGCAGCTTGCCCGGCTGATCGAGCCGCGCGACAGCCGCAGCCTGACATCCAAGGTCAAGCAGATCCTGCGCGCCGTCCAGATCGAGCGGCGACTCTCCAAGCAGGAAATCCTCGAGCGCTATCTGACGCTGGCGCCCTATGGCGGCAATCTCGAAGGCGTGCGCGCCGCCTCGCTTGCCTATTTCGGCAAGGAGCCGAAGCGGCTGACCGTGTCGGAAGCAGCCCTTCTGGTCGCGCTGCCGCAATTGCCGGAAAAGCGCCGGCCCGACCGTAACCTTGATATCGCGCATGCCGCGCGCGACCGGGTGCTCACCCGCATGGTTTCGGCCGGCCTGCTCGGCGAAAAAGAGGCCGCGCGCGCCGCGCTCGACGATGTCTCCGGCCTGCGCCGCAAGCTGCCGGCGCTGGCCGCGCACGCCTCTTACGCCATGCTGCCCAAGGCGGAACCCGGCAAGCCGCTGCAGCTCACCATCCGCAGAAGCGTGCAGCAAGGGCTGGAGCAGGTGGCGAAAGAGGCCGCCAGGAAGCTCGGCCCAAAGCTTTCCGTCGCCATGGTGATGGCCGATGCCCGCACCGGCGACATTCTCGGCGAAGTCGGCTCAGCCGATTTCTTCGACGCCAGCCGATCCGGCTGGATCGACATGACCAAGGTCGTGCGCTCGCCCGGCTCGACGCTGAAGCCGTTCATCTATGGACTTGCCTTCGAGCAGGGGCTGGTGGCGCAGGAGACCATCATCGAGGATAGTCCCGCCGATTTCGGCGGCTACCGGCCGAAGAATTTCGACATGGGCTACCAGGGCGATGTGAGCATCCGTCAGGCGCTGCAGCTGTCGCTCAACGTGCCGGCGATCCGCGTGCTCGACGCGGTCGGTCCCGCGCGGCTCGCGGCGCGCTTCCGCCAGGCCGGCGTCAACCTGGTCCTGCCGCTCAGCGAGGCGCCCGGCCTGGCGATCGGCCTCGGCGGCGCCGGCGTCACATTGCGCGACCTGGTGCAGCTCTATACGGGGCTCGCCAATGGCGGGAAAATGCACACGCTGCATGACGGCACCGAACCGGCCAATGCCGAGCGCACCACCGCCACCATCCTCGACGACCAGGCCGCCTGGCAGATCGACGACATCCTGTCCGGCGTGAAGCCGCCGGAAGGTGCTGCCCAGCGCGGCATCGCGTACAAGACCGGCACCTCCTATGGCTACCGCGATGCCTGGTCGGTCGGCTTCGACGGCCGCTACGTGCTGGGCGTCTGGGTCGGCCGCGCCGACGCCAGCCCGATACCCGGCCTTTCCGGCTACGTCTCGGCGGCGCCGATCCTGTTCGAGGGTTTCGTCCGTTCCAGTCTCGCCAGCGTGCCGCTGCCCGGCCGGCCGCCAGGCGTCTTCAATCCCAAACGTGACGAATTGCCGGTGACGCTGGCCCGCTTCGGTGCCGGATCGGACGGGCTGGTGCAGGCCACGCCGACCGAGCCGGCGCCGACCATCATCTTCCCGCCGGACGGCGCCCGCGTCGATCTCGGAACCAATTCGGCCAACGCGACGCCCCTGGTGCTGAAGCTGCAGGGCGGCCGGGCGCCGTTCCGTTGGCTGGCCAACGGCAAGCCGCTCGCCGGCATCGACCGCCGCCGCACCGCGACCTGGCAGCCGGACGGTACCGGATATTCGACGCTGACGGTCATCGACGCCGCCGGCCGCGCGGCCAGCGTGAAGGTTTTCGTTGAATAGAGCGCGGCAAGCGATTCAGAGCATTCTGTTTTGCGCTTTGCTTTCAGCCGTCGTAGCCTTCCCCGCCAGCGCCGATCCCCTGCCCGCCGGCTTCGTCAGGCTCGCCGATGTCGATCCTACCATCCGCCAGGACATCCGCTATGCCGGCGTCGAAAACTTCCTGCACCGCAAGGTCGACGGCTATGAAGCACCCGCCTGCATCTTGACCGAAAAAGCGGCGAAGGGGCTCTCTAGCGTCCAGAAGACGATGGCCGCGAAGGGTCTGACGCTCGTCGTCTTCGACTGTTACCGCCCGGCGCGCGCGGTCGCCGACATGGGCGAATGGACAAAACAGGGCGGTCCGCCCGATCCGCAATGGTATCCGAAGGTCGAGCGCGGCGATCTCATTGCCAAGGGCTATGTCGGCGAGTTGTCCAGCCATTCGCGCGGCTCGACCGTCGACCTTGCGTTCGCTGAGGTGGACAAGAAAAGCTCGGCGCATCCCGCTTGCGGCGCTCCCGACACCGGCACGCTCGACTTCGGCACCGGCTTCGACTGTTTCGACCCGATGAGCGAGACGGCCCACCGCCCTCTTCCCGTCAAAGCGGCGGCAAACCGCAAGATGCTGCTTTCCGCCATGCGCGCCGCCGGCTTCCGCAACTACGCGCGCGAATGGTGGCACTTCACGCTGCAAAACGAACCGTTCGCCAAGCATGGTTTCGACTTTCCCGTCACCGCGCCATAAGGGGCGGATCGACCTCCTAAACGCAAATCTCACGCTGCTCCTACCTTGCCGCGGCGCCAGCCGTCTCTAGATGGCGTCGGACAGTCGCAGAGTCTGCCCTGGCTAATATGAGGAAAATGTTTCTCGAATATACCAACCATCGGCGAAAAATTGCTCCGAAGGGGCGAAAAAGGCAACATTGAATGCATCTAAATTCTATTAAATCGGTAGAGTTCGGCCGTCATCAACGGAGGCGGAAATGACCAACCCTCATTTCAGGAAACTGCTCGGCGCGCTGGTCGCCACATCTGTCCAGTTCGGCACGCTCGGTTTCGCGTTTGCCGACACCACCATTCTGAACGTGTCCTACGATCCGACACGTGAGCTCTACAAGGCCTATGACGAAGCCTTCGCTGCGCACTGGAAGGCCGAGACCGGCGAAACCGTCACCATCCAGCAGTCGCATGGCGGATCGGGCGCGCAGGCCCGGGCGGTCATCGACGGCCTCGACGCCGACGTTGTGACGCTCGGGCTGCAAGGCGACATCGACGCTATTGCCTCGAAGACGAAGAAGATCGATCCCGACTGGCGCAAGAAATTCGAGAACAACTCGGCACCCTACACCTCGACCATCGTCCTCTTGGTCCGCAAGGGCAATCCGAAGGGCATTCACGACTTTGGCGATCTCATCAAGGACGACGTCCAGGTGATTACGTCTAATCCAAAGACTTCCGGCGGCGGCCGGTGGGCTTACCTCGCGGCCTGGGCATGGGCCAACACCAACGATGGCGGCGACGAGGCCAAGACCAAGGACTTCATCGGCAAGCTCTATTCCCATGTTCCCGTGCTCGATGCCGGTGCGCGCGGCTCGACGGTGACCTTCGCGCAGAAGGGCCTCGGCGACGTGCTGATAGCCTGGGAAAATGAAGCCTATCTGGCGCTCGATGAATTCGGTGCTGATCAGTTCGAGATCGTCATCCCGCCGCAGTCGATCCTGGCCGAACCGCCGGTAGCGGTGGTCGATGCCAATGTCGATGCCAAGGGCACGCGCAAGGTGGCCGAGGCCTATCTTGGCTGGCTCTATTCCAAGGAAGGCCAAACCATCATCGCCAAGAACCACTATCGCCCGGCCAAGCCCGACCTGGTGCCCGCCGAGGATCTCGCCAAGCTGCCGGCGATCAAGCTGGTCACCATCGACGATCCGGTTTTCGGCGGCTGGAAGAAAGCGCAGCCTTATCATTTCGGCGATGGTGGTATATTCGACCAGATCTACAAGCCGGCCCAGTGAGGCGAGACGGCCCCGCGGCCGGGACATCACCGAAGGCAATCTGGCCTGAATAGGAAGGGACGAACCAGAATTCCATGGCTACAGCACCCGCTCAGGCTGGGTGGAGATTCAGGCAGCCGAGTGTCATTCCGGGTTTCGGATTGACGCTCGGCTTCTCGCTTGCCTACCTCACGCTCATCATCCTCATTCCGCTCTCGGGGCTGGTCTGGCGCTCGGCCGCGCTCGGCTGGACCGATTTCTGGGCGATCGCCGCCGACCGCCGCA
The DNA here is from genome assembly GCF_033977205.1 of Mesorhizobium album. NCBI lineage: Bacteria > Pseudomonadati > Pseudomonadota > Alphaproteobacteria > Hyphomicrobiales > Phyllobacteriaceae > Mesorhizobium > Mesorhizobium album. Next base: position 121,354 of record NZ_JAVIIW010000014.1, on the reverse strand, counting down.
CGCTCAACGCGCTGAAGATCAGCTTCGGCACCGCCTTCGTCGCCGCCGCGGTCAATGTCGTCTTCGGCACCATTGTCGCCTGGGTGCTGGTCCGCTACCGTTTCCCGGGGCGTCGCATCGCCGATGCGATGGTCGATCTGCCCTTCGCCTTGCCCACCGCGGTCGCCGGCATCGCGCTCACCTCGCTTTACGCACCCAACGGCTGGATCGGCCATTTGCTGACGCCGCTCGGCATCAAGGTCGCCTACACGCCCCTCGGCATTGTCGTGGCGCTTGTCTTCATCGGGTTGCCCTTCGTCGTGCGCACCGTCCAGCCGATCATGGAGGAGATCGACAGGGAAGTGGAAGAAGCAGCGGCCTCGCTCGGTGCCAGCCGTTTCCAGATCATTACCCGCGTCCTGTTTCCGGGGCTGGCGCCAGCCGTCATCACCGGCTTCTCGCTCGCGTTCGCGCGCGGTGTCGGCGAATACGGCTCGGTCATCTTCATTGCCGGCAATCTACCCTTCAAATCGGAGATCGCGCCGCTTCTGATCGTGATCCGGCTCGAGGAATACAATTACGCGGCAGCGACCGCGATCGCCGCGATCATGCTGGCGCTGTCTTTCGTGATGCTTTTGGTCGTCAACCTCGTGCAGTCATGGAGCCGCAAGCGCTATGGCTGACCCCGTGATCAAATCCTACGAGCCGCTTCACGAAAGCCAGTCGGCGGCGGTCACCGAAAGCCGGCCGGTGCGCTGGGTGGCGATGGCAATCGCCTTCGTCTTCCTCGCCGTCTTCCTGCTCCTGCCGCTGATCGTCGTCTTCCACGAGGCGCTGGCCAAGGGCGTCGGCTCCTACACGGAAGCGCTTGCCAGTCCCGACACGCGCTCGGCCATCCGCCTGACCCTTCTTGTGGCGGCGATCTCGGTGCCGCTCAACGTCATTTTCGGCATCTCGGCCGCCTGGGCGATCGCCAAGTTCGAGTTCAAGGGCAAGGCCTTCCTGACGACGCTGATCGATCTGCCCTTCTCGGTGTCGCCCGTCATTTCCGGCCTGGTCTATGTGCTCCTCTTTGGCGCGCAGGGGCTTCTCGGCGAATGGCTGAAGGCGCACGGCATAGTCATTCTCTTCGCCGTGCCAGGCATTGTGCTGGCCACCGTCTTCGTCACCTTCCCCTTCGTCGCCCGCGAGTTGATCCCGCTGATGCAGGAACAGGGCAATGGCGATGAGGAAGCGGCCCTTTCGCTCGGCGCCAATGGCTGGCAGACCTTCCGGTATGTGACGCTGCCCAACGTCAAATGGGGCCTGCTCTACGGCGTGCTGCTGTGCAACGCCCGCGCCATGGGTGAGTTCGGCGCGGTTTCGGTGGTGTCGGGCCACATACGCGGCCTTACCAACACCATGCCGCTGCATGTCGAGATCCTGTACAATGAATACAACGCCGTCGGCGCCTTCGCCGTCGCTTCGCTGCTTGCCGGCCTGGCGCTGGTGACGCTGGTCTTGAAAACACTGCTCGAGATGCGCTACGGCGCCGAGATCGCCGCGACGCGCGGACATTAAATGCATCTGGTCCAAAAGTGTGTAGCGGTTTGGGATAACCACATGCATCGACTATTGAGGGACGCTTGATGGAAGTTCGCGTTGTCAACGTGCGCAAGGAGTTTGAACGGTTTCCGGCGCTCCACGACGTGTCGCTCGACATCAGGTCCGGCGAGCTGATCGCCCTGCTTGGGCCGTCCGGCTCCGGCAAGACAACCCTGCTCCGGCTGATCGCCGGGTTGGAACGGCCGACCAAGGGCGCCATCTTCTTCGGTGACGAGGACGCCTCGCAGAAGTCGATCCAGGAGCGCAATGTCGGCTTCGTCTTCCAGCATTACGCACTGTTCCGCCACATGACTGTCGCCGACAATATCGGCTTCGGGCTGAAGGTCCGGCATGGCGCCGCGCGTCCCTCGGCGCAGGAGATCCGCCGCCGCGCTTCGGAACTCCTTGACCTCGTCCAGCTCTCGGGGCTGGAAAAGCGCTATCCGGCACAGCTCTCCGGCGGCCAGCGCCAGCGCGTGGCGCTGGCGCGCGCCATGGCGATCGAGCCCAAGGTGCTGCTGCTCGACGAGCCGTTCGGCGCGCTCGACGCACAGGTGCGCCGCGAGCTTCGCCGCTGGCTGCGCGAGATCCATGACGCCACCGGCCACACCACCGTCTTTGTCACCCACGACCAGGAAGAGGCTTTGGAGCTTGCCGACCGCGTCGTCGTCATGAGTCAGGGCCGCATCGAGCAGGTCGGCTCAGCCGACGAGATCTACGACATCCCAAACTCGCCCTTCGTCTATAATTTCGTCGGCGAATCGAGCTCGCTGCCGGTCAAGGTCGAAGATGGCCAATTGTGGATCGCCGACCGGCCGATCGGGCTGTCGGCACCGCAGGGGGCGCCTTCGGGCGAAGCGTTGCTCTATTTCCGCCCGCATGATGTCGAGCTGCTCGAAGGCTGCAGCGGCTGCATCGCCGGCACGGTCGCCGCCAGCCGTCGCGTCGCCGGCACCAGGCGGGTCGAGCTCGAGGTAGGCGGCGAGCGCCAGCGCGTCGAGATCGAGCTGCCGGTCGACCATCCCGCCGCGCAGAAGAGCCGGGTGGCCTTCAGGCCGCGGCGCTGGAAGCTCTTCCCGGCCTCCTGACGCATCTTTCCTCCTGCGGCGACAGGTGTGGCGCAGAGACGATTCGGTCTGGAAGAAAATCCTGCCAAACAGCTGTTTGGGCGGCGCTTTTTCCTGGCGCCTGCCATCCACTCGGAGCACGTGCCTCGTCGAACCAGGCTTTCCTTTTTATGGTCGCATCATAGTTTCTGACTATTCCGAAGGAGACCTGTTTCCATGAAGCGCTTACTGCTTGCCATCGCCACTTTCGCCGGCCTCGTCCTCGCCTCCCCCCAAGCCTGGCCGGCCGACAGGCTCTTGAACGCCTCCTACGACGTTGGCCGCGAATTGTTCGGCGACATCAACAAGGCCTTCATCGCCGAGCACCCCGGTGTGACCGTCGACCAGTCCCACGCCGGCGCCTCGGCGCAGGCGCGCGCCGTCGCCGATGGTTTGGGTGCCGACGTCGTCACCTTCAACCAGGTCACCGATGTCGATTTCCTGGTCAAGAAGGGCCTCATCTCCGCCGATTGGCAGAAAAATTTCCCGGACAACGCCTCGCCCTTCTATTCGCTGCCGTCCTTTCTGGTGCGCGCCGGCAATCCCAAGCACATCAAGGACTGGAACGATCTGGTGCGCGACGACGTGCAGGTGATCTTCCCCAACCCGAGGACATCGGGCAACGCGCGCTACACCTACCTGGCGGCGACCGCCTATGCGAAGGAAGCCTTCAAGGGCGACGACGCCAAGGTGAAGGAGTTCATCACCAAGCTGTTCAATAACGTGCCGATCTTCGACACCGGCGGCCGTGCCGCCACCACCACTTTCGTGCAACACGAGATCGGCGACGTGCTGATCACCTTCGAGTCGGAGACGCGCGGCATCCGCAAGGAATATGGCGACGACAAGTTCGAGCAGGTCACGCCTTCGGTCAGCCTGCTCGCCGAATTCCCGGTGGCGATCGTCGACAAGGTCGCCGACGAGCACGGCACCCGCGATCTCGCCAAGACCTATCTCGACTTCCTCTATTCGCCCGAGGGCCAGGACATCGCTGCCCGCAACGGCCTGCGGACCCGCGACGCGTCGGTCGCTGCCAAATACAAAGCCGATTTTCCGAACGTGCGCTTGTTGACGGTGGACGAAGTCTTCGGCGGCTGGGACAAGGTGCAGAAAGAGCACTTCGCCCCGGGCGGCCTGCTCGACCAGGCCTACGGCAGCCGCTAGCCGCTCACGACCGGATAGAACAGGAAGGCCGGCTTTGCCGGCTTTCTTCGTTAACTGGTGCCGGCATCGCTTTGCCGGCGAAATCACTGCGGCCAATGTGAAAAACGTTACGAAGAATCAATGCGTTTGTGCCTAAACCTGTGCTGACGAATTGTTGTGCCAAATCACGCTCAGCGGCCAAACTGTCATGATTTGCACACAAACAACCGCCAGATGCAGTGCGATTGGGGTTTGATGAATTGAATCGGGCATGCTGACCAAAAAAGGCAAATACGGGCTCAAGGCCCTCGTGCATCTTGCCAGCCTGCCGGCTGGCCAGCTTGCATTCGTCAACGACATAGCGGTCGCCAACAACATCCCGAAGAAGTTCCTGGACGCCATCCTGGGCGAATTGCGCAACGCCGGCTTCGTGCAGAGCCGCAAAGGCAAGGAAGGCGGCTATCGCCTCGCCAGGCCCGCTTCCGAGATCAAGATCGGCCATGTCGTGCGCGTGCTGGACGGACCGCTGGCGCCAATCCCCTGTGCAAGCCGCACGCAATACCAGCGCTGCGAGGATTGCGACGAAGCGACCTGCCAGGTCCGCCACATGATGCTGGAAGTGCGCCAGGCGATCGCCGAGGTGCTCGACAATCGCAGCCTGGCCGCCATGCGCGACGCCGACAACGACGATTTCCCGGCCGAGCTGACCTCGCAGATCTGAACGCATCCTCCGACCCGACGCCTTGCCGCTCAGTTGCCTGTCTGCGTTGGGCGCAGTAAAGCGGTTGACGGACGCAACAGGGCTCTGACGCATGAGGCTGCCTTGGCTTGGCAATTCCCGCAGGGTCAAACGGCAACCGTCATCCGCCAACATCTATCATACCGAGATCATCGCCGACGTGCTGGTGCCGGAGCGTGGCGAAACCGTCCGCTTCTTCAGCCGCAAGCTTGTCCGCCCGGGCAAGCTGCGCAGCGTCTCCAACAAGGATCTGCGCGAAAGCCTGCTGTCCTTGTTCTATCTCGGCGTGGCGGCGGTCCTGCCGGTCGCCTGGTGGGCGCCGATCTGCGATTGGGTCTCGACGCTTCGGCGCAAACGCCATTTTCGCAAGGAATTCGCGCGCTATGATACCGCGATCAAAGCGGTGCTTGGTGATGACGCCGACACGCAAAGCCTTTTCAAGGGCCATCTCGCCGCCGCGCATCGCCGCCGCCTGATGCTTGCCGCTCATCTCGTTCCTCGCCGCTGGTCGCCGGCAATCCGGCTGGAAGGGCTCGACGGCTTGCGCGAGGCGTTGCAGCGCGGCCGCGGCGCCATCGTCTGGTGCGATCAGTTCATCGCCCAGACTATCATGGGCAAGCGCGCCCTCTTCGAAGCCGGCATTGAGGCGCACCAGGTGAGCGTCAACTTCCACGGCTTCTCGGAAAGCAAATTCGGCCTGCATGTGATCAACAGACCGTTGATCGAGGTCGAAAACCGCTTCCTGAAAAGCCGCATCGTTTTCGAGCGCGCCGACGCCTACCAGGTCACGGCGCGCATCCAGAAGACGCTGAAGGAAAACGGCGTCGTGCTGATGACCAACACCATCCACGCCGGCTCAACCTTCACCGAGATCGCCATGGGCGAGCATGGCTGGACCCACCTCGCCTCGGCGCCGGCGAATTTCGCGGCGCGCGCAGGTGCTGCGCTGTTTGCCATGTCGACCTTGGAGATTGTGCCGTTCCGCGAATACCGGGCGGTTGTCAGCCCCGAACTGAGGCCCGACGCTGTCCGGCCAGCATCCGTGCCGGCAAGGGCAAGGGACGTGACGGCAAAGAACCTCGTCCTGCAGGCCGGCTACGTCCTCCTCAAGCGCGACCGTCTGCTGGAAGCGGTCAAATCATATCCGGACCAGATGATGGCCTGGTCCGGCGCCAATCGGCTCACCGGGCGGCAGGACCAACCCGAGATCGGTGGCGAGGCCGTCTAAAGCGCGTCGCGATCTTTCAGATTCGCTCCATGCGCTTTAGGTTTTTGATTTTGCGCATGTCTTTGTCCCGAAACCGGCTCCCACTTTCGGGAGACATGCTTTAGCGGAGGACCCCTTTCACAATCCCGACGACGGCCCGCGTCGCATCCACCGTCACCGCGAGCTCGTCGGGGCCTGGCTCCTCCAGCGTCGCGAACTGGCTGTCGACCAGGCTTGCCGGCATGAAATGGCCTTTGCGGCCCGCGACCCGGCGCCAGGCCGTCTCGCGATCGATTTTGAGATAGAGGAAGACGATGCCTGGGCAAAAGCGGCGCAGCCGGTCGCGGTAGCTGCGCTTCAGCGCCGAGCAGGCCGCCACCGCTTTCTGACCGTTACCGACTGAGGCCGCAATGCGCTCGCCAATGGCGTCGAGCCAGCCCACGCGCAGCGCATCCGTCAGCGGCTCGCCGCGCGCCATGCGCGCCACGTTTTCCGGCGGATGCAGACGATCGCCCTCGATGAAGACTGCCTTCAGCATCTCGGCCAGCGCCTCGCCGACGACCGTCTTGCCGCAGCCGGCCACGCCCATCACGACGATCGCCGGCGCTGCCCGGGGGTCGTTCATTCGAGGCACCGGCGGCTGCGGTCTTGCTCTTTTCTCATCCACGATCAGCGACTTGCCGGCGTGCGCCCATAAAGCAGAAGCATGGCGACGATGACAACGCCGTAAATGATCTGCCGTCCCGCTTCCGGCATCTGCATGACCGACAGGATCGATTGCAGCAACGTGATCAGGATCACGCCGGCGACGGTGCCAAGATAGGAGCCTCTCCCGCCGAGGATCGAAGTGCCGCCCAGCACCACCGCGGCGATCGACGGCAGCAGATATGCATCGCCCATCGACTGCGCGGCTTTCGAGGCGTAGCCGGCGAGCAGGACGCCGCCAAAGGCCGAGAGTCCGCCGGACACGGCGAAGGCAATCAGCACCACACGGCGGGTGTCGATGCCGGAAAGGTAAGCCGCGCGCTCGCGGTTGCCGATGCCGTAGACGGCGCGGCCGAAGCTGGTACGCGTCAGCACGAAAACCATTGCGGCACCGATCAGCGCCCAGATGATGACGGCATTGGGCACGGCGGGAACGGCAAAGCCGGTCGCAAGATAGCGCATCGCCACCGTCGCCGAATCCTGCGGCGAGAACCCGCCCGTATAGACCACCATCAACCCTTGTGCGACGGCGTTGGTGGCCAAGGTGATGATCATCGAGGGAATGCGCAGATACGCAACACCGATGCCGTTGACGATGCCGATCGCCCCACCGCACAAGATGCCGAACGGGATGGCGAGCGCGCTGCCGACCGGACCATAGGCAGCCGCCGCGCAAGCCATCATCGCCCCTGTCGCTACAGACCACGGCACCGACAGGTCGATCTGCCCGAGCAGGATGACCAGCATCATGCCGGTGGCTATCACGCCGAGGAACGAAGCCACCTTCAATTGCTGCAAGAGATATTCCGGCGAGAGAAAACTGCGCGAATAGAGGCTGCCGAGCAGAAGCAGCGCCACGATGCAGGCGAAGGCCGTCGCCACCGCCGGATCGGCGCGGCGGATGAATTTCGGCATGCGGCCGGCAATGCCGCCAAGCGTCGTTTCGCTCACAGGAACCACTCCAGCCGGTTGCGCACCCTGAACAGCGCGAAGGCGCCGAGGCTGACCGCGATCAACAGGATAACGCCCTGGAACAGCGGCTGCCAGAGCGGGTCGAAGTCGAAGACGAACAGCAGGTCGCCGATGGTGCGGAAGGCCAAGGCGCCGAAGATCGCGCCGATGGCGCTGCCCTTGCCGCCAAACAGCGACACGCCGCCGAGCACGACGGCTGCGATCGAGAACAGCGTGTAGGCATTGCCGCTGGCATAGGCGGCCTCGCCCGTATAGGTGAAGAAGGTGAGGAACAGGCCGCCGATCGCGGCAAGCAGGCCGGCCAGCGTATAGGCGAGGAACTTGCCCCTGCGGATCGGTACGCCCGACATATAGGCCGCCGTCTCTGAAGAGCCTGCGGCATAGGCCGCGCGGCCGAGCTCGGAGCGGCTGAACGGCACCCACACGACGAGCACGACGACAAACAGCGCCACAAGGCTCGCCGGCACGACGCCGAAGAAGCGCCCAGTCAGGAAATCGGCGAGGTCCTCGTTGACCGATCCGCCAGGAACCGGTCGCAAAAGCAGCGCCAGCCCGAAATAGACCGCACCTGTGGCGATTGTCGCGACGATCGGCTGCAGGCGGCCGTAAATGACGATGGCGCCGTTGACCGCGCCGCAAAGCAGCCCTGTGCCGAGCACGGCCGCCACGCCGAATGCGGTTTCGAGGCCGGTGCCGACCGCCAGCCAGGAAGCCATGCAATTTGTTAGCGTGAAGATCATGCCGACCGAGAGATCGATGCCGGCGGTGATGACCACCAGCGTTTGCGCCATGGCGACGAAAGCGAGCAGCACCCCCTTGTTCGCCGCCGTCTGCACGACATTGGCGGTGAAGCCGGCCGGATGGTTCGCGCTGTAGATGGCGAACATGACGATGAAGATGGCGAACGCCAGCAGCGTTCCGCGCTGTTCGGCCAGCCAGTAGCGCCAATCCTTCACGCTGGGCCTCCTTTCATGCCCTCTCCATGCTTTGGCGCGGCCTCGCCGTGGATATTGAGCGCGCTGGCAATCAGCGCGTGCTCGGTGATCTCGGCGCCGGCCAGCTCGCGCTTGACCGCCCCGTCATAAAGCACCAGCACGCGGTCGCAGCAGCCGATCAGCTCGTCATAGTCGGTCGAATAGAACAGGATCGCGGCGCCCGCGTCGGCCAGCTTGCGCATCAGCTGGTAAAGCTCCTGCTTGGTGCCGACATCGATGCCGCGCGTCGGATCGTTGAGCAGGATGATGCGCGGCTGCCGCATCAGCCATTTGGCGATCACCACCTTCTGCTGATTGCCGCCGGAGAGCGCGCCGACCGGAATGTCGAGCCCCGCCGTCTTGATGGCCAGCAGCCCGACCATGTCGTCGATCAGGCGCTGTTCGGCGGCGCGATCGATGATGCCGCCTTTCGACAGCCTGTCGAGCGCTGCGAAGGACAGGTTCTCGCGCACCGTCATCGGCAGCATCAGCCCTTCCGTCTTGCGGTCTTCGGGGATCAGCGCCATGCCGATGCGATCATCGCTCGCGGCGGAAGGGCTGGCGATCGAAACCGGCTTGCCGTCGATGAGGATCTGCCCGGAAAGGCCGCGCAGCACGCCGAAGAATGCCAGCAGCAATTCGCGCTGGCCCTGGCCGTCCAGCCCGCCAAGCCCGACGACCTCTCCGGCTGCAATCGACAATGAGATATTGTCCAGCCGGTCGCTCCAGGAAAGGTTGCGCGCCTCCAACACCGGGACCGTGCTCGATAGGGACCGGGCCGGCTTGGCCGGGAAAATGTGGCTGTATTCGCGGCCGATCATCAGTTCGACGACTTCGTTGTCGCTCTTCGAACCCGCTGCGTAGCTGGCCACGTTGCGGCCGTTGCGGAACACCGTGCACTGGTCGGCAAGCTCGGCAATCTCGTTCATCCGGTGCGAGATGTAGAGCAGCGCCAGCCCTTCCTCGCGCAGCCGCTTGAGCACGCCGAATATCTTGGCGACATCCGCCGCCGTCAGCGCCGAGGTCGCCTCGTCGAGGATCAGGATGCGCGGCTTCCTGGCGAGCGCCTTGGCGATCTCGACCATTTGCCGGCGCGACAGCGGCAGGTCTTTGACCAGTGCCAGCGGGTGGATATCGGAGGCGCCCGCGCGGGCAAGAGCCTCTTCTGCGATGCGCCGCTGCGCCTTGCGGTCGATCATGCCGAAGCGTTTCGGCGGATCTGAAATAACGATGTTGTCGGCGACGCTGAGCTCCGGGATGAGCGACAGCTCCTGGAAGATGCAGACAATACCGGCCTGGTTTGCAGCTGCCGGCGACGCGAAGGTCACTTCGCGGCCGTCCAGCACCATGCGGCCTTCGTCGGGCGCGACGACGCCGGCCATGACCTTGATCAAGGTCGATTTGCCGGCGCCGTTTTCGCCGAGGATAGCGTGGATGCTGCCGGCCGTGACGGAGAGGTCGGCCTTCTCCAAGGCCCGCACGCCGCCATAGCGCTTGGATATGCCTTCCATGCGGAAGAGCGGAGCCACGCCGTCCATCAGCCCTCCCCAGGCCAGTTCGCGATTGGCATCAAGTGCCGGCGCCGCGGCTCTCCCGCGGCGCCGGATGATCAGGCTACTTGTTTTCCTTGGTCTGGCCCATGATTTCCTGCGCGGTGAAATTGATGCCGCAGGTCGGGAAGGAATTGCCGACGAAGAAATTGTCGGACTGGTCGGGGAAGAAATCCTGGCCCGCCTTGAAGTTCGGATCCTCGACGATTGCCAGCGGCAGCTTGACCGACTGCGGCACGACATTGCCTTCGAGGGCTGCAATCGCCGTCTTGATGGCGACCGCGACCTGCGCCGGACCGGTGCCAGCCGAAGAACATTTCAGCCCATCCGCCGCATGCGCCGCGCAGAATTTGCGGAAGCCGTTTTCCGTCTCGCCGCCGAACGGCACGAACGGATGCTTGGCGTCGATCATCGCCTGCACGATGCCGGTGTCGCCGCCCTGCCCGGTGATGCCGTCGAACGGTCCGCTGGTGGCGATCGCGTCGGCCGTGGCCTTCTGCGCCACGCCGTCGTCCCACTTGCCGACCACCTCGGTGACATTCCATTTCTTGCCCGACGCATCGAGAACCTCGTGGATGCCATTATGCCGGTCGGTGTCGACGGAGGTGCCGGCAACGCCGCGCACCTCAAGCACCTTGCCGCCGTTCGGCACGTGTGAGACCAGCCACTTGCCCCACAATTCGCCAAGCCCTTTCTGGTCGACATTGACGTTGATGGCGTCCTTGGTGTCGAGGATGTTGTCGAAGGCCACGAGAATGACGCCAGCTTCCTTGGCGCGCTTGATGACCGGCCCGAACGCAGTCGGGTTCTGGGCGTTGACGACGATCGCGTCGAAGCCGGAATCGATGAAGTTGTTGATCGCCGAAATCTGCGCCGGCACATCCTCGCCGGTCGACACCACCTTGAATTCCTTCAGCTTCTTGGCCACGTCCGGCTGCGCGGCATAGGCCTTGGCCGTCTGGATCATCTGGATGCGCCAGGTGTTGGCGATATAGCCATTGGCAAGCGCGATACGGTACGGCCCTTCCTTTTTCGGATATTTGAAGAACTGTGTATCGGCCGCCCAGGGCGCGAAGCAGTCGGGCTCCGCCGACGGTCCCTTGACGATTTCCGGACCGGCGATCGCCGAAGAGCTCAGCATGACGAATGCAGTGGCGGCAATGACGCCGCCAACGAATGACTTGATCATCGGTATTCCTCCCAGTTGCAGTTCTGCTTGTTGCTTCCTGGCGCTGTCGGCCGGCATCCTCCTGCCAGTCCGATGCGCTTGGGGGCGACTGCGTCGTCCCCCTTCGTCCTCCCCCTCGTTCCTCCAAGGGTCCAAAAATCTAGCATATTATACATAATAAACAAGTATGAGCTGTTGCTTATGTATAATAAACAGGTCTCCGGCACGCCCCAACAACTCCACAAAAGTGATGGTAGCGCTACCATATTGCAGTGTAAACCGGCATTCGCACAGTCGCGTCTGTGCGTTTCAACGGGCTGTGCTCTCGCGACGCATGAGCTCGAAACCGAGATCGACGATCCGCTGCTCGGGACGGTTTCCCGCGATCGCGGCCGATGCCATGGCGACGGCGCGCCTGCCGATTTCGTAGCGATGGGTGCGAACGCTGGTGACCGACGGGAAAGCCGCCTGCATCATGTCGAGGTCGTTGAAGCCGACGATGCCGATGGTCTTCGGCACCGCGATCGCGGCGCGGTGGCACTCGAACAGAACGCCAAGCGCGATGTCGTCATTGTTGCAGAAGACGCCGTCGAGCGACGGCATCTTGGCCAGCGCATCGCGCAGAAGCTCGCGGCCGAGTGTCACGCTGGACAAAAGCGGCGTGGTCGTGATCAGACGAGGGTCGAACAAGCCCGCCGCCTCCATCGCCGCGCGATAGCCGGCAAGGCGCCGCTGCGAGCGCGGATCCATGCGTGCGCCGATGAAGCCGATCCGCCGGTAGCCCACTTCGATCAGGTGCTCGGTGGCCGTGCGGCCGCCGTCGAAATGCGAGAACCCGACCAGCATGTCGACCGGATCGGGCCCGGTTTCCATAACCTGCACCACCGGGCAGCCGGCCGTCTCCAGAAGCTTTCGCGACAGCTGCGTCTGGTCGATCCCGGCCACGATCAGCGCCGCCGGACGCTGCGAGGCGAACAGCTGCAGCAGGCGCTCCTCCTCCAGGCCCGAATAATGCGTGTTGCCCATCTGGATGCGGATCGGGCTGTCCGAAAGGCTGTCGTAAATGCCGCGCACCACTTCGGCGAAGACGTTGTTGGTAAGCGACGGCACCAGGACGCCGAAGACCTCCGCGCGCGCCGAAGCCAACGCGCGTGCGTTGGGATCCGGGATATAGCCGAGTTCGTCGACGGCGACCTGTATCTGCCGGCGCAGATCTTCCGAGACCCGCCCGGGCTCGCGCAGGGCGCGCGACACGGTGATGGCGCCCACACCCGCCTTGCGCGCGACATCGGCAATCGTCGGGCGACCGCCACCCCGGCGCGAGCGAGGCCTTGTCACAGCCCTGCCCTTTTTGCGCGAAAGAAGCACCGCGGCGAGCCGACCATCAACATCCTAGCCACAGCAGTCATATCCCGCAGCCCGTCCCATTCGGTCTGGGTCGCGCAGGCCATGGCCGTTGTCAAGCGATGGATCAGCCTGTCCAAGCCACGCTGACGGACGTCAGGCCAGTGCCTCGGCACTCTGCCTTGCCTTCCACATGAGGACCAAAATCGCCGCAAGATTGACCAGGTTCCAGGCGATGCCGTTGAGGAAGGCGGCGGCATAGGAGCCCGTGAGATCGTAGATCCAGCCCGACATCCAGCCGCCGACCGCCATGCCGAAGATGGTAGCCGTCAGGACGATTCCGACCCGCTGGCCGGCTTCCTTGGCCGGCATGTAGTCGCGAACGATGATCGCATAGCAGGGCACGATGCCGCCTTGCGACAGACCGAAGATCAGTGAGACGACATAGAGCGAGACGAGCCCGTCGAAGGGAATGTAGAAGAGCAGCGACAGGCATTGCAGCGCCGAGCCGATGAGCAGTGTCTTCACCGCGCCGATGCGATCGGCGAGGAAACCCGAACCGATGCGGCTGACGACGCCCGCCGCCAGCATGATCGACAGCATATCGGCTCCGTGCGCGACACCGTAGCCGAGGTCAATGCAATAGGCGACGATATGCACCTGCGGCATCGACATCGCCATGCAGCAGCCGAAGCCGGCGACGACCAGCAGCATCTGCAGCGCTGACGGCGACAGCGATATCGGCTGCACCGGCCGGCTTCCCGGCGAGCCTTGAGCGGCCTGGTGCGGCGCGCCCCGCCGCAGCATCAGCACCAGCGGCACCATGGTCGCAAGGCAGAACACACCGATCGCTGCATAGGTGAAACGCCAGCCCTGGCCCTGCATGACATAGGGCATCACGGTTGGCCAGACTGCCCCGGCCAGATAGCTGCCGGAGGCGGCGGCCGTCACGGCGACGCCGCGGCGCCGGTTGAACCAATGCGAAATATCGGCGATCAGCGGGCCGAAGATCGCCGCGGTGCCGACGCCGATCAGCAGCCCTTGGGCAAGCGTGAAGCCAAGGATCGAATTGGCAAGCGAGGCGAGCAGAAAGCCCGCACCGAGCGCCGCCGCGGAGGCGAGTGCCGGTATCCAATAACCCACGCGGTCGATGGCGCGTCCTACCAGCACATTGCCGGCGGCAAAGCCCACCATAGTCGCGGTGTAGGGAATGGACGCGGCCGCGCGATCGATGCCGAACTCCGCCTGCACAGCGGGCAGGACCACGACAACGGCCCACATGCCGACACCGCCGATCGTCGCCAGCAGCAAGGAAATCCCGAGCCGCATCCATGCATAGCCGCTATCGATGCCCGGGCTGCTCGCCGCGTTTCGGGAGATTGTCGTCAAGACGTTTCCTGTCGCTGTTCTCGTGACCGGCGGTCCGTCACCACTATCGGCGCATTCCCGCGTCGAGCAGCGCCACGACCGGTAAATCCGTGGCTCCAGAAACTTGGAACCGGCTATGCTCACCGGAGTTGTGCCCCTGAAGCGCGTTGCGCAGAAACGTGTTAGTCGACGCGCTTAGGTCTTTGTTTTGATGCATGTTGTTCTCCCAAAACCGCTGCGCACTTTGGGCGACATGCATTGGGAAGGAGCTTCATCATGACCGCCAGCAAGAAATGGTCGGCTGAGGTGACCAAGCACAGCGATGCGCTGGATCTCGAGGAGCACATCTTCGAATCCGACGATGCCAAGAAGATCGCCGCCTCGCTGAAGCGCTCCGCCGAGCACAGCCATCGCCGCAAGGCAGAGCCGTTCCGGTCCGCAATGTCGATGCTGAATTTCTACATCAACCGCGCCGGCAGGAACCTGCCGGAGGAGCGAAAGCGGGTTCTGGAAAAGGCCAAGGACGAATTGCGCGTCGCCTTCGGACGCGAAAAGCAGAATTAGCCGGGCTCGCTTAAAGCTTGGTGTGGGCCGGGGCCGTTAATGAATGTCGCCCAAATGCGCGGCGTTTTGGGCGAACGACATGCACAAAGACTTAAGGCGCGTCGCCTGAATCCGGTTCGGCGCAGCGCGCTTTAGGCGGCTATCTCGACCTTATGACGTCGTCGGTATTGGCAAGCAGCTTGCGCACGGCGTTGCGCGCGGCATCCGGCCTTTGCAGCCGGATGTTCCTCTCGATCGCCTCGTGCAATTTCTGGGCGTACTGCAGGTCGTCAAGTTCGCGCGTCGTATAGGCAAAGAGGTGGTCGAAGGCGGATTCGATCAAGACGCCGAGCGGCACCAGGAGATCGTTGCCCGAGGCCCGCAGAATGGCGAGGTGGAAGCGCGTGTCGGCGCGCGTGCGCTCCTGCAGATTGGTCGCCTCGCCCATCTCGCGGCAGGACTGACTGATCTCGGCCATCTGCTCGTCGGTGCGCCGCATCGCGGCGAAGGCCGCCGCCTCAGGCTCGATGATGTGGCGGAACTCCTGCACCGTGCGCAGGAAGACCTCGCGGTCCGGCGAGGTCGCGTACCAGGAGAGCACATCGCGGTCGAGCAGGTTCCAGCGCTCCTTCGGCTCCACCCAGCTGCCGATCTTGGGCCGCGACGCCAGAAGGCTCTTGGCCATCAGCATCTTGATCGCCTCGCGCACGGCCGAACGGCTGACGTCGAAGGTTTCCGACCATTTGGCTTCGTTTGGCAGGATGGTGCCCGGCGGATAATCGCCGCGCACGATCCGAAGGCCGATTTCGCTCGCCAGCGACGTGTGCACGCTGGCGCCCGGGATGCGCGGCGCGTCCGGCCGGCGAACGCCCGCCGCGCGCTCGGCGGATGCCGCTTTCGTCGGCCTTTTCTCGTTGTTCGGCTTTGCGTCCCGCATATTGTCCAGAAAGTCCGGTTTTCAGAAGCTGTCAAGCACGGCAACGCCAGCTTTGCCGCAACGCGCCGGGATGTGCACAGCTCAGCCGGATTTGGCTCCCTTCACTCGGTCTTCACGTATTTGCGCCAGCTGTGCTCAGGCCGGAAGCCGAGCACATCGCGCGCCTTGCGGTTCGACAGCAGCGTTTCATATTCGCCGAGCTCGGTTTTCACCGGCACGCCGGGATAGAAGCGCTCCAGCAACTCGGCCGTCGGCAGGTCGGACGAGGTGTCGTCATTGGCAGCATTGAACACCTGGTAGCCCAGCCCGTCCTTCTCGATGGCGCGCAGCGTGATCTGCCCGAGATCGCGGGCATCGATGTAGCTCCAGGCGATGCGCTTGCGGAACCCGGGATCGGCGAACCATTTCGGGAACAGCGTATATTCGTGCGGCTCAATGACGTTGCCGATGCGCAGCGCATAGATGTCGAAGCCGCTGCGCAGCGCAAAGGCGCGCGCCGTCTTCTCGTTGACGATCTTCGACAGCGCATAGCTGTCCATCGGATCGACATCGTAGTCCTCGTCGAGCGGAAAATGCGTCGGGTTGCGCGGCTCGTTGGCGAAGACCAGGCCGTAGGTCGTCTCGCTGGAAGCGATGATCACCTTGCGAATGCCGAGCTTCACCGCCGCTTCGATGACATTGTAGGTGCCCATCGCATTGATGCGGAACACTTCGTTGTCCGGTGTGATCATGATGCGCGGGATGGCGGCGAAATGCACCACGGCATCGACCGGCTGCGCCCGCAGCGACGGATCGAACTCATGCAGCCCCGCATAGCTCGACAGCGCGTTGAACACCTGGCCGCTGTCTGTGATATCGGTGATCAGCGTGCGCACCTTCGGGTTGTCGAGCGGCCTGGTGTCGATGTTGAGCACCTGGCAGCCATGCTCGACCAGATACTGTACGACATGGCGGCCGGCCTTGCCGCTGCCGCCGGTGAACATGATCCGTTTCGTCATTTTGCTCTCCACATTGCTCATGAATTATGCGTATTGTCAGACAATATGGCATTCCGCAGTCGCCCGCCACCGCCACGGCCCGCGAAACCTCCATGGCAGAGCACGCGGCTGGTCGGCGCCGATCCATCAGCAAAGACAGGGACGAAACGACATGACCACCACCGCTGCCCGCGAAAACATCGGTTTCATCGGCCTCGGCCTGATGGGGCACGGCATCGCCAAGAACATCGTCGACAAGGGCTATCCGCTCACCTTTCTCGGCCGCAAGAACCGCAAGCCGGCGGAAGACCTGCTTGGTCGCGGCGCGAAGGAGGTTGCCACGTCGCGCGAGGTGGCGGCTGCCTCCGACATCGTCTTCATCTGCGTCACCGGCTCGCGCGAGGTGGAGGCGATCATCCGCGGCCCCGGCGGGCTGAAGGAAGGCTTGAAGAATGGCTCCGTGGTGGTCGATTGCTCGACATCCGATCCGACGTCGACCGTGGCTTTAGCCGCCGAGCTCAACACGCTCGGCGTCGACTATGTCGATGCGCCGCTCAGCCGTACGCCTAAGGAGGCCTGGGAAGGCACGCTCGACGCCATGGTCGGCGCGCCGGACGCGGTGTTCGCCCGGCTGAAGCCCGTGCTCGAGACCTGGGCTGGCCGCATCGTCCATATCGGCGACACCGGCGACGGCCACCGCATGAAGCTGCTCAACAACTTCATCTCGCTTGGCTATGCGGCGATCTATTCGGAGGCGCTGGCGCTGGCTGAGAAGGTCGGCATCTCGCCGCCGCGTTTCGACAGCGTGATTCGCAACGGCCGCATGGATTGCGGCTTCTACCAGACCTTCATGCGCTGGACGCTGGAGGGCGACCGCGACGCGCACAAATTCTCCATCGCCAATGCCTTCAAGGATCTGACCTATCTGGAATCGATGGCGGGCGCTGCCGGTATTGCCAATCCGCTGGGCAACGCCACCAAGAACTCGTTCGCGACAGCCTTCGCCGCCGGGCCGGCCGACCAGTATGTGCCGATGCTGGCCACGCATATCGGCAAGCTCAACGGCGTCGACCTGATGCCGTCGAAGGACGGCGTGAAGCAGAAGATCTGACGCCCGCGGGGCGAGCCCCTCACCGCCGCGACCGCTGGATCACCTCGTCGGTGTTGGCGAGCAGCTTGTGCACGGCGCTTCTTGCAGCGGATGGGCGCTGAAGCCGGATGTTACGCTCGATCGCCTCGTGCAGGGACTGGGCCCGCCGCTGGTCGCTGTGCTCGCGCGTGACGAAGACGAAGAGATGGTCGAGCGCCGACTCGATCAGCACGCCGAGAGGCACCAGCAGTTCGTTGCCGGAGGCGCGCAGGATGGCGAGATGAAACCGCGTATCGGCGCGCGTGCGCTCCTGGATATGCATCGCCTCCCCCATCTCGCGGCAGGCCTGGCTGATCTCGATCATCTGCTCGTCGGAGCGCCGCGTCGCCGCGAACGCGGCCGCCTCCGGCTCGATGATGTGGCGAAACTCCTGCACCGTCCTCAGGAACACCTCGCGGTCGGGCGAGGTTGCGTACCAGGCGAGCACGTCTCGATCGAGCAGATTCCAGCGCTCCCTTGGCTCGACCCAGCTGCCGATCTTGGGTCGTGATGCGAGCAGGCTCTTGGCCATCAGCATCTTGATCGCCTCGCGCACCGCCGAACGGCTGACGTTGAAGGTTTCCGACCATTTGGCTTCATTGGGCAAGATGGTGCCGGGAGGATAATCGCCGCGCACGATTCTCAGGCCGATCTCGCCTGCCAGCGAAGCATGCACGCTGAGGCCGGCGATCCGCGTCGCCTCAGGCCTACGAATCGTGGCCGGCTGGATTGGCTCGGCCAAGCGCTTCCCTGACTTTTCTCGTGGCATCCGCGTTCCGGTGCCTCCCGTCGCAGGCAGAAGTCGCCCGCAAACATCCGCCAAGTAATTCCGGGCGCACGAAGCCCTTCGCCTGTTGCCGGAGGCAAAGGCCGCGTTCATGGTCCGAGCGGAAAAGGGTGAAGGGGCGCCCAAAGGGGGCGCCCCTTTTCGAAGCCTACTTCTGGATGCAGGTGTCGACCGTATCCTTGGTGCATTCGTCGAGGCCGGTGAAGACCGGATCATCGACCTTCTTGCCGCCGATGAGGTCGAGCATCACCGAAGGCGCCTTGTAGCCCATTTCGAACGGCCGCTGGCCGACCAGCGCGGTCACCAGCCCGTCCTTGGCGATCGCCACTTCGTCGCCGATGGTATCAGCGGCGCCGATAGCGAATTCGTTCTTGGCGATCTTCTCGGCCATCGGCTTGAACAGGTCGCGATAGGGCTGCGGAGCGCCGAACAGCGGCCAGCCGCCCATGATGCCGAAAGCGTCGAGCTTCGGATTGGCGGCGAGGATGTCGGTCATCGCCTGCACGCCCTTGGCGCCGTCGTCATTGGTGAACACCGGGCAGCCGGCGACCTCGGTCCAGCCGCCTTCACCCTTCAACGCCGGAAGGCCTTCCTTGCCCGACAGCGCATCGCGCATGCCCTGCGCGCGGCGCAGGATGTTGTCGGCGGCCGCATTGCCTTCGATGGTGCAGATCGTGCCGCCATTCGGCTTGGCCTTCTTGAGGTATTCGCCGATGCGCTTGCCCATCAGATAGTTGTCGGTGCCGAGATAGGTCTTGCGCAGCGCCGCGTCTTCCTTGGTCAGGTCCGCATCGACGGTCATGATCGGGATCGACGGATTGGCGCTCTTGATCGTCTGCGCGATCAACGGCGCATTGGACGGCGAGATCGCCATCGCCGCCGTATCCGGCTTGCTCAGCATATCCTGCACGATCTGGGCTTCGCCGGCCTCGTCCGAGGTCGATGCCGGGCCAGTATAGAAGCATTCATACTCGGAGCTGGCGTTTTCCTTGTTCCACTTCTCGCAGCCCTGGTGGATGGCTTCGAAGAACGGATTGTCGAGACCCTTCACGACAATGACGAGCTGTTTCTTGGCCAAAGCCGGCCCGGCGCCCAACGCCATGGCGGCGACGGCGGCGAGCAAAAGTGATTTCCTCATATCATCTCCTCCCTTGAAAAAGACGGACACGGCGTGTCCGCCACACCGATCGGCCCGGATGCAAGGCACACGGCAGTCGCCTCGAATACACGTGTCTTAAGCCGGGCCGATAAGCATTTGCCGATCCGTTCCAGCTCGAATGAACGCTGGCATTGCCGGATCCTGACCAACCCCCCGCCCACTACATCCGCCGAACGGCGGTTTTGCGAGGGCAAGTTCTTCCTCCGACGCTAGCTAATATCGGCTCGCCGCCAACGTCAATTCCTATTTGTCCTACAAAACGGATTTTTCGACGAGTTCCGAAATTAATCGTCCGACAGTTGATTGACGCCCATGCGGGCTTTTGCCTAAATGCATCGATCGCACCCGCTCGGGAGGAGTTGGATGTGCGAGGTCCATGCGGCGCCGGATCGATGCCGGCGCCCGTGGAACAGAAACGGGGAGGCTTAAGGCTGGTGTCGGTTCTCGAAATCGCCAACATCTCGAAGCATTTCGGCGCCATCCAGGCGGTGAACGATGTCTCGTTCACATTGGAGGCTGGTGAGGTCGTCGGCCTGATGGGCGACAACGGCGCCGGCAAGTCGACGCTGGTCAAGATGATCGCCGGCAACTTCCGCCCGAGCCACGGCACGATGCGCATGGACGACAAGGAGCTGATCCTGCACAAGCCGGCCGAGGCCCGCCAGCACGGCATCGAGATCGTCCACCAGGAACTGGCGCTCTGCAACAATCTGACGGCCGCCGCCAATGTCTATCTCGGCCGGGAACTCCGCCGCGGCATCGGCCCGTTCCGCATTCTCGACTATGCGGCGATGTACAAGCGCGCCGGCCAGCTCTTCGCCGAACTGAAATCCGAGACGCGGCCGCGCGACCTCGTCAAGCAGATGTCGGGCGGCCAGCGCCAGGCGGTGGCGATCGCCCGCACCATGCTGTCGCAGGCCAAGATCGTGCTGATGGACGAGCCGACGGCGGCGATCTCTGTCAGGCAGGTCGCCGAGGTGCTCAACTTGATCCGCCACTTGCGCGATCAGGGCATCGCCGTCGTGCTGATCAGCCACCGCATGCCCGACGTCTTCGACGTCGCCGACCGCGTCATCGTCATGCGGCGCGGCCGGAAGGTCGCTGACAAGAAGATCGCCTCGAGTTCGCCCGAGGAAGTCACCGGGCTGATCACCGGAGCCATCGAGCAAGTGGCATAGTAGCGCCCCGTGGCGCCCGTGAGCGTCACCTTCGGCAGGAAAGGTCGATAATGGCAGTCACACTTGACCAGACGATCGCGCAGAAGCAGCACACTTTCCTGTCGCGCATGCTGTCCAGCCAGACCTTCTGGGTGGTGATCGCGGTCATCCTCGCCTGCCTGTTCCTGTCTCTCGCCACCGATTCCTTCGCCACGTCGAAGAACATCTTCAACATCACGCGCAACGTCACCTTCGTCGCCATCGTCGCGCTCGGCATGACCTTCGTCATCATCACCGGCGGCATCGACCTGTCGGTCGGCTCGGTGCTGTGCCTGTGCTCGATGGTGCTCGCCGTCACCATGCATGCCGGTTACGGCATCGTCACCGGCATTGGCGTCTCGATTGCCACCGCCCTCGTCATCGGCGCCTTCAACGGCGTGCTCATCGCCTATCTCGACTTCCCGCCCTTCGTGGTGACGCTCGGCATGCTCTCGGTCGCCCGCAGCCTTGCCATGGTCGCCTCCAACAACACCGTCGTCTTCCAGTTCGGGCCGGACCACGACAAGCTTCTGGCGCTGGGCGGCGGCGCCTGGGTGTTCGGCATCGCCAACCCGGTGCTCTACATGATCCTTCTGGCGCTGATTACGGGCTTCACCCTGCGCTGGACCAAATTCGGCCGGCACATCTTCGCCATCGGCGGCAATGAGCATGCGGCGACGCTGACCGGCGTGCCGGTGCGCCAGATCAAGGTCGCGGTCTATATGATCTCTGCGTTGTCGGCCGGTCTCGCCGGCATCATCCAGACCGGCTGGCTCGGCGCCGTCACCACCAATATCGGCACCGGCATGGAGCTCCAGGTGATCGCGGCAACCGTCATCGGCGGCGCCAACCTCGCCGGTGGGGTCGGGACGGCCTTGGGCGCCATCGTCGGCGCCGCGCTCATCGAAGTAATCCGCAACAGCCTCGGCCTGCTCGGCATCAATGCCTTCTGGCAAGGCACTTTCATCGGCGGCGCGATCATCCTGGCCGTGCTGTTCGACCGCATCCGCAACTTCCGGCGCAGCGACTAGTTTCCCCTTCTCCCCTTGTTGTGGGAGAAGGTCGCCTCGCGCAGCGAGGTCGGATGAGGGGTGTTCGAGAGACCACCAGCGCCTCATTTCCCCCAGCACCCCTCAACCGTCCCGGCGCTAGCGCGCCGATCCACCTTCTCCCGCAAGGGGAGAAGGGAGAGCCCCTATCGCTCAGTCTGAAAATCCGCCCGCACCGGCGATGCGAGGCTGCCGTCGCACCGCCACGCCTTGACGCAGCCCGGAGGCCGGTCGCACAATCCTCCGGCAGGCGAAGGGAGGCCAGTCGCCCGCGGGAGGAAATAGACCCATGACGGACGCGATCAGGCTCTACTGGGGCCGGTTCGGACATGTCTCTGTCCTGAATGTCGCCAACGACTTCGTCACCCATGCCCATTGCGAGGCGCATCTGATCATCTGGCTGGAAGGCACGGCCGGCGAAATGACCATCGGCCGCGAGACGGTGCGGCTCGGACCGAGCACCGCCGCCGGCATCAACTCGTTCCAACCGCATAGTCACGCGCTTTCCCATGACGGCAGGCCCGGCCTGTTCCTTGCTTTCTATATCGATCCGGAATGGGCGCACCGGCGCCGTGACTTGCCTTCGTCGGCGCCACTGTTTGCGCGGGCGGCGATCACGCTGGAGCCATGGCTGCATCAGGCGGCGGCGAACCTGCTCGACCATCTGAGCGACAACGAGAGCATCGACGACGTCGCCAACTATGAGATCGAACGCTTCATCGACAGTGTGCTCGACGCGGCCGACGCCTCGGCGCCCCAGGCAACCCGTGCCCGCGTGAACACGATGCTCGATTTCCGCGTCCGCAAGGCGATCCAATTGATGAAGGCCAATGTCTGCGAGCGCATTTCCTTCGATGACGTCGCCCGCTCCGTCGGCCTGTCCCGGCCGCATTTCTTCGCGCTGTTCAAGGAACAGACCAACCTGACGCCGAACGTCTACTGGAACACGCTGCGCATGGAGGAAGCCGTGCGCCAACTGCAGTGGTCGCAAGAGCCGCTGATCTCGGTCGCCTGCAATCTCGGCTTCACCACCCAAGGCAATTTCTCGCGCTTCTTCCGCGATCATGTCGGCGTGCCGCCGACGCTCTACCGCGAGGCCGCGCGGGCTTTATCCTGAGCTGACGATCGCTCATTTTGTCCGGCTATTTTCAGACTGATTGATACGGCTCCGAGACGCTTTGATAAGCGCCGGCTCGTCGGCCGCCCTAGGCTTCTTCCCATATTCGCAAGGGAACCCGCTTATGGCGAAGGTTACTATTTCAAGCGTCATCGACGCGCCGGTCGAGCAGGTTTGGGCGCGCATCCGCGACTTCAACGGCCTGCCGAACTGGCATCCGCGCATGGTGGAAAGCCACATCGAGGACGGCAAGGACGCCGCCACCATCGGCTGTGTGCGCAACTTCAAGCTAATCAGCGGCGCGCGGCTGCGCGAAAAGCTCCTCGACTTCTCCGACGAGAATTTCCTGGTCAGCTACGCGATCCTCGAAACACCGCAGCCGATCACCAATCACAAGGCGACGCTGCAGTTGCGCCGCGTGACCGACGGCAACCGCACCTATGCCGAATGGAGCGCGAGCTTCGACGCCGCTCCGGAAGAAGCCGACAAGCTGGCGGAGGGCATGGGCGCCAATGTCTTCCAGGGTGGCTTCAATGCCCTGAAGGACCATTTCGCTGCCAAAAACTGACGGGAGCGCGCCATGTCGCTTGCGCTGCAGACTTTTTCGACCGTGAAAGACGCCAACGCGGCGCTGCAGGCGTCGGGCACCCGCTATCTCGGCGGCGGCACGCTGGTCGTGCGCGCCGCCAATGAGGGCGACGTTTCCGTCTCCAGCCTTGTAAGCGTCACCGACCCTGGCCTTTCGCAGATTGCTGTTTCCGGCGACAAGGTCCGGCTCGGCGCCTCCGTCACCATGGCGGCGATTGCCCGCTACCCCGAGCTTGCCGCGCTCGCGCCGGCCGCGCGCGCCGTCGGCGGCCCGGCGATCCGCAACATGGCGACCGTCGGCGGCAATCTGTTCGCCCCTGCCCCTTACGGTGACTTCGCGGTGGCGCTGCTGGCGCTGGACGCCACCGTTGCCATCGAGAACGGCGAAATGCCGATCGAAGCCTTCCTCTCCGGCCGCGACAGCAGCCGCGCCATCGTCACGGCTGTCGGCTTCTCCTTGCCCGCGGCGGAGAGCTTCCGCTTCCTCAAAGTGTCGCGGGTCAAGCCGAAGGGCATATCGATGCTGAGCATTGCCGCGCTCCTGCCGCGCACCGCCGACGGCACCGTGACCTCGGCACGCATCGCGCTTGGCTGCATGGCCGACCGTCCGATGCGGGCCAAGGCAGCCGAGAAGGCGCTGCTCGGCCGCAAGCTCACGCCCGAAGAGATCGCGCCGGCGCTTGCCGCCGCGGGCGAAGGCATCACACCGATCACCGACCCGATCGCCAGCGCCTGGTATCGCGCCGAGGTCCTGCCGGTCCATCTCGGGCGACTGTTGCTGAGCTAACCATCCGTGGGGGACGCGCGTCTGTCCGGTCATCCGGGCAGGCGCGCAAGGAGGAAAAATGGCGAAGGTCCCGGTTCAGTTCACGCTCAACGGCTCCGAAAAGGCCGAATTCATCGAGAGCGGCACGACGCTGCTCCACGCGCTGCGCGACAAGATCGGCGACACCTCGCCGAAAGGCGGCTGCCACCAAGGCACCTGCGGCGCCTGCTCGGTTATCATCGACGGCGAGTTGCGGCTTTCCTGCCTGACGCTGGCCGAAACCTGCAACGGCGCCGACATCCGGACCACCGCCGGCCTTGCCGAAGGCGGCGTGCTGCATCCGCTGCAGCGCGCCTTCCTCGATGCTTTTGCCACGCAATGCGGCTTCTGCACGCCGGGCATGATCATGGCCGCCAAGGTGCTGCTCGACCGCGTGCCGAACCCCAGCCGCGAGGATGTGGTCGAGGCGCTGTCCGGCAACATCTGCCGCTGCACCGGCTACGAACCGATCATCCAGGCGGTGCTGATCGCCGCGCGCGCCAATTCGCAGAACGCCGCCTGAGAGGTACCAGCCATGGAACTGCGCAAGGATTATTTCGCCGATGTCCGCAAGGACGGCCTCAACGAGATCGGCCAGCCGCGGCCGCGGCTCGATTCGCCTGGACATGTCACGGGCAAGACCACCTATTTCGCCGACCGCAATTTTCCGGGCATGCTGCATCTGAAGATGGTGCGCAGCCCGCACCACCATGCCCGCATCCGCTCAATCGACACGTCGGAAGCGGAAAAGCATCCGGGCGTCGTGCGCGTGCTCACCGCCAGGGACGTGCCACACAACGTCTACACCATCCTGATCCTGATCCAGATCGGCCCCGAGGACGAAACCGTGCTCGCCGACGGCAAGGTGCGCTGGAAGGGCGAGGCCGTGGTGGCGGTGCTGGCCGAGACCGAGCGCGCGGCCCAGGAAGCCGCCGCCAAGGTCAAGGTCGACTACGAGGTGCTGCCCGCGGTCTTCGACATAGAGGAAGCGCTGAAGCCCGGCGCGCCGATCGTCAACGAGTATCACGGCCAAAACCACTACCTCTATGACAGCGGCGAGTGCCGCAAGGTGCGCTTCGGCGACGTGGAGGCAGGCTTTGCTCAGGCCGACCATATCCTCGAGCAGAGCTACCAGTCCTCGCCGATCGAGCACGCGCCGACCGAGACGACTGGCTGCGTCGTCGCCCCCGAGGGCAATGACCGCTTCACCTGCTACACCAACACGCAGGCGATGTTCTTCACCCTCGACAACACCTCGATCATCCTGCAGATGCCGGGCAGCAAGCTGCATTTCGTCGGCGGCACGGTCGGCGGCGGCTTCGGCGGCAAGGTCGACGTTATCGTCGAGCCGATCGCCATCCTCGCCGCCCAGCTAACAGGACGCCCCGTCTCCTTCATCTACAGCCGTGAAGAGGAGATGCAGATTTCGTCGCCGCGCGCGGCCGAGACGGTCGTCATCAAGGACGGCGTCATGAGCGATGGCCGCATCGTGGCGCGCAAGGTGACCGGCTACACCGATGCCGGCGCCTATTCGCGCCACTCGCCCTATGGCGCGCAGAAGGGGGCTGCGCACTATCCCGGGCCCTACACGATCCCGAATGTCTGGATCGATACCTATTGCGTCTACACCAACCGCACCCCCTCGTCCGCCATGCGCGGCTTCGGCGTCACCATCGGCGACTTCGCGCTGGAGGTGCAGATGGACAAGCTGGCGCGGCTGATCGACATGGACCCGCTCGAATTCCGTTTCATCAACGCCTATCGCGACGGCGACATGAAGGCGCATCGCCAGCCGACCGAGGGTGCAGCGCTGATCGAGTGCATGCAGGAAGCCTCGCGCGCCGCCAACTGGCCGGTCGCGGAAAAATACATGGCGATGTCCTCCTACAAGAAGGGAGCCTGAGATGGCGATCCGGCGTGGACGCGGCGTGGCCGCGATCAACTATCCGACCGGCATGAACCTCGGCGGCGACCCGACCCAGGCGCTCGTGCATTCGACGCCGACCGGCAATTTCATGGTCACCCTCTCCAGCGTCGATCTCGGCCAGGGCATGAAGCAGATCATGGCGCAGATCTGCGCCGAGACGATCGGCGTGCCGACCGACCGCGTCGTCGTCGACACCGCCGACACCGACACCGGCCCGCATTGCATGGGCACCTTCGCCTCGCGCGGCACGCATCGCGCCGGCAACGCCGTCATCCAGGCCGCCAGGGAAGCGCGCCAGGTGATGCTGGAGGTGGCTGCCGAAGAGTTGGAGGTGAATGCTTCGGACCTCGAGACCGACGGCCAGGGCAACATCCTGGTCAAGGGCGCGCCACAGCGGTCGATCTCCATCTTCGATGTCGCGCTCTCCGCGCATTTCAAGCGCGGCCGCTCGATCTCCGGCCGCGGCATGTTCCTGATCCCGCGCTCCTATCCGGAGAAGGAAACCGGCGCGATGAAGCCTTCCACCTGCTATGCCCATGCATGCACGGTGGCAGAGGTCGAGGTCGATGACGAGACGGGCGAAGTGACGGTGTTGACGGTGAAGAACGTCTTTGAGATCGGCCGCGCGCTGAACCCGAAGATGGTCGAGCAGCAGCTGGTCGGCGGCTCCTGGATGGGCATCAGCCACGCGCTCTACGAGACGACCGAGCCCTACTATCCGAACCGCGACCATGGTGGCACCGACTTCAACCAATATCTGATGCCGGGGCCCGGCGATCTCGCCGAGACCGAGATCATCGTGCTGGAGCGCCCTTCCGCCGACGGCCCGTTCGGCGCCAAGGGTCCGGGCGAGATGTGTGCCAACCCGCAGATCCCGGCCGTCGCCAACGCCGTCTTCGACGCGGTCGGCGTGCGCATCGACACTTTGCCGATCACGCCGGAACGCATCCTGCGCGCGCTGAAAGCGCAGGCCGCGGGCTAAAGCGAAAGATGACCCGCGCCGATGCCGAGCACATCGCGGCTTCACCCGAGGCGGTGGCGGTGCGTCTTGCCGCTTCACGCTACCTTGCCGACGACAGCCTTGCGACCGCGATCTTCCTGGCAATCCGATTGGGAAAGCCGCTGCTGCTCGAAGGCGCGCCGGGCGTCGGTAAGACCGAAGCCGCTAAGGCGGTGGCCGAACTGCTCGGCCGCAAGCTGGTGCGGCTGCAATGCTACGAAGGCATCGACGCGGCGCATGCGCTCTACGAGTGGAACTACCAGCGCCAGTTGCTTGCGATCCGCCATGCCGGCGAGCACGAGATCGACATCTATGACGACCGCTTCCTGATCGCGCGACCATTGCTGCAGGTGTTGCGGGCGCCGGAACAGCGCGTGCTGCTGGTCGACGAGATCGACCGTTCGGATCATGAGTTCGAGGCGCTGCTTCTGGAATTCCTCTCCGATTTCCAGATCAGCATTCCCGAACGCGGCACGATCCGCGCCGCGACGCAGCCCATCGTCATCCTGACCTCCAACCGCACCCGCGAGCTTGCCGAGGCGCTGCGCCGGCGCTGCGTCTATCACTGGATCGGCTATCCCGACGCCGCGCGCGAAGCCGAGATCATCATGCTGCGCGCCGGCAGCGTCGCCGAGGCTACGGCGCGCGCAGTGGCGAAGGCGGTGCAGGAAATCCGCGCCCGCCCGCTGGCGAAACCGCCGGGCATCGCCGAAGCCGTCGAATGGGCGAATGCCGCCACCATTCTCGAAAAAGGCGGCAGTCCATGGCCGGAAGCCTTCCGCCGCGCCATCGGCGTGCTGATCAAGGACGAGGAGGATCTGTCCTCGATCGCGCCGGAACTCGGAAGGATAGTCGAGGAGGCGCTGGCGTAATGAGCGATCTCACCGAGCCGGCGACCTATCGGCATCGCGCGCCCCTCCCGCAACGCTGGCGGGACTGCACCCCCCTCTGTCCTGCCGGACATCTCCCCCTCAAGGGCGGAGATCAGCTGTCATTCCGGCTTTCGCTAATCTCCAACGTTGCAGGACCGAGCGAAGCGTCGAAGCTGCCAATCTCCCCCCTAGAGGGGGAGATGTCCGGCAGGACAGAGGGGGGCGCGAAGGAATGATGCGTGGGGAAAGCTTGCCCCGTGCCGCCGCGCCGTTTCTCGGCTTCGCCCGCCTGTTACGCCGTCACGCCTTCGCCATCGCGCCGGAACAGGTGACCAGCTTCATGCAGGCAGTGACGCTGCTTGGGCCGCGCTCGATGAACGATATCCGCGAAGCCGCACTTGCGACGCTCGCACCCCCTCCGGATCGCCGCGGCGAATTCGAAGCGCATTTTCGCGGCTATTTCTACGGCGACGCCAAGCCTTCGATCGAAGGCGAAGAGGATGATGAAACCCACATCAAGGATGATCGCGGCACGCATCAGCAGGAAAGCCTGACCCTCCGCCGGGAGAAAGGCGGCGAATTGTCGTCGGCGCTCGAGCAACTGAGCAGCCGCGATTTCCAGCGCGACGCCGACGGCCTCGCCTCATTCCGCCGCAAGCTCGCAACCGCCCTGCCCCCTCGCCGCTCCTTCCGCACCGCGCGCACCCGCTCGCGCGGCACGCTCGATCTCAGGCGTTCGCTGAGCGAAATCGTCAGCGCCGATGGCGATATCCCCTGGCCACAGCTCCGCCGCCGCCAGAGCGTGCCACGCAAGCTGCTTTTGCTCATCGATATCTCCGGCTCGATGAAACTGCACACGGCCGATTACCTGAAGCTGGCGCACGCGGCGGTGCAAGGCGCCGACCGTGCCGAAGTCTTCACCTTCGGCACGCGCCTCACCCGCATCACCTCGGCGCTGCGCCTCCACGATCGCGACCAGGCGCTCGCCCGCGCTGCGGCACTGGTCGACGACTGGGACGGCGGCACCCGCTTGGGGCCGGCGCTTCTTACCTTCCTGTCGGTCCCGCGCTTTTCGGCCTTCGCGCGCGGCGCGGCGGTGGTGATCCTGTCGGACTCGCTGGAGCGGGGCGACCATTCCGACCTCGAAACCGCGATGCGGCGGCTTAGCGCGCGCGCCTTCCGGCTGTCGCTGGCGACACCGCTCGCCGGCGATCCGCGCTTTCGCCCGGCGACAGCGGCGCTCCGCGCCATTCTGCCGCTGCTCGACGATTTGGTCGACGGCTCCTCAGTGAAGAGTCTGACCGATTTCATCCTCTCGCTCGCCCGCCCCGCTCCGGCGGCCGAAACCATCTGGAAAAGGCTATCGTGATGCAGAAAGCGATCGACGCGCATTTCCACATCTGGCGCCAGCAGGACCAGCCCTGGCTGGTTGGACCGATGGTGCCGCGCATCTTTGGCCCCTACGAGCCGATCCGCCGCGACTACCCGATCGCGGAATTCCTCGAAGACCAGAAGGGCTCCGGCGTCGAGAAGGCCGTCTATGTGCAGACCAACTGGGCGAAGGCGGACTTCGAGAAGGAAGTCGCCTTCCTGCAGAACACCGCCGAAGAGACCGGCTGGCCGCACGCCATCGTCGGCTATGCCGACATGACGGTCGACGATGTCCGCCCGCAGATCGATCAGCTGAAAAAATATCCGCTGCTTCGCGGCGTCCGCATGCAGCTCCACTGGCACGAGATGCCTGCCTTCCGCTTCGCCGCCTCGGCCGACCAGGTGATCGATCCCAAGGTGCGCGCCAATGTGGCGCGGCTGAAGGAATATGGCATCTCCTTCGACCTGCAGCTCTTCCCGGCGCAGATGAAGGACGGGCTGACACTGGTCGGCGAGAACCCCGAGACGAACTTCATCCTCACCCATGCCGGCATGCTGACCGGCATGGAGCCGGAAACGACCGAGGCCTGGAAAGCCGGCCTGCGCACGCTCTCGGCGGCGCCCAATTTCTACGCCAAGCTATCGGGGCTGGGCACATTCGTCCACCGCAACGACCCGGAGCTCATCGTCTATATCGTCGATAACGTGATCGAAATCCTCGGCAGCGATCGCCTGATGTTCGGCTCGAACTTCCCGATCGAGAAGCTATGGACCAGCCATGCCGAGCTGATCAAGGCGCACCGCGCGGCGGTCGCCAGGCACGGCGCCAAGGCCGAGGCGGACATCTTCTGGAACACGGCCGAGAAGGTTTATCGGCCGGTGTAGCGCCGCCTCCCCTTCTCCCCTTGTGGGAGAAGGTGGATCGGCGCGCAGCGCCGAGACGGATGAGGGGTGCTGGAAGGAATAAGTCGTTGGGAATCATATGCTTTCAGGCGCTTAGATCCTCAGCGCTGCACTCCGTCCAACACCCCTCATCCGACCGAGCTTCGCTCGGCCACCTTCTCCCACAAGGGGAAAGGGAACGCCGGCGCTTCACTTCACCTCGAACTGCGGATCGAGCGGAATCTGCATGGCCGTGACCAGATGGTTGGTCTGGCCGGCCAGCCCGATGATCGACACCAGCTCGCCGTGCTGCGCGTCGGTCATGCCCTTGGCGCGTGCGGCCGCCGTGTGCGAATGGATGCAGTAGGAGCAGCCATTCGCCGTCGAGACGGCGACATAGATCATTTCCTTGGTCAGCGGATCGATAGCGCTGTCGGCGACCATGACCGCCTTGAGCTGCTCCCACACCCGCTTGAGCGACGCCGGATCATTGGCCAGCCCGCGCCAGAAATTATTGACGAAGTCGGACTTCCGCGTCGCACGGATGTCGTCGAACACGGCCTTCACCGCCGGGATCTTCTCCACCTCGGCATCGTTCAGGAGTGTTGCGGTGGCCATGGCGTGGTCCTTTCGTTGAATCGCTGGGAGAGGTCGCTGAATCGGATCAGAAAGAAACGCCGCTAACTGCTTTTGGATGATTGAGCAATTGAGCGCTGATGCAAAGGCATGGAGGTTGGCCGGGCCTTCAGCGTCGTCCCTGGGCGAGGCAGGAGCGAAGCTTTATCGTCGACGGCACATTCCTGGGGCTCCCGGTATCGGTGTGGCTCACGATCATCCTTGCTGTCGTCACCCACATTACTCTGACGCATTCCCGGCCGTGCCTGGCGCGCCGCCATCGGCGTGGGCCAGGACAAGTCTTCGTTGTCGGGAATGCCGGTCATGACGCGCTGGTTGAACGGCGTAAGGCTGAACCAATCCTTATCCAACAAACTTTCGTGTCGCCTCGCAGCCTGTTATGGAGAGTTGGGCTGGAGAGGGAAAGTGGGATGAAGCCCATCTATATTGACTACCTCAACGCTCTCGATATCGAGGCGCTGGCGATGACCGATGCCGAGATCATCACCGCCGTCGAGGCCGGGCTCGTCGCGCAGGGCAAGGGCCAGACGGTGATCGAGCCGCGCGTCCACCTTGAGCCGGATCCGTCATTCCACGGCCATTTCAACGTGCTGCGCGGTTATGTGGCGCCGCTCGACGCCGCCGGCGTCAAGATCGTCGGCGACTATGTCGACAATTACCAGCACGGCCTGCCTTCCGAATTCGGCATCCTCAACCTCTTCGATCCGCGCACCGGAACGCCGCGCGCCATCCTCGACGCCACCGTCATCACAGACATGCGTACCGGCGCGGTCACCGCGATCGGTGCAAAGCACCTGGCGAGGAAATCATCCAAGGTGCTCGGCCATATCGGCGCTCGCGGCACGGCCTACTGGAACGTGCGCCTGCTCGACCACCTCTTCGACTTTGACGAGATCCGCGTCCATTCGCGCCGGCCGGAAAGCCGCGACGCCTTTGCTGCAAGACTTGCCGCCGATCTCGGCAAGCCGGTCATTGCCGTGGCCGATTGGAAAAGCTGCGTGCAAGGCGCCGACATCGTCGTCGAGGCCTCGCGGCTATCGGAGCCGCAGCCATTGCTCAAGACCGAATGGATCAAGCGTGGTGCGCTGGTGGTGCCTTACGGCACGATGAGCGCGGTGGAGCTTTCGCTCACTGACATCATGCAGAAGATCGTCGTCGACGACTGGGGCCAATGCAAGAGCGGCAAGTTCGGCTCCCTGCGCGCCCATGTCGAGACCGGGCGGCTGAGCGAGGCGACGCTGCACGCCGAGCTCGGCCAGATCGCCGCCGGCCTCAAGGCGGGCCGGCAAAGCGATGGCGAGACGATCCTGCTCTGGCATCGCGGCCTGTCGCTCTCCGACATTGCGCTCGGCAAGGCGATGTTGGCCAAGGCACGAGAAAACGGCATCGGCCAGAGGCTGCGCTTCGCATGAGCCCGCTCGTCCTCACCGGCGCCGGCGTCAGCATCGAGGATGTCGCAGCCGTCGCGCGCTTTGCCGACAAGGTTGAAGTCACCCCTGCCGTCATCGAAAAACTGGGCAAGGCGCGCAAGGTCCTCGACGAGGCCGCCGCTGGCGGCCAGCAGATCTACGGGCTGAACACCGGGCTTGGCGCCAATCTCGGCACGGCAGTCGAAGGCGATACCGGCGCGTTCCAGCGTCAGCTTCTCGACGGACGCGGCGCCGCGGTCGGCGATGCGTTGCCCATCGAAAAGGTGCGCGCCGCCATGTTTGCCCGCATAGCCATGCTCGCGGCCGGCGGCTCCGGT
Source organism: Mesorhizobium album (assembly GCF_033977205.1). Classification (NCBI taxonomy): domain Bacteria; kingdom Pseudomonadati; phylum Pseudomonadota; class Alphaproteobacteria; order Hyphomicrobiales; family Phyllobacteriaceae; genus Mesorhizobium; species Mesorhizobium album. The sequence goes on along the minus strand of NZ_JAVIIW010000014.1, from coordinate 88,793 downwards.
CTCTCGCCGCATGTCTTCAGTGCGCTCGTCGATCTGCTCAATGCCGGCGTCCATCCGGTGATGCCCTCGCTCGGCTCGATCGGCGCCGGTGACCTGGTGCTGATGACGGCGATCGCCCAAACGCTGATCAGCGAAGGCGATGCCGACTATCAGGGCCGGCGCATGCCATCGGCCAAAGCATTGACGATGGCCCGCCTCGCGCCGGTCAACCTGGCGCCCAAGGACGGTCTGTCGCTGATCAACGCCTCTGCCGTCTCCACCGGCGCCGGAGCGCTGGCGCTGGTTGACGCACTGTCGGCGCTGGAACAGCAGCAGCAGGCGAGCGCGCTGACCATGGAAGCGCTTGGCGCCAACCGCACCATCCTCGACTCGCGCCTGCATCAAGCGCGGCCCGCAGCCTGCCAGCAAGCGGCGGCCAAGGCACTGCGCGACCTGCTTGCCCGCGACGCGGAGCCCGAGCCAACCACCATTCAAGACCCGCTCTCGATCCGCTGCATGCCTTCGATCCATGGTGCGCTGATCCAGGCGATCGACCATGCGCGGCTCGCCGTCGAAATCGAGCTCAACGCTGCCGCCGACAATCCGCTGGTGCTGGCCGACGATGCGCTGGTGCTGTCGACCGGTAACTTCCACACTGCGTCATTGTCGCTGGCCTTCGAGACTTTGGGTCTGGCGATCGCCCAATGCGCGGCGGCCTCTGCCGCCCGCTTCATCCAGCTCACCGGATCGGGCCGCAACGGCCTGCCGAAATATCTGTCGCCGGTGCGCGGCGCTTCCGCCGGCTTCGTGCCGCTGCAGAAGACGGCTACGGCGATCCTGGCCGGCATCCGCCACAAGGCCAATCCGGTGATGCTCGACTTCCTGCCCGTATCCGAGGGAGTCGAGGATCATGCGACGCAGACCCCGCTTGCCGTCGCGAAATGCGCCGAAATGATCGTTCTGTGGCGGCGGCTGATCGCCTTGGAACTGATGGCGGCGGCGCAGGCTGTCGACCTGCGCGAAGGGCTGACGCTGGCGCCTGCAACCGGAGCGATCCACGCGGCCGTCCGCGCCCATGTGCCGACACTCTGGGAAGACAGACCGCTCGGAGCCAATGCCGACGCGCTCCACGCCGTGCTCGCCGATGGGTATTGGCGCCCAGCGGTGCACCAAATACTGCTCGTTTAGACGGGATCGGGAACCGCCTCGCTCGGGACCACTAACGACCGCTCGCGATCACCGCTCACCAAGCCAACCCGTACCACCAAACTAGCCACGCCCCGGATCGGATGGCCCGGCTCTGCCGCCGATGGCACCCGCTGTTCTCTCGGCACCCTCTTGGGTTGCAGGATGAGTTCATATATGAATGGCCAGGGCATATGAGGGGTGGCTAACTTGCATCGTTCCTGTTTCGTCTTGGCGGCGGACGCAGAATATTTTCCGTACGCTGTTCTGGGCGCGCGACGCATCCTGGACGTATCCGCGCCGATCGATGGCTTCATCCTTCATATGGGCGCTGGATCCGAGGACTTGGCGGTCGCGGACCGATTGCTCGGCACCGCCGTCAAGATCGTCGATGTGTCCGATCTCATGAAGGAGTTCGACTTCGATCCCGGTCACCTCAGCGTTGCAACCTACATCCGCCTGCTTGCCGACGAGCTGGCGGTGTTCGAGCCTTACGACAGGCTCGTCTATGTGGACACCGACGTGATCTTCAACCGGTCGATCACCGACTTGGCCGATGTTGAACTCAATGCCCCGCTCCTGGCGGCCCATGACGAGCAGACCTATTTCGACCCGACCTGCCGCGAGTCTCTCGAGATGGAGCCCGGCTCATCGCATTTCAACGCCGGTATACTGGTGCTGAATATGCCCATGATCCGCGCCGAAGGGCTGTTGAAGCGGGCGCGCGAAGTGGCGCAGCGGCGCGTGCCGAAGCTCGATCAGGGAGCGCTCAACATCGCTTTTGCCGGACGGTGGCAAACGATGCATCCGCTCTGGAATCTCCAGACCAACTATTCCAGCCAGATACCCTTCAATAGAGCCTTTGCGCGTCATTTCACCTTTGGAAAGCCGTGGTGGCCCAGCCCGGAAGGTGTGGAGCTCGTGGCGATGGCGATCTACCGCAACCTGGCGAAAGATACGCCGTGGCTCGATCGGTTCAGCCGCCCGCTCTGGACGAGAGGTTTGCGCAAGCGACTGTTCCGCAAATTCGACGGCCTCTCCGGGATCATTCTCAACAAGGAAAAATACAGGCGCCGTTTCCGATTCAATGCTGAACGGTGTACCGCCATTTTTGCCGCTCACGCCGACCAGGGAATGATGGCCGCAACCTATCCGGAAGTCCTGATGGGCGTCGTCAAGGCACCGAAATAGTTGCCGATCTAGGCCGATCGCCTCGACGACTGCCAAGGCAGCTTACCGGTTCGGCCTGCAGTGGCCTGCCCGAATGCCCGTCGCCGCTCGGCGGCGAACCGGGCAGATCAAACGCAAGTTCCTCGCTCAGACTCTTGCATCCACCTTCTTCATGAAGAGGGCGAACTCGTCCGGGTCCATATGCACGACGTGCCTGTCTTCCGGATAGGCGCCGCTGTTGACGTCGGCTAGGTATTCGGAAAACGCGGCGACCCGCTCCGCCTGCAGCCGGTCGTATTCGGCGGCGAAGTTGCGATAGACTTTTGAATGGCGAGGCATGTGACCGCGATTGGTGCCGAGAATATCTTCGGCAAATAAGTATTGCGCATCGCAGCCCGTGCCCGCGCCCATCGACAGCATGATCAGCGAAGTGCGCTCGGAGATCGCCTTCGCCACCTCGACCGGCACCACCTCGATCTCGGCGCCGATCGCGCCGGCGGCCTCAAGCTGCTTCACCGCCTCGAACACTTTCATCGCCGTGTCGGCGGTCTTGCCGACCGCCTTGAAGCCGCCGGTCCAGGTCGCGCGGGAAGGAATCAGGCCGACATGTCCGATGACGGGAATAGCGTCGTCGGCCATGGTGGCGTAGCCGGCGCTGCAATAGACGGCGTCGGCGCTGGCCTTGTAGAGCCGGAACGCCCAGCGCACGAAATCGTCCGCGGTGCCGATCTCGAAGAAATTCTCGCCCGGCATGGTGAAGAGGCTGGGTGCGGCATCGCGATACTGCGGATTGAGCACCAGCTCCGGCGGCACCGAGACGATGTCGATGCCTGCGCGCTCCGCCGCCTCCGCCTCCTCGAGCGTCAGCACGCGCAGCATGGTCAGCTGCCGCTTGCCCTTCATGGCGCGCAGATCGGCAACGGTCGGTCTCTTTCGGGTCATCGGTACATCCCTGTTAGCTTTGGCTGACGGCTTTCAGCCGATATCGATCATCACCTTGCCGGCCTCGACTTTGACCGGATAGGTCTTGAGGTTGACGCAGACCGGCGCACCCTTGGCCTGGCCGGTCTTGTAGTTGAAGCGGCCATTGTGCTTGGGGCATTCGATGATGTCGTCCATCACCAGCCCGTCGGCGAGATGCGCTTGTTCGTGCGTGCAGAAGCCATCGGTGGCGAAGAACTGATCGTCAGGCGAACGGTAGATCGCGAAGGTGCGGCCGCCATGGTCGAAGCGGATCACGTCCTCCTCGTCCACATCGTCCACCGCGCACGCTTCAACCCACATCTTCTCTTCTCCTGGTTGGTTCGCGCGACCAACGCTTGCGCGCAGACCCTACCCAGCCGCCGTCATGTCGACTTGGTGGAACTCGCCGCGATAAGGCTTGGCTGTCGGCGGTAATTCCCGCTTGAGGTAGTAGTCCTCATATTTCAGCTGCCTGAGCAGCACCGGCCAGACCTCACGATAAGCATGCCACATCGACGGGTTCGGCGCCGGCAGGTCGTGCTTGATCAGCTCATGCAGCTTCGGCAGCGCGTGGTAGGGCACCATCGGGAACATGTGATGCTCCACATGATAGTTCATGTTCCAGTAGATGAACCGGCTGATCGGGTTCATGTAGACGGTGCGCGAGTTGAGCCGGTGGTCGGTGACGTTGTCGGCCAGACCAATATGCTGCAGCAGGCCGGTCATCACCATGTGCCAGGTGCCGTAGAGACGCGGAAGGCCGATCAGCACCAGTGGTATCCATGACCTGATCGCGATCGCGATAGCGATCGTCGCGGCATAGACGACCATGTGCCAGCGGGCCGCGATCACCGCCTTATGCTGCTCCGTCTCCGGGATATAGCTCTTCTCGTCGTCCGACAGCTTACCGAAGGCCTGGCGCACCTGCGTCGGCAGTGAATAGCGAAAGTCGAGAATGCCGGCGAAGGCGAGCGCCGCCTTCAAGAGGTCCGGCGGCCGCATCACGGCGATCTCGGCGTCGCGGCCGACGATGATGGTGTCGGTGTGGTGGCGTGCATGGCTCCAGCGCCATTGCACGGGATTGCGCACCAGCATGAAGCTGGCGATGTGGTAGACCACGTCGTTCATCCAGCGCGTGCGAAACGCCGTGCCATGACCGCATTCGTGCCAGCGCGAGTCGCTCGACGAGCCGTAGAGCACGCCATAGACGAACAGGAACGGCACGACCCACCACGTGCCCCAGAACCAGAAGATGCCGGCCGCCGAGCCCAGGATCGCCGCGATCCAGATAATGGTGTCGCGGATCGCCGGCCCGTCGGAGCGCTGCATCAGCTCCTTCATGGTCTTGCGCGGCACATCGGTGTGATACCACTCGGCCGAGGCAAGCCCCGTCTCGATCGCAAGCCGAGTGCTTTCGCCGACAAGGCTATAGTCGCGCTTGGTGCCGGAGGCCGTCGTCATCGTCCCTCCCCGATCAAAGCCCGTTCGCGCGAAATTTCCCGTCGAGGAATATCTTGGCGCGTGGCACGTCGTCCTCGGTGAGATGCTCGATGATCACTGGGATGTTCGGATGCTTCTCGCTAAGCCGCTTGAGGTAGAGGTCGTAGTTCAGCGCGCCGAGCCCCGGCGCCGGCAACTCGATCTCGCCGACGCCGCGGAAGGTCAACCCCTCATGCGCCTCCGCGTCGCCGATATCGGCATGCTTTTCCGTCTTGTCGCTGCCCGAACGCTTCACGTCCTTGGCATGCGCGATTTTGATCTTGTCGGTCAGCGTGTCGAACACCTGGTTCAGCACCTCATCCATGCGGTCGATGTTGTGCGCCTCGAAATAATTGGTCGGGTCCATCAGCAGGCCAAGTCCGGGATGGTCGACCTGCGCGAACATTTTCACCGTCTCCTCGACCGAACCGACGACATTGTTGACATAGGTCTCGAGCAGGAACACCGCGCCGTGGTCGTAAGCCGTCTGGGCGAGGTCCGAGATCACTTTGCGGCATTCCTCGAAGCCTTCCTCGGTCTTGTTCTTGGGGTGGTGCACCCAGTCGGACTCGGTGTTGTAGGTGCCGGTCTCCGAGATCACGTAAGGGCTGCCGAAATGGCGGGCGTTGCGGATGATCTCCTTGAGATAGGCAAGCCGCCTGTCCCGCTCGGCTCTATCCGGATGGATGATATTGGTGTAGCCGGACACGCAGCAGACCGGCAGATTGTGGTCGCGGAACGTGTCGCGCACCTTCCTCGCCTTGTCCTTCGTTATCTGCCTGGCCGACAGGTCGATGTCCTTGAAATGCAGGTCGAGCTGCACGGTGTTGAAGCCGAGCGCGCGGATGCGCCTTGCCGATTCCTCCAACTCGTAGGGGAAATAGCCTGTGAAGATACCTGCCTGCATCATGAGGTGAAGCCCTCCGGGAAAGCGATTCAGTCGCCGCGTCTTTCGGCTGCTTCAGTCGGCGCGGATTTCGGACAACTTGACAGTACGGCCCAGGGCCATCGACCGGTAACCGGCCTCGACCAGCGCCATGGTTTTGACGTTGTCGGCAACGGACAGCGCTGGCGGCGTGCCGGTCTTCAGCGCGTACTGGAGCTGTTCCATGACGCCGATGAAGGCATGTGGAAACCACATCGTCTCCCAGCTTGGGCTGACCCATTTCCCGCCCGTCGTCTCGGTCGAGGCGTAGGTCAGCGTCGAGGCAACGCCCTTCGGCCAGCCGATCGTGCCCTTGGCAACACCCTTGGTGCCATCGACGCGCCAATTGATGTGCTGGTCGTCCTCGTAGCCCTCCTGGCGTGGACCGGACCAGACATCCTCCAGCGATACCGCTAGCACGCCGGAAGGAAAGCGCAACGTCGACACGGTGATGCCGTCGGAATGATCGAATTTCGTGCGCGGGTCCTTGCGCGTCAGCGTGGTGATCTCGTCCGGATCGCCGAACAGGAAGCGCAGCACGTCGAGATGATGCACGCTCATATTGGCGAGCGTCAGCCGGTCGTAATCGGCCAGGAATGTCTGCCAGTGCGGGATCGCATGCATGTCGATCTCGGCAAAGACGATCTCGCCAAGCGCGCCGCTGTCGATGATCTGCTTCAACACGCGCATCGACTGGTCGTAGCGCATGTTCTGGTTGACCGAGAGGATCTTGCCGGAGGCGGCCGCCTCGTCGCGCAGGCTGACCGCTTCCTCGACCGAAAGCGCCAGCGGCTTCTGCGCCAGGATCGCCTTGATGTGCGGCTGCTTCAGCGCGAGGCGGATCAGCGCCGGCTGCTGGTCGGGAGGAAAGGCAAGGTCGACGATCTCGATGCGATCGTCCTCGATCAATCGCTCTGGCGTGTCGTGGACAGTCGGGATATGCCAGCGATCCGCCACCTTCGCGGCATTCGCCTTGGTGCGTGAAGCGATCGCCACCACCGGAAAGGCGGCCTCGTGATAGGCGGCAAGATGGCATTCGGCCATGATCATGCCGGCGCCGATGCAGCCGATCCGGCAGTCCTTGACCCGGACCTTTACGTCCGGCTCGAAACCCGTACTCGCCATCCATTCCTCCCGTCGAGGACTGGATATAACGCGATGCTCCGGGCCTCAGCCAAGGCCCGCGCCATCATTTCCCATCAGCGACATCAGGCGACCGCGATCAGCACCGTGCTGTCCGGCGACCAGCAGAGCACAACGGGTTGACCTTCCGCCAGCCTCTCGGCGCCGGTGTTCTGGACGATCACCTTCAGCGTCTGACCTTCGCGGTCAACGAAATATGTGCTGTTGTTGCCGGCAAAGATGCGCTTTGAGACCTGCCCAGTGAGCGTGTTGGCATTGGCTGAATCGGGCTTTGCCGCGCCGGTCGAGATCCGGATGCGCTCGGGCCGGACCGCGCAGCTCGCCTTGGCGCCGGCCGGCACCGATGCGCCTGTCGAAGCCGCGATCGTTGTGCCGTCGGGCAGCTTGATCCCGGAGCCTGTCGCATCGCCGCGAAAGATGTTGGCGTCGCCGAGGAACGTCGCGGCGAACTCGCTTTGCGGCCTGTCGTAGATCTCCTCCGGCGGTCCCTCCTGCACCAGCCGACCGTCGCGCAATATGCCGATGCGGTCGCTCATCGTCAGCGCCTCTTCCTGGTCGTGGGTGACGAAGATGGTGGTGATGCCGATCTCGCGCTGGATGCGTTTCAACTCGATCTGCATGTCGACGCGCAGCGCCTTGTCGAGCGCGCCGAGCGGCTCGTCGAGCAAAAGCACGCGCGGCTTGGTGACGATGGCCCGCGCCAGCGCCACGCGCTGGCGCTGCCCGCCGGAAAGCTGGTGCGGCCGGCGGCCGCCGAGCTTGCCGAGTTGGACGAGGTCGAGCGCGCGCTGCACCTCGGCCGCAATCATGGCCTTGGGTTCGCCGCGCACCGAAAGGCCAAAGGCGACATTGTCGGCGACGCTCATGTTGGGAAACAGCGCATAGTTCTGGAACACCATGCCGATGCGGCGCTTCTCGACCGGCACACGCTCGACGCTTTCTCCGCCGATGGCGATGCGGCCGGCGTCGGGAAAGTCGAAGCCCGCGATCTGGCGCAGCAGCGTGGTCTTGCCGCTGCCTGAGGGCCCGAGCAGCGCGTAGAAGCCGCCATCCGGAAAATCGATCGAGACGTCGTCGAGCGCCTTGTGCGCGCCGAAGCTGCGGGAGACGTTCGCTACCTGGACGCCGGCCATTATTTCTCTCCGCCGAATTTGAAGAAGCGCGCCGTGAGCAGCATCAGAGCCATCGACACGACAATGATGATCGTTGAGACCGCGTTGATCTCAGGCGTGAAGCCCTTGCGGATCGCGGCGTAGATCTCGACCGGCAGCGTCGTCTGGCCGGGCGTCGACAGGAAGTACGAGACCACGAACTGATCGAACGAAACGGCGAAGGCGAACAGCCCGCCGGCGATCACCCCGGGCATGATCCAGGGGAGTGTCACCCGGTTCGTCACCTGCCACTGGTTGGCGCCGAGCGAGCGCGCCGCCTCCTCCAGTTCCGGCGCGAAGGTCTGCAGCCGCGCGGACACGACGACGATGACATAGGGCAGCGCCAGCGCGACATGGCCGAGCAGGATGGCGAGGAGCCCACGCCCGATGCCGATGCCGAAGAAGAAGATCAGCATCGCCGTGCCGGTGATCAGCCAGGGAATGGCGATCGGGGGGAAGAGCAGTGCCTGCAGGAACTTCTTGCCGCGGAACTCATAGCGATAGAGCGCCAGCGACGCCATAGAGCCCAGCACCGTCGAGATGATGGTGGTGATGACCGCGATCTCGATGCTGTTCCAGGTCGCCGCGATCAGCTGGTCGTTCTGCCAGAGCGAGGCGTACCAGTCCGTCGTCCACTCGAACGGCAGCTGGTAGAAAGGCGAGGCGTTGAACGACATCAGCGCCATGATGATGATCGGCAGGTAGAGGAAGGCGAGCAGCATTAAGATGTAGAGGCGCCCGAGCCATTCGAGGATGCGCGTCGTCGCCATTCAGGCGGCCCTCCGTAGAACCGGCGCGGCTAAAGCCAGGATGATCAGCACCACGGCAAGCAGGATGAACGAGAGTGCGGCACCCAGCGGCCAGTTGAAGACGGCGACGAACTGGTCCTCGATGATTGTCCCGTAGAAGGTGCCGGTGCGCCCGCCGAGGATGCGCGGCTCCATGAAGGAGCCGACGACCGGCACGAAGATCAGCGCCGCTCCCGCGATCAGACCAGGCATCGACAGCGGAATGATCACCCGCTTGAGCACCTGCAGCCGCGAGGCGCCGAGCGAGCGCCCGGCCTCGATCAGCGAGTCGTCGATGGCCTGCAGCGTGAGATAGCAGGTCAGCACCATGTAGGGCACATAGGAGTGCACGAGGCCGATGATGACGGCCGGATAGGAATACATCAGGTCGATGTTGATCTTGAAGGGCAGCACGGCGTTGAGCGCCGTGTCGAGAATGCCGCCCTCGCGCAGCACCATCGCCCAGGAAAAGATGCGCACCAGCCCGTTGGACCAGAACGGCAGAATGACGAGCAGGAAGATCGCCTCGCGGCTACGGCCCTTGAGCACCTTGGCCAGCACATAGGCCGCCGGATAGCCGATCACAACGCACCACAGCGTGACCTCGAGCCCAAGCCGCAACGAGGCAAGCAGGAGTGTCGAGTAGAGACTTTGCGAGAAAAAGGCTGCGTAGTTGCCGAGCGTGAATGCCCATTCCTTCCCGGCCAGCGGCAGGTCGGTCATGAAGGAGAAGAACACCATGGCCGACAGCGGCAGAAAGATCGCCACCGTCAGCCACAGATAGGCGGGAAGAAGAAGCGGCAGGGCAGGCTTCAGTCCGCGGCGCGAACCGGTCGCGAGCTGATCAGCCATCATGCCTCTCCTCCCCGAAGACGCCAACTACTTCACGTTGACCTTCAGCTCCTGCCAGAGCGCCAGGTATTTTTCGCGCTGCTCATCGGTGACCGGCGCCTGGAACTGGATGCGCTTGGCGACCTCCGGGCTGCCCATGATTTTGCGGTTGAAGGCATCCTCGGGAAGCGCCTCGACCGCCTTGGTGTTGGCCGAAACCGGCGCGCCGACCTTGGTGACCCATTCGACATAGAATTTCGGGTCGATCATGTAGTTGATGAAGGCCTCGGCGCCGGCGACGTTCTTCGAGCCGGCCGGGATCGAGAAGGCGTCGAGCCAGGCGACGGCGCCCTCCTGCGGGATCACCAGCGAGACCGGCAGCTTGAAATGCGTCTTGGCGCGATCGGCCGAACCGCTCCAATAGGTGCCGATGTCGATCTGGTTGGAGGCGACCATCTGGTTCCAGTCGTTTTCCGAGCTCCAGAAGGTCTTGATCTGCCGCATCAGCGAGGTGAGCTTCGTCTTGACCGCTTCCATATCCTTGATGTCGTTGATGTTCTGCCCGGTGGCGATCGCTCCGAACTGGACCGCCTCGACGGCATCGTCGCGGATGACGACGCGACCCTTGTGCGCGGGATCCCACATCTCGGCGATGCTCGTCGGCGGCTTGTCGAAGGACTTTTCGTTGATGGCTAAAGCGGTCAGGCCCCAGACCCACGGCACGCCGTACACCTTACCCTCATGGTTCAGCATCGGCGAGCCGGCCTTGTCCTTGGCGATGTCGGCATAGTTGGAGAGCTTCGAGACATCGATCGGCTGGATCAGCTTGCCGGCCATCGCCTGGTCGTTGAAGGCGGCGTTGATCATGACGACGTCGTAGAGGCCGGGATTGGTCCTCAGCTTCGTCAGCATCTCCTGTTCGGAATTGAAGAAGTCATTGACCACCTTGAAGCCGGTCGCCTTCTCGAAATTGGCGACAGCCCAGGGCTCGTCGGCGCCGTAGCCCTTCCAGTTGAGCACATGCACTTCCTCGGCGGCCTGGGCGGAGAGCGTGAATGCTGAAACGACGACAGCTGTCGCCGTCAGAAAAGCGGTCAGTCTGGGCATGCGCATGTTTTCTTTCCTCTCATTGTTTGCCCGGTTTGCGGGCTTGTTAAGTTGTGGCCTCTTGCTCCTTGCCCTGCGCGGTCACCGCTCGATCGCGAAGGGCAAGGAATTCCTGGATTTCGTGACCGGTCGGCGCCGACGACCCGCCGTGGCGGGTGACCGACAGTGCCGCCGCCGCATTGGCAAAGCGGGCCGCTTCCCACGGCGACAGGCCGCGCGACAGCGCGCTGACAAAGGCTCCGATATGCGTGTCGCCGGCGCCGTTGGTATCGACGGCGTGGACCGCGAAACCGGGGATCGCCCGCGTGCCGCCGTCGGCCAGGCAAACCAGACAGCCATGCGCCCCGGCCCGGATGACGACGCCTTCAGCCTTGAGGCAGTGCTCGGAAAGCAACCGGACCGCAACGGTCTGGGCGTCGCCGGCGCCGGCGATTTCGACGGCCTCGTTGGTGTTGCAGCTCAGCCAGGTCGTGCGCGCGAGCACCCTGTCCAGGATCGGCCGCGGTATCTCCGCGATGACCGGCGTCGGATCGAAGACGAATGGAATGTCCGCCGGCAGCGCCTCGATCCAGTCGGCGAGCGCATCGCGGCTGCCGGGATAGCTCAGCGTATAGCCCGACGTGAAAACCCGATCCCCCGGCGAAACCTTGACGGGCCTCATCATATCCAGCGTGATCACGCTTTCGGCGCCCGGCCATGAGACGAATGTCCGTTCGGCGTCGCCGCTGATCATGGCAACGCAATTGCCGCTATCCATCGAGGGCGACGGCTGCGTCAGCGTCTCGATACCTTCGGCGGCAAAGGCCGCGCGCAGGAAATCGCCATCGGGACCTGTTCCCAACTGGCCGCCGAACACAACCTTCATGCCGGTGCGGCTCGCCGCGACCATCATGTTGAAGCCACCGCCGGGGACACGCGCGTAGCTCGACGCGGTCTTTTCGGTGCCCGGCGCCGGCAAGGCATCGATGCGATAGACATAATCGACCACGGCGCTGCCGATATGGACGAGACGCCGGCTCATGCCGCAGCCTCCTTGCCGGAACTGCGCGCGACCCTCGCCGAAACGAGATCGTTGGCCAGAGCGCGGACCTCCGCGAGGTCGATGCCTTTCAGCCTTGCGACGCGATCCTGCGGCAGGCGAGACAGGCCGGCACAGGCGCCCGCCATGCCGGCGGCAATGGCTCCGATCGTGTCGGTGTCGCCGCCGAGGTTGGCGCTGATGACGGCTGCCCGCCACGCATCGCCTTGCGCCACCTCCAGCACGGCGAACGCCGCCGGAACCGATTCCTGGCTGGCGACACCGGTGCCGATCAGGTCGACGATCAACCGGGTCGCTTCTTTCTCCGACTTGCCGCGCACAAGCTGCTGCGCCAGGGCGATCCGCGCGGCGATGTCGCCGCCGGTCACCCAATTTCCGAGCGTTGCTCCCAGTACTGGCGCCGCCACCGCACGTTCGGATGCCGCGCGCCAGTCGCCGCAGGCAAGGCCGCTGCTGACGGCTGCGGCGACGGCAGCGGCGGATGCAATGGCGATCGAAGTGTTGTGGGTGGCGCGGCAGGTTTCCGCCACCTTGGCAACTAGCGCCTCAAGCGGCTCCGGCGGCATCATGATGCCGACCGGCGCAATGCGCATGGCCGCACCATTGGTGTCGCCGCTGCGTCCCGCCTCTTCCGCCGGCACGCCCTCATTGATCGCGTCGATGGCGCGTTTGGTCGAGGGCCCGAGCAGGTCGTAGCTGCCGCGCGCCTTGACGTCGCGCTCCCAGTCGAGCAGCGCGTTGACCCAGCGCGCATGGTCGAAGCGATCGCCGGAGCTGACCAGGATGCGGCCGAGCAGCAGCGCCTGCTCGGTGTCGTCGGTAATGGCGCCGGCCGGCAGCCCCTTCGACACCGGATGGTCGGCGACGGGCGCGACGAAATCCTCGACATGGCCGTAGAGTTCGGCGATGCGGGCCGGCGACAGAAGCTGCGTCGGCATGCCCAGCGCATCGCCAAGCGCCCCGCCGATCAGCGCGCCCATTGCCCGGTCCATCGTTCCGGCTGCATCCGCCATGCTCAGAACTCCAGATGCAGCGCGAAATGCGCCGGATTGAGCAGGCTTGTGACGAATTCGATGGCGCGGCCGTCGGCGGCGCGCGTCAGCCGCCGCGTGCGCAGGAACGGCGTGCCTGGCGCGCAGTCGAGGATGGCGGCGTCGGCGGCGCTCAGCATCTCGATGTCGACCCATTCCTCGCCATGGTCGGGAATGAGCCCTGCCCCGCGCAGCGTCTGGTGCAGCGAGCCTTCGCGCAGACCGCGCAGCGGCACCTCCTCCAGCTCCGGTGACAACGGCAGGCGGCTGCGCTCGATCGAGATGGCATGGCCGTCATCGGCATTGCTGCGCACACGATCGACCGCGATGAAGGAAGGGTTCTCGACACAGAGCCTTGCCGCGAGCTCGGCGTCCTCGATGATCTCGAGCCGCAACGTCCGGGTCTCGGCATTGGCGCCTGCGTTGGCGAGCGCGCGCGACCAGCCGATGGCGTCGTCGACCGGCATGCCGTCGAAAGTGACGAAGGAGCCGATGCCGACCTTGGTAGTGATCAATCCGCGGTTTGAAAGTTCTTCCAGCCCTTTGCGGACGGTATTGCGGCTGACGGAGAAGCGCTGGACAAGCTCGTTCTCGCTCTGCAGGCGATCGCCGAAGCCGAGCACGCCGGAGCGGATCTCGTGTTCCAGAACCGTCGCGATCTGCTCGGGCTTGCCCGTGCCGGGGGTGAGTTGCGTCGCGCGACGGGCCATATCGATACCTGTTCAATGAACCTGTATAATCCTGTTCAATATTGGATTTGAAGGGCGACGTCAATCGCGAAAAATCCGCGAGACGGCAATCTTCATCAGCGTTCTTCCGGCGGCTTCAACTCCCGGAACTGCATCAGCAGCAGCAAATCGTAGACGATCTTCAGCGCCCCGCAGATGAGCAGCGGCCATGCTCGGAACGAAGCAGCAAAGAGAGCGCCCGCAAGCACAGGGCTGGCCGAGGCGGCCAGACTGCGCGGCACCGACGTGAAGCTCGCGGCGGCTGCCCGCTCCGCCTCCGTGACAACGGCCATTACGTAGGACGAGCGGGTCGGCACATCCATCTGCGACAGAGCGGCCCGGATCAACAGGAGGACAATCACCAATGGGAGCGTTGGTGCCAGCGCCGCCAACATCAGAGCGATGCTGGACGGAATGTGCGTGAATACCATCGTGTTGATCAGGCCGATGCGCCGCGACAGTCGGGCGGCCACAGGAAACGAGAGAGCCGACAGCACGCCCGACCAGAAGAAGAAAACACCTGCCTGCGAAAGCGAGAGGTTGAATTGCTCGAAAAGCCAAAGGGCGAGCAGCGATTGGACGACGAAGCCTCCCGCGAAGGCATCGAGACTGAACAGGGCCGCAAGCTTGAAGACAACGTAGCGCGAGGGGCCGAGCGCGGCGGCTGCGCCGGCAGCCGGTGCGGAGCGGCGCGGGATGCAAGCGTAGAGCGAACCACCGAGCAGACCGAGAAGCGCGTAAAGGACGAACATGGCCTTGATGCCGGCAAGCCGGTCTAGGCCAACCGGCGCCAGAAGGTCAGGTATCCCCGCAGCGAGTCCGCCCGCGGCGGCTGCGAACGCGCCCACGAGACTGTAGCGCGAGAACATCCTGGTACGCTCACGCTCCGTGACCTCGCGCGTGAGCACGGCGTGCTCCAGCGGCACGAACACACTGACACTGCCGGCCGAGGGATTGATCGTGCCGGCGAGCGCGACGACCAACAGCAAAGCGTACTCATGGACAACGGCGAAGGCCACGCCAGTAGCAATCATCAAACCAGCGCCAGCCAGCAGGAGTTGACGATGATCGTGTCTGGCGCCGAGGAATCCGACTCCTATGGTCAGCAGCGCGAAACCAAGCAGCGATGCCGTGGCGATAACACCAACCTGCAGAGGGGTGAATCCGAGGGCAAGCAGGTAGACCGGCAACAGTATGGCCACGAAACCGTCGCCGAAATCCCGCAGGGCGCGGGTGGCAAAGAGAAAAATCGCCGGATGTATCCGCTCCACCGGTCTGGTCTCTCAACGGTTTGCTTCCAGCATCAACGGCATGGCTTTTGCAGCCAGGCGCACAGTGGGATGAAGATATCATGCTGGAGGAGACTCAAACGTGCCAGCGAGCGGTATTGGCCGCCGTCAAACGAAGAAAAACGCCTCTACACGCTGCTTTGCCTTCAGCAGCACCGGCAGGATGTCGCGCTCCATCGCCTCGACAGAGAAGCGCGCGGATTGCGTCGAGACGTTGATGGCGGCGACAATGCGGCCGGCGCGATCCTTGATCGGCACGGCGATCGAACGCAGGCCAAGTTCCAATTCCTCATCGACAATGGCGAAGCCATCCGCCCTCGCCTTGCCGATGGCCTTGCCCAATGTGGCGCGGCCGGTGATCGTCTTCGGCGTCCGCCGTTCGATCTTCGCTTCGCCGAGGAAGGCCTTCAACTCGTCCGCTCCCAAACCGGAGAGCAGCACCCGCCCCATCGAGGTGCAGTAGGCCGGGAGCCTGGTGCCGACGTCGAGCGCGACGCTCAAGATGCGGCGGCCTGGAATGCGCGCGACATAGACGACGTCCTCGCCCGACAGCACTGCCGCATTGCAGGCTTCGTCGAATTTCCCCGCCACCTCGCGCATGATCGGCGCGGCGAAGGTCCACAGCGATGCGCCACCGAGCCAGGTGCGGGCAACGGTCAAAAGGCGTGGCGATAGCGAAAACAAGCGGCCGGACTGCGTGGCGTAGCCAGTGGCAACCAGCGTCAGCAGGAAACGGCGGGCGCCTGCACGCGTCAGCCCCGCTTCCTCGGCCATCTCGGTCAGCGTCATGCCGGCCGGATTGCGGGCGAGGATTTCCATCACCGCCAGGCCGCGTTCCAGCGAGCCGACGTGATCGCGCGAGCTGGCCTCGTCCTCCACAGCCGCCTGCATTGCGTTGACTCCGTATCGCCGTCCAGAGTACAAAGTATCACATATCAAACACTTGTTCGCAATACGAACTTTTTCAATTACGGAGCCTGGAGATGGTCAAGTTCCTGCCGCTGAAAGAGGCCGTCGCGGAGAATTTGCACGACGGCGACAAGGCCGCCTTCGAAGGCTTCACCCATCTGATCCCGACCGCCGCCGCACATGAGGCGATCCGCCTGGGCTTTCGCGACCTCACTCTGATCCGCATGACGCCCGATCTGATCTACGACCAGATGATCGGCATGGGGATGGCCAAGAAGATCGTCTTCTCCTATCTCGGCAACCCCGGCGTCGGCCTGCTCAGGCGCGCCCGCGACGCTATCGAGAACAGCTTTCCGCGCGCCATCGAGGTCGAGGAGCACAGCCACGCCGGCATGGCCAGCGCCTATGAGGCGGGTGCGGCCGGCCTGCCCTGTGCGGTGTTTCGCGGCTATCGCGGCGCCGGTCTTGCCGCGGTCAATCCGAACATCAAAATCGTCACCTGCCCCTTCACCGGCGAGGTACTTGCCGCCGTTCCGGCGATCAGGCCCGATATCACCTTCATCCACGCGCAGAAGGCCGACCGTAAGGGCAACGTGCTGGTCGAAGGCATCATCGGCATCCAGAAGGAGGCCGTGCTTTCGGCAAAGCGTGCGGTGGTAACGGTCGAGGAAGTGGTCGACAATTTCGACGATCTCCACCCCAACCTCACCGTACTGCCGAGCTGGACAACCGCGGCGATTGCGGTCGTGCCGGGCGGCTCGCATCCCTCCTACACGCACGGCTATTACGAGCGCGACAACGCCGCCTATCTCGAATGGGACGAGATCGCCGCCGATCGCGACCGCTTCCAGGCGTGGATGCAGAAGAACGTCATCGAGAGCAGCGCGGAAGACTTTGCCGCCCGCGTCGAACATCTGAGGAAAGCCGGATGAGCGACGCCGACAATCTGGGCTTCACCCCCAACGAGATGATGACGATCGCTGCCAGCCGCGCGCTGAAGAACGACGATGTCTGCTTCGTCGGCATCGGCGCGCCGTCTGCCGCCTGCAACGTCGCGCGACTGACCCATGCGCCGGAAATCACGCTGATCTACGAAAGCGGCACCATCGGCACCGCGCCGGACGTTCTGCCGCTGTCGATTGGCGACGGCGAATTGTGCGAGACGGCGGTGACCACGGTCGCGGTGCCGGAGATGTTCCGCTACTGGCTGCAGGGCGGCCGCATCTCGATCGGCTTCCTCGGTGCCGCCCAGCTCGACAAGTTCGGCAACATCAACACCACCGTCATCGGCGACTACGCGCATCCGAAGACCCGGCTGCCTGGCGGCGGCGGCGCGCCGGAGATCGCCACCTCGTCGAGACAGGTCTACATCACCATGGCGCAGTCGAAGCGCAGCATGGTCGAGACAATCGACTTCTTCACCTCCTTCGGCCATGGCGAGGGCGGCAACCACCGCAAGCGCCTTGGCATTGACACCGCCGGCCCGACCTTGTTGATCACCGATCTCGCCATCTGGAAACCCGACCCTATCACCAAGGAATTCACCGTCGTGTCGCTGCATCCGGGCGTCACCCGGGAAGAGGTGCAGGCGACCTGTGGCTGGGTCGTCAGATTTGCCGAGGCCCTTGACGAGACGCCGGCGCCGACGGAACTCGAGCTGAAGACATTGCGCGACCTGCAAGCCCGCACCAAGGCCGCGCATGCGGGAACCGCCAAAGGGAAAGCTGCATAATGGCCGAAGCCTTCATCTGCGATTACATCCGCACGCCGATCGGCCGCTTCGGCGGCGCGCTGTCCTCGGTGCGCGCCGACGATCTCGCCGCCATTCCGCTGAAAGCCTTGGTCGAGCGCAACGCCAGCGTCGACTGGTCGGCTGTCGACGACGTCGTCTATGGCTGCGCCAACCAGGCCGGCGAGGACAACCGCAACGTCGCCCGCATGGCGCTGCTGCTTGCCGGCCTCCCGCAGGAAATCCCCGGCTCGACCGTCAATCGGCTGTGCGGTTCCGGCATGGATGCCGTGACGATTGCCGCGCGGGCCATCAAGTCCGGCGAGGCCGAGCTGATGATCGCCGGCGGTGTTGAATCGATGAGCCGCGCGCCCTTCGTCATGCCTAAGGCCGACACCGCCTTCTCGCGCAATGCCGAGATTTTCGACACCACCATCGGCTGGCGCTTCATCAACCCGCTGATCAAGAAGCAGTACGGCGTCGATTCCATGCCGGAGACCGGCGAGAACGTGGCCGAGGATTTTTCCGTCAGCAGAGCCGACCAGGATGCCCTTGCCGTGCGCAGCCAGGACAAGGCGGTCGCGGCACAAGCCAATGGCCGGCTGGCAAAAGAAATCGCGCCGGTGACCATCCCGCAGAAAAGGGGCGAGCCCGTCGTCGTGGCGAAGGACGAGCATCCGCGCGCCGGCACGACCATCGAGGCGCTGGCCAAATTGCCGACGCCGTTCCGCCAGGGCGGCACGGTCACCGCCGGCAATGCCTCCGGCGTCAATGACGGCGCGGCCGCCCTCATCATCGCCTCTGAAGCGGCGGCGAAGAAGCATGGCCTGACGCCGATCGCCCGCATCCTTGGCGGTGCCGTCGCCGGCGTGGCGCCGCGCATCATGGGTATCGGCCCGGCACCCGCCACGAAGAAACTTTGCGCCCGCCTCGGCCTGACGCCCGACCAGTTCGATGTCGTCGAATTGAACGAAGCCTTCGCTTCGCAAGGCATCGCCGTGCTACGCCAGCTCGGCATCGCCGAGGATGCCGCCCACGTCAATCCGAACGGCGGGGCGATCGCCCTTGGCCATCCGCTCGGCATGTCGGGCGCCCGCATCACCGGCACGGCGGCGCTCGAGTTGCGCGAGCGCGGCGGCGGGCTTGCTTTAGCCACCATGTGCATCGGCGTCGGCCAGGGTATTGCCATCGCGCTGGAGCGGGTCTGACCACACCGGCCGATCAGTAAGGCAGGCCGACGTAGTTTTCGGCCAATGCCGTAGAAGCGGCCTTGGAATGTACGAGATAATCGAGCTCGGCTTCCTGGATGCGTTGGCCGAACTCGCCCGTCTCGGGAAAACGGTGCAGGATCGTCGTCATCCACCACGAGAAGCGCACCGCTTTCCAGACGCGCGCCAGCGCCTTGGCTGAATAGGCGTCGAGCCCGGCTTCGGATTGGTGGGAATAGAATTCGCGAAGCCCAGCAAAGAGATAGCGCACGTCGCTCGCAGCGAGGTTGAGGCCCTTGGCGCCGGTCGGCGGCACGATATGGGCGGCGTCGCCGACCAGGAACAGCCGGCCGAAGCGCATCGGCTCGGCCACAAAAGAGCGCAGCGGCGCGATCGACTTCTCGAACGACGGTCCCGTGGTGACAGCAGCTGCTGTCTGTGATGGCAGACGCCGGCGCAACTCATCCCAGAAGCGGTCATCCGGCCAGTCCTCGACACGCTCGTCGGCGGGAACCTGCACATAGTAGCGGCTGCGGCGCGGCGAGCGCATCGAGCACAGCGCGAAACCCCGCTCGTGATTGGCGTAGATCAGCTCGTGGTCCACCGGCGGCACCTCGGCCAGCACGCCCAGCCAGCCGAATGGATACTGCCGCTCGAACGTCTTCAGCGCGCCTTCAGGCACCGACCCGCGGCTGATGCCGTGATAGCCGTCGCAGCCGGCGATGAAGTCACAGTCGATGCGATGCGTGACGCCGTCCTTGTGGTAGGAGACGAAGGGAGATGCGCCGCCGAAGTCACGCGGCGCGACATTCGAGGCCTCGTAAACGGTGACGAGCCCCGCCGCCTCCCGCTTGTCCATCAAGTCGTGCGTCACCTCTGTCTGGCCATAGACGGTGACGTGCTTGCCGCCCGTCAGGCCAGTGAGATCGATGCGATGCAGTCGCCCGTCGAAGGCGAGCGAGATGCCGGAATGCTGCAAGCCTTCGGTATGAAGCCGGTCCGCGACGCCTGCCTCGCCGAGCAGGTCGACCGTGCCCTGTTCGAGCACCCCGGCGCGCACGCGGCCAAGCACATGCTCGCGGCTCGATCGTTCGAGGATGACCGTCTCGATACCGATCGTGGCAAGAAGCTGGCCAAGCAGCAAGCCGGAAGGCCCTGATCCGATGATGGCAACCTGCGTGCGCATCAGTGGCCAAGACTCTCGATCTGCCTGGCCAGCTCAGCGGCAAGCCTGAGCGCGGCGGCTGCCGCAACGACCATCTGCGGCATGATGAGCCATTCCAGCGCCCAGGCCGCACCCGAGCGCTCCTGCTCATGCACCAGCGCCTGCTGCATCCCGGAAAGCTGCGTGGCGTTGAAGCGGGCCAGCGCCACCAGCGCTTCCGCTCTCACCGGATTCTGCTTATGCGGCATGGCCGACGAGCCGCCACCGCTGGACAGCTTGATGTCGGTGCCGGCCTGCGCCATCAGCGCGACATCCTGCCCGAGTTTGCCGAGACTGCCGGCGACGAGCGACAGCCAGCCGGCAAACTCGGCAAACGCGTCCCGCTGGCTATGCCATTGCGGCGCGTCGCCAAGACCGAGTTTGGCGGCAAGCGCCGCGCGCACGGCCGCTCGCTTGTCGCTGAGCTTATCGAGCGTGCCGGCGGCGCCGCCGAACTGCACCACGAGCAGCCGGCCGGACTGTTCCTTCAAGCGTTGCTGGTGACGTTCGAGCGGTGCGCGCCACGAAGCGATCCGATCCGCCACCGTGATCGGAATTGCCGGCTGCATGCGCGTCACCGCCATCAGTGCCCTGCCCCCGAATTCCTGTTCGAGGCTGGCAAGGCGCACGATGTTTTCGCTGAGCAGCAGACCGATATGTTCGACCGCCGCGCAGAGGCGCAGCACCAGCGAGGTGTCGATGACGTCCTGGCTGGTCGCGCCGAGATGAACAAATTCGCCATATTGCCCGCCGACGGCCGCCCTGATCTGGCGCAGCAGTTCCGGCACCACGACGCCGTCCTTGGCGACAGCGGCGCGCAGCTTCGCGGTGTCCGGCCGGAACGCGGCCAACGCTTGGACGATCGCCGGCCCGGCGTCGCGCGGGATCACGCCGCACTCCGCTTCGGCTTCGGTCAGCGCGCGCTCAAAACTGAGCATCGCTTCGATGTCGGCTTCCACGGAGAAATGTCTGGCCGCCTCTTCGTCGCCGAGCAGGCCGGAAAGCAGCGGATGATCGAAGGGCGAAACGGTCATGTCGGCCTCGGTCAGCTGTCGAAGAAGACCGTCTCCTTCTCGCCCTGCAGATGAACGTCGAAGACGTAGGTGTCGCCCTGGCGCTCGGCGATCAGCGTCGGAACGCGCACGCGATGTTCGATGCGGGCAAGGATCGGATCCTCGGCATTGGCCTTTTCCTCGTCGGAGAAATAGAGCCTGGTGTGCAGGCCGATATTGATGCCGCGCGCCACGATCCAAAGTGTGATGTGCGGCGCCATCAGCCGCCCGTCGCGGAACGGCACACGGCCGGGCTTGATCGTCTGGAACAGGCAGATTCCGGTTTCCATGTCGGTCGGCTGCCGGCCCCAGCCGAGGAAATTCGGATCGGCGGCGCCGCGCAGCTCGGCCGGTGAATTGTACAGCCCGCTGGCGTCCGCCTGCCAGATCTCGATCAGCGCATCCTTGAGCGCTGTGCCGGTGCCGTCGAGCACGCGGACGCGCAGCTCGATGCGCTCGCCCTTGGTCTGGTCGTTGACCATGGTCGAGCCAAGATCGCGTTCATAGACGCCATCGATGCCGCAGAAATTGGGCGTCAGCCCGATATGCACATAGGGCCCTGCAGTCTGCGAAGGGCTCTCCTTCAACCGGTCCAGCAACTGTGCCATCAATTGCCCTCCGGCCTGTTCTCGAACAGCGTCGAGCGCCGCCCGCGCAGCACAATGTCGAACTTGTAGGCGAGCGCGTCCATCGGGATCGTCGACTGCATGTCGAGCGCGGCAATCAGCGCTTCGATGGCGGCCTTGTTGGAAATGCCGCCGACGATCGGACAACGCCAGATCAGCGGATCGCCCTCGAAATACATCTGCGTGATCAGCCGTTGCGCGAAGCCGTGGCCGAGCACCGAAAAGTGGATATGCGCCGGCCGCCAGTCGTTCGGGCCATTCGGCCACGGATAGGGGCCAGGCCTGACGGTGCGAAAGGCATAGCCGCCGTCCTCACCGGTGATGGCGCGGCCGCAGCCGCCGAAATTCGGATCGAGCGGCGCCAGATAGCCATCCTTCTTGTGGCGGTAGCGGCCGCCGGCATTGGCCTGCCAGAATTCGAGCAGCACGCCGGGCACGCCCTTGCCGCGCTCGTCGAGCACCCGCCCGTGGACGATGATTCGCTCGCCGATGGCGCTCTCGCCCGGCTTGGCGAAATTGTGAATCAGGTCATTGTCGAGCTCGCCGAGCATGGCATGGCCGAACGCCGGGCCGGTGAGTTCCGACAGCGTGTTATCGAAGGCGATCAACGCCTTCTGCGGCGAGCGCAGCACCGAGCTCTTGTAGTTCGGCGTGAACGCCGGCGGATGCCATTGGCGGTCGCGCGGGAAGAAGGCGCCGGTCTCCGGCGTCCGGTTGGAGCCGGGCTCAGGCATGGGGGGCTCCATCCATCTGCGAAAACACTTCCTTGGCGATCTTGAAGGCACGGTTGGCCGCCGGGACGCCGGCATAGATCGCGACATGCAGGAAGGCTTCGCGGATATCCTCGCGCGAGGCGCCGGTGTTGGCGGTAGCGCGCACATGCATGGCCACCTCCTCGTCATGGCCGAGTGCTGCGAGCAGCGCCAGCGTCACGATCGAGCGCTCGCGCTTCGACAGGCCGGGGCGCGCCCACACCGTTCCCCAGGCGGCCTCGGTGATCAGCTGCTGGAACGGGCGGTCGAAATCGGTCGCCGCACCCTCGGCGCGGTCGACATGCGGATCGCCGAGCACGGAGCGGCGCAGCTCGAGCCCGGTCCGGTATCGGTTCCCTTTCTTGGAGGCATCATCCATGGGGTCGCTTTCCCTCAGGCAACGAGGCGACGAAGTCGCGGATCAGGGTGGTGAGCGCGTCGGGCTGCTCGATGCAGGGAATGTGCCCGGCATTGCGGACCACTTCGAAGCGCGCGCCGGGGATCAGATCGGCAAGCGCGCGGACAAGATCGGGCGGCGTCGAGCCGTCCTGATCGCCGACGATGCAGAGCGTCGGAACCGCGATGCGGCGCGCGCTGTCGGTGAAATCGGCGTCGCGCACCGCCATGCAGGTGCCGATATAGCCGGGCAGCGCCTGCCTGGTCAGCATATTGCGGCAGCCGGCAAGCTCGGCCGCGCGATTGGCGTGGAAATCCGGCGTGAACCACACTTTCAGCACGCCGTCGGCAATCGCTTCGATGCCGTCACGCTCGATGGTTGCGATACGCGTGTTCCAGCTATCGGAGGTGCCGATCTTGTGCGCGGTGTCGCTCAATATCAGCGCCTCGACGAGGTCAGGCCGCCGCGCATAGAGCCCCTGCGCGACCATGCCGCCGACGGAGAGGCCGAAGAGCACCACCTTGCCGAAACCGAAATGGTCGATGAGAGCGATCAGATCATCGACATGGTCGTCAATCGAGCGCACGCCGCCGCCGATATCCGACAGCCCGTGGCCGCGCTTGTCGTAGACGAGCATCGGCATTTCGCCGGCGAGCCGCGCGACGATGTCGTCCCAGATCCGGAAGTCGGTGCCGAGCGAATTGATGAAGATGATCGGACGCGAAATGCCCGTCGCCTCGATATAGCGGTGGTGCAGCGTCACGCCGCCTATGCTGACGAATGGCACGATTTCGATCCTCCAAACGCACATTGCACGAGCTATTTGGTTCGGTAAAATGATATTTTGCGGCGTTTCATTAACTTTGAGGTTATCAAACCATGGCTGACAGCCGCATCCGCTTCCGCCATCTGCAGACATTCCTCGAAGTAGCGCGGCAGGGAAGCGTGGCGCGCGCCGCCGACCTTCTGCATGTCAGCGCGCCGGCGGTAACCAAGACCTTGCGCGAGTTGGAAGAGGCGCTCGGCATCGCGGTGGTTGAGCGCGACGGCCGCGGCATCCGTGTCACGCGGCTCGGCGAGATATTCCTTAGCCATGCCGGCTCGGCGATCTCGGCGCTGAAGCGCGGCGTCGATTCCGTCAGGCAGGACGGCGCGCTCAACCGCCACCCGATCCGCATCGGCGCGCTGCCGACCGTCTCGGCGCGGGTGATGCCGCTGGCGATGAATCTCTTCCTCCAAGAGAACACGAGCGCCGCGATCAAGATCGTCACCGGCGAGAACGCGGTGCTGCTCGAGCAGTTGCGCACCGGCGCGCTCGACCTCGTCGTCGGCCGCCTCGCGGCGCCGGAAAAAATGACCGGCTTCTTCTTCGAGCATCTTTACTCCGAGCAGGTGCTGTTCGTGGTGCGGGCAGGGCATCCCCTGTCGGAGCCGGGAGCGGACATCTTTGCGCGCCTCGACGAGTTTCCCGTGCTGATGCCGACCCGGGAATCCGTAATCCGGCCTTTCGTCGACCGTCTCTTCATCACCAACGGCATGACCGCGCCCGCCACCGAGATCGAAACCGTTTCGGATTCCTTTGGCCGCTCCTTTATGCGCCAGAGCAACGCACTGTGGATCATCTCGGCCGGCGTCGTTGCCAACGAGATCGCCAGCGGCGCCTTCGTCGCCCTCCCGGTCGACACCGAGGAAACCAAGGGGCCGGTGGGCTTGACCATGCGCACCGACACCGCCCCCTCGCCTGCCTTCACGATCCTCCTGCAGACCATTCGCGAGGCGGCGCGGCACCACGCTTGAAGCTTCCGCGATTCCACTAAAGGCGGCAGTTTTCGCTCTGGAATTGCGAGAAAACAAATCGTTAGAGCAGTTTGCTGAACTCCTCTAACGCGCGTCGCGCTGAACCGGACTCGGCGACGCATTTTAGACCGTGTCGTTTCCAAAAACCGCTGCGCACTTTTGGGCGACATGCATTAGGCGGCCGAATGCGGTATCGCTGCCACGCCGAGCAGTCCTTCGACGGTCTGCGGGCTGGCACGCAGTGCGGCAGGCGTTCCCGACCAGGCGATCCGGCCGCGCTCGAGGATGAGCACCTGATCGGCGAAATCCAGAGCGGCGCGGATCCTTTGCTCGACAAGCAGGATGGTCATGTCGCCGCCGGAGGCGAGGCGCGTCAGCGCGGCCATCAGCTCCTCGCAGATCACAGGAGCCAGTCCCTCCAGCGGCTCATCGAGCATCAGGATGGACGGGCGGCCCAGTATGGTGCGCGCTGTTGTCAGCATCTGCTGTTCGCCGCCCGAGAGCTGGTTGCCGTAGTTGCGCCGACGCTCCTTGAGCCTCGGAAACATCGCGTAGGCCTCGTCCACTGCCGATCGTTCGCGATCCTTCAACCCGACGAAAAGGTTTTCCTCGACGGTCAGCGACGGAAAGATGCAGCGCTCCTGCGGGACGTAGCCGAGACCCTGCCAGGCGCGCGACGCACCGTCCATTCCGGCAATGTCGATATCGCCGAGCTTGATTGCTCCGGCGTGCCGCCGCGTCTGGCCGGCGATGGTGGCGAGCAGCGTCGACTTGCCGACACCGTTTCGCCCGAGCACGGCCAGCCGGGCGCCGGCTTCCGCCTCGAACGATACGTCCTCGAGCACTCGCGTCTGGCCGTAGCCGGCGCTCAAGCCCGAAACCTCAAGGCGCGCCGCGGTCATCGGCATAACTCCCGAGATAAGCTTCCCGCACGCGCCGATCTTTCGCTGCGTCACCGGGCGCGCCGTCGAAGATGATCCTGCCCGCGGCCAGAACGATGACCCGTCTTGCAAATCGGAACACGAGGTCCATGTCGTGCTCGATCATCAGCACCGCCAGATCCGCGGGAAGCCCGGCAAGCGCGGCGTCGATGCGCGGCGTCTCGCTTTGCGGAACGCCCGCCGCTGGCTCGTCCAGCAACAGCACCTTGGGCCTCAGCGCCAACGCGAAGGCGATCTCCAGCAGCCGCTGCTGCCCATAGGCGATCTCCGCCACCTTGAGGTCGGCGGCGCTCTCCAGGCCAAGCGTGGCCAGGAGCGCCCCGCTCTCCTTGAGCACGTCGGGCATTGTCCAGAACGTCCCGAACATGCGGCCGGTCCGGCCCTGGCGTTGCAGGATAGCGAGCGCCAGATGTTCCCGAGGCGTCATCTCGGGGAAGAGGCGGGTGACCTGGAAGGATCGCACCAGGCCGCGCCGGACACGTTGCATCGGGCTCATGCCGCCAAGTTCTTCGCCCGCGAGCCGCACAATACCGGAGTTGGGCTTCAGATGGCCCGTTACGAGATTGACGAAGGTGGTCTTGCCGGCTCCGTTCGGCCCTATCAGCGCCACGCGGTCGCCGGGAGCCATCGTCAGCGACACGGCCTGGGTGACCGCGAGCCCGCCGAAGGAACGCGTCAGTCTCTCGACCTCGAACACCGGCGTCATCGGCGCCTCGATCGTTCAAGCAGCCGGACAGAAGTGCCGAAGATGCCCCTCGGCGCAAACAGCACGACCAAGACCAGCAGCGCACCGACGATCGTCAGCCAGTGGAATGGGTTGGCGGCCGAGACGAAGTCCTCGAACAGCATGAAGACGACCGTTCCGACAATCGCGCCATAGAGCGAGCCTGTGCCGCCGAGCACCAGCATCACCAGCGCCGAAGCCGACAGGGTGAAGCTCACGCTGTCGAGCCCGACCACTTGGGTGGAGATCGCGTTGAGCCCCCCACCAACGCCCGCGACCAGACCCGAGACGACATACATTGCGAGCAGCGTCTTCCTGACGGGCGCCCCCATCGCCGCGACCCGGATCGGATCCTGCCGGATGCCGCGGCAGAGCATGCCGAACGGCGAGCGGGCCAAACGCTGCAGCAGAAACAGGACGATCAGCAGCAGCGCTACGCCCAGCGCGTATGCCGTGTGCCCCCAGAGATCGAAGGCGAAGACGCTGAAGAGAGGCGTGGGCGCGATATCGGTCAGGCCATCGCTGCCGCCTGTCCAGCCCGTGGCCTTGTTGGCCGCTTCGTGGAACAGATTGACGATGGCGATCGACAGCACGAGTTGGCCGAGCCCGTGGCCGCGCAGGATGACGAAGCCGGACAGCAGGCCGGCGAGCGCCCCGCCGGCACTACCCGCCGCGATCATGGCGACCGGGTCTGAAATGCCGAAATGCGCGGCGCCGATCCCGGCCGCATAGGCGCCCGCGCCGAATAGGGCTGCATGGCCAAGTGTCGCCACGCCGCAAAAACCGGTCACGAGATCGAGCGACAGCACCAGCATGATGATGCCGACGATGCGTGTGAGCAATGCCAGGTTGTCGGGGAACAAAAGATAGCCTGCCCCTGCCGCCGCGAGCACGGCCGCAAGGCCGATCCAGTCGGCGGAGGCGGAGAACCGTGGTCGGGCGACTGGCCTGGCGGCGCCTGTGAGGTGGTCGGCGTTCATGCCTTATGCCCTTCCGAGAAGGCCGCGCGGAAAGGCGCAAACGATGAGGATGACGGCCAGGTAGAAGAAGAACTCGCCATAGTCCGGCATCAGATACCGCCCCGCGGTGTCGACCGCACCGAGCACGAGGCAGGCAAGCAAGGCTCCGCCGATCGAGCCGGCGCCGCCCACCGCGACCACGACCAGGAAGGTCACCATGTAGCGCAGCGCGTAATATGGCTCGATCGGCAGCAATTCGGCCCCCACGACACCGCCGAAGGCGGCAAGCCCGGCCGAGACCGCGAAGCTCGCCGCATAGACGGATTTCGTGCGGACACCCAGCGCGGCGGCCATCGGCGTGTTATCCACGGAAGCGCGCAGCTTCACGCCAAAGGAGGTCCGCTCGACCAGGTACCAGAGGGCGGCGGCAACGGCGAAGCCGCATAGGATCGCAAAGAGCTTGTGGGCAGCAATCGAACGGAAGCCGAGATCGACCGGCCCGGTCAGCAGCCCCGGCAGTGGGATGGTCTTGAGCGTCGGTCCGAAGGCGTAGTTGGCGATGCCGATGACGCAGAAGGTGATGCCGATCGTCATCAGCACCTGGATGAGTTCCGGAGCATTGTAGATGCGGCGGTAGAGCAGCCTTTCGATCGGCGCCGCGATGACCACGGTTCCCGCGACCGCGAGCACGAGCCCGACGACATAGCCGAGGCCGAGATCGCGCATGGCATAGGAGGCCAGATAGCCTCCCACCATGGCGAAAGCTCCGTGCGCCAGGTTCACCACCCGCATCAGCCCCATGGTCAGCGACAGGCCGATCGAGATGACGAAAAGCACCATGCCGTAGGCAAGGGCGTCGACCGCGACGCTGAGCACGCTTTGCATGGTTCACTCCGGAGGCCGCCCGCGGGCTGCGGCCTGCAGGCAAGAACATGGACGCTGAGGGCTTGCCTGTGCAAGGCTATTTGAGACCCGGATCCGTCATGTTGGGGAAGGTCTGGATCTCCTTGTTGTAATAGGTGCCGTCCTCGGCCTTGGCGACCTCCCGCAGATAGATGTTCTGCGTGATGTGGCGGCTTTCGGGATCGATCGATACCGGTCCGCGCGGACTTTCCCAGGCCATTCCCTTGACGGCATCGACGGCCTTCTTGGCATCCTGCTTGCCGCCTGTCGCTTCGATCATCTTGTAGATGACCCTCATGCCGTCATAGGCGCTGACCGACGGGAAGGACAACTCCGCCGGATTGCCGATTGCCGTGCGCGCCGCCGCGACGAACTTCTTGTTCTCGCCGGAGTCGTGCGCAATCGAATAGTGGAAGGTGGTCGTGACGCCGAGAGCCGTATCGCCCAGCGCCGGAAGATCGGATTCCTGCGTCAGGTCGCCGGGCGCCAGGAACTGGATGCCGGCCTGCTTGAGGCCGTTCTCGTTATACGACTTCAGGAAGCCGAGCGTGGTCGGGCCGGAGGGCAGGAAGGCAAAGACCGCCTCGGCGCCGGAATCCTTCACGCGCTGCATGATCGGGCTGAAATCGGTCGTCGACAGCGGCATGCGGATCGACTCGACGATTTCGCCGCCATCCGCCTTGAATGTGGTCGCGAAAGCCGTTTCGGCATCGACACCGGGCCCATAGTCGCTGACGGCGGTAATGACCTTCTTGATGCCGCGCTGGGCCGCCACCTTCGCCATCGGCACCGACGTCTGCCAGAGCGTGAAGGACGTACGCACGACGAGCGGACTCTTGGTCACGATCGCCGAGGTAGCCGCGTTCATGATCACCATCGGCACGTTGGCTTGCTCAAGAAGGGGCGTGACGGCCATGGCATCGGGTGTGAAATAGAAGCCTGCGAGATACTGGACGTGCTCCTTGACGACCAGATCCTGGGCAAGTGATTTGGCCTGCGCGGGATTTGCCGCCGGAAGGTCGCGATAGACGATCTCGACATCATCATTGCCGACCTTGGCGC
The DNA here is from genome assembly GCF_033977205.1 of Mesorhizobium album. Classification (NCBI taxonomy): domain Bacteria; kingdom Pseudomonadati; phylum Pseudomonadota; class Alphaproteobacteria; order Hyphomicrobiales; family Phyllobacteriaceae; genus Mesorhizobium; species Mesorhizobium album. The sequence continues at coordinate 59,722 of NZ_JAVIIW010000014.1, read as the reverse complement.
CGTTCAACGCCGTCCAGGCATCGATGCCGGCCTTGAAATTCTTGCCTTGAATGGCGAACGGGCCGGAGAACGGGCCGATCACACCGACCTTGATTGTATCCGCCAAGGCGGTTCCGCCGAGTGCGATCGCCGCAACCGCGGCCAGCAGCATGCGTCTCATGGTTCTCCTCCCTCGCGCGGCCGCCCAGCTTTAAACGGGGATTTTTCAGCCGCATCGTCTCGGTCTCTCATGCCGAAATGGTAATGTAAAATGAAAATCAGTCGCCGATTATTAACCTCCCGGATATGATTCGATCGAAATCCGGCGACCTTGCATCGTTTCCCTTTGCGGTGCGTGCGTGCCGGCAGCGATACGCTCTCAATCATCGAACCAGATCGAGGATTCTGGCGGCCTATCCGGTCGGATCTGCCGACGATATAACGCCTTCGAGGCGATGATGGCATCCTCACCGCGTTACCAAGGAGAGCCGCTCCGACGGATAGCTATGACTTCAAAACGCAATGTCCTTTTCATCATGTGCGACCAGCTGCGGTTCGATTATCTGAGCTGCGCCGAACACAAGAGCCTGAAGACGCCGAACATCGACCGGCTCGCCGGCCGCGGCGTCCGCTTCACCAACGCCTATGTGCAATCGACGGTGTGCGGTCCCTCGCGCATGAGTGCCTATACCGGCCGCTATGTCCGCTCGCACGGCTCGACCCACAACGGCGTGCCGCTGAGGATAGGCGAGCCGACGCTGGGCGATCATCTGCGCGAGGTCGGCGTGCGCTGCGCGCTCATCGGCAAGACGCATATGAGAGCCGACGAGGAAGGCATGGAGCGGCTCGGCATCGCCAGGGATTCCATCATCGGCGTGCGTGTCGCCGAATGCGGCTTCGAGCCGCTCGAGCGCGACGACGGCCTGCATCCCTCGACCAACTACGACCCCGATCCGGCCTACGACAGCTATCTGCGCGAGCACGGCTTCGATGCCGAAAATCCGTGGGAGCATTGGGCGAATTCCGGCGAAGGCGCGAACGGCGAGAATTTCAACGGCTGGCTGCTCGTCCACGCCGACAAGCCGGCGCGCATTCCGGAGGAACATTCCGAAACGCCTTACATGACGCGCCGCGCCATGCGCTTCATCGAGGAGGCCGAAGCCAAGGGCGAGGCCTGGTGCGCGCACCTCTCCTACATCAAGCCGCACTGGCCCTATATCGTGCCGGCGCCTTATCACAACATGTACGGCAAGGCGGATATCCAGCCGCCGATCCGCAGCGAGGCGGAGCGCGGCTCGCCAAATCCGATCTTCGAGGCCTTCCAGCAGGAGCGTTATTCGAAGAACTTCTCACGCGACGAGGTCCGCGAGACGGTCATCCCCTGCTACATGGTCCTGATCAAGCAGATCGACGACCAGCTCGGCCATTTGTTCGACTTCATGGACAAGCGCGGCCTGTTCGGGAAGACGCTTGTGGTGTTCACCTCAGACCATGGCGACTATCTCGGCGATCATTGGCTCGGCGAGAAATACCTGTTCCACGATGTGGCGGCGAAAGTGCCGATGATCGTCTACGATCCGCGCCCCGAAGCCGATGCGACACGCGGCACCACTTCCGCCGCGCTGGTCGAGATGATCGACCTTGCGCCTACTTTCCTCGATTTCTTCGGCGGCAAAGCCAAGCCGCACAGCCTCGAAGGCCGCTCGCTGCTGCCGCTCACTTCCGGCGAGCGGCAAAGCCTGCGCAACCATGCCGTCAGCGAATACGACTATAGCGGCGATGCCGCGCGGCTGAAGCTCGCCATGCCGGTCTCGGGCTGCAAGCTCTACATGATCACCGACGGCCGCTTCAAACTCGTCCATGGCGAGGGCGTGCCGCCGATGTTCTTCGACCTCGGCAACGACCCCGGCGAACTGCGCGACCTTGGGCGGGAGCCGTCTGCGGCCGGCGACATCGAGCGGCTGCGCAAAGCACTGATGCGCTGGCTGGCGCTGCCCAACAACCGCATCACTGTCCCCGACGAATGGCTGACCGATATCGACGGCAAGATCGGGCATTTCGATCCGATCGTCGGCTCGGGCGTGCTCATCGGCTACTGGGACGAGGCCGAGCTTGCCCAACAGCAGGAGGCGCGCCGCCGCTGGCTGGCGCGCCAGGGTCGCAAATAGGGCGTTCGGCTATCCGAGAGTGAGACCGGCCTTCTTCGCTTCCTCGCGCAGGAAGGGCAGCCCGACCTCGATAACGTCGCGCGGATCTTCCGCCACCGGACGCCAGACCGCGAGCCCGCCGGCGATGTCGACATCGACATGGTTCATACTTTCGAGCGTGATCGGCCCTTCGTAGCCGATATCGGCGATCGCCTTCATGCAGGCTGCCCAGTTGAGCATGCCGCGCCCCGGCACGCCGCGATTGGCCTCCGACACATGAACATAACCGAGGAAGGGCGCCGCCGCCTCGAAGCCCGAAGCAAAGCTCTCTTCCTCGATATGCATATGGTAGGTGTCGAGATGGATGAAGAGGTTGTCGGCGCCAACGCGCTCGATGATCCGCGCCGCGTCGATGCCACGGTTGATCAGATGCGTCTCGTAGCGGTTGCAGGGCTCGATGCCGAGCTTCAGGCTGCGCGACTTCGCCGACTTCGCCGCACGCTCGAGGAAGCGGCAGATACCGTCGATCTCCCTTTGCGTCGGCGCCCGGCCGGTCGTCTTGCCGATTGTTCCATAGGTCACGCCGCCGAGCGCCTCGCTGCCCACCTCGTTGCAGACCTCGAAGGCGGGCTGCAGGAAGTCGAGCGCTTCGTCCGGCCGCTCGACCACGTCGAGCGCGCGCGGCAGGCCGAGCGACGGGATGAGCTCGACGCCATAGTGGCTGGCGAAGCCGCGCGTGCGCTTGGTGTCGATCTCCTCGGGGCGCAGCAGCGGGATCTCCATCAGGCCGATGCCAAGCTCCTTCAGCCTATCCATCTGCGGCTCGATGCGAGCCAGGTCCCAGACGGGAGCGATGGCGAAAGTGTGCAGTCCGAAAACATTCATGTCAGCCTCGTTGTTCATGCGCCGCCGCGGCGCTGATATCGCCGCCGCCGACGATGCGGCTGACGACTTCGTTCATATTGGTCTTGGCGGTGACGAGATCGGCATCCGCCCTGCCGTGGCGCAGCACGACGATGCGGTCGGTGACCGAGAGCACGTCGTTCAGCCGGTGTGAGATCAGGATGACGGCGATGCCTTCCGATTTCAGCCGCCGGATGAGATCCAGCACGCTCTGCACCTCGCGCACGGCAAGCGCGGCCGTCGGCTCGTCCATGATGACGAGCTTCGGATTGAAGGTCAGCGCGCGGGCGATCGCCACAGTCTGTTGCTGGCCGCCGGAGAATGAGCCGACGGAACGACTGATCGACGGCAGGTGCGCGCCTAACCGATCGATCATCCGCGCCGCCTGCCGATCCATCTCGGCCTTGTCGACAAAGCCGGGGAACAGACCGAGCAGCCTTTTCGTCGGCTCGCGTCCAAGGAAGATGTTGGAGGCCACATCCTGCTGCTTGGCTAAAGATAGATCCTGGTAGATCATCTCGATGCCGAGGCGGCGGCGCTGGCCGGGATCGAGGGCGAGGATGTCCTTGCCGTCGAATTCGATCGAGCCGGTATCGGCCCGGTAGATGCCGGTGATGGTTTTCATCAGCGTCGATTTGCCGGCGCCATTGTCGCCGACCAGACCGACCACCTCGCCGGCCGCGACCGACAGGTCGACGCCATGCAGCACGTCGACCGCACCAAAACTCTTGCGAATGCCATGGAGCGAGAGAAGTGTCATACGCGCGACTCCTTTCGCACCTGGTACTGGTCGATGAAGACCGCGAGGATCAGCACCGCTCCGATCGCCATCTGCTGGTAGTAGGATTGCACCGCAAGCAGCGTCAGCCCGTTCTGCAGCACGCCCATGATCAGCGCGCCGATCATCGTGCCGAGGATCGAGGCGCGGCCGCCGAAGAGATTGGTGCCGCCGATGATCGCCGCCGTGATCGCGGTGAGCTCGTAGTTGATGCCGGCGGTCGGATCGCCGGCATTGACGCGGGCGGTGAAGAGCAGGCCGGCGAGCCCCGCGAGCGCGCCGGAGAGCGTGTAGATGATGCGGCGATGCTGCTCGACGCGGATGCCGGCGGCGCGCGCCGCCCCTTCGCTGTCGCCCAGCGCCAGCGTGTGGCGGCCGAAGCGCGTATAGGCAAGCGCCGTATGTGCGACGATCGCGGTCAGCACGAAGATGATGACCGGCATCGGAATGCCGAGCGGTCTTCCTTGCCCGATATAGACGATCTCGGCGGGCAGGCCGTAGATCGCTCTGCCCTTTGAGATGACCAGCGCCAGCCCGCGCGCTAGCCCAAGCATGCCGAGGGTGACGATGAAGGCCGGCACGAAAGCGCGGGTCACCAGTTGCCCGTTGATGTAGCCGGCAATCGCGCCGGCAAGGATGCAGGCGGTCACGGCGAAGACCGACGGCCAGCCTAGATTGATGGCGACGTAGGCACCCGCCACGCCGGCAAGACCCATGACCGATCCAAGCGACAGATCGAGCCCGCCCGAGCCGATGACGAAGGTGGCGGCTATTGCCAGCACGCCGATCGTCGAAGTCGCGAGCAGGATGTTGAGGAAATTGCTGAGCGACAGGAAGAATGGCGAAAGAAGCGCCATCGCCGTGCTCAGCAAGACAAGCACCAGCAGCGACTCCAGCCGGATGTGAAGTCGTTCGACGGATGCACGCTGCACCCGAACCCAGAAGCCGGGCTGCGCCGTTTCGGAAGCCATGTTTTTTTACCCTTCGGGTAGGGGAGTAGGGGAGTAGGTCAGTAGGTCAGTAGGGGAGTAGGGAAGAAGGTGGCTCGACCAAAATCGGAGAAACGCAAACCATCGCTCCCCCTACTCCCCTACTCCCCTACTGACCTACTCCCCTACTCCCTTTCCTTTCCTACTTCACATATTGCAGCATCGGCTCCTTGCCGGCGTCGAGCACATCCTTGGTCAGCACCAGGGTGGGCACGGCGATGCTTTCCTCGACCTTCTCGCCGGCGAGCGCCTTCTTGACGTTCTCGACCGCCTGCTTGCCGACCAGATAGGGAAGCTGCGCGACGGAAGCGTTGAGGCGGCCCTCCTTGATCGACTTCACCGCGTCGACATTGCCGTCGACGCCGATCATGGTCACCTGCTGGCCCTTGCCGGCCGCGTAGACCGATTCCACCGCGCCCAGCGCCATGCCGTCATTGGCGCAGAAGATGGCGACGAGGTCGGGGTGTGCGGTCAGCGTGTCGGTGGCGATCGAGGCCGCCTTGCCGCGATCCCAGTCGCCCGGCAGCGAAGCGACAATCTGCAGCCCCGGCGCCAGTTCCTTGAGCTTGTCGGCGAAGCCCTTGGCGCGTTTCTCGCCGGTGATGTTGCCCGACAGACCTTCGATCACCAGCACCGGACCCTTGGCATCCTTGCCGAGCTTGGAGACGAGATATTCCGCCCCTTGCGCGCCGGCCGCGACATTGTCGGAGCCGATATGGAAGGTGACCTTGACGCCTTCTTTGTCGAGCACGGCCTGGTCGAGATTGTTGTCGAGGTCGACGATCTTCATGCCTGAGGCTTGCGCCGACTTCAGGCACGGAAGCAGGTTGGTCGAGTTGATGGCCGCGGTGATCATCGCCACCGGCTTGCGTTCCAGCATCGTGTTGCAGAGGTTGAGCTGCGGCTCGGCCGCCTGGTCGCTTTCGGCCGCCTGCTGGAAGTACTTCACGCCGGCTTCCTTGGCGCCGTCGGCGACGCCCTGGGCCATCGCGCCCCAGAACGGATTGGCCAGCGTCTTCATCAGCACGCCATATTCGCCGTCCTCTGCCCTGGCGGCGCCGACCGCTGACATTACCAAGGCGACGCCCAAAGCAAGGGTAAATCGATTTATCTTCAGGATAAGCGATATCATTCCATCCTCCATTGTTTGCGCCGGATGCCGCGGCCAGGGCCGGCGCTGTTCTTCCGTTGTCGACAATGGGGTTCTATTGTCGGTCTCCTCCCCCGGAATGCGGGACGCTGCCTGGCGAGCCAACGGATTCCCGCATCAACACCTTGCAAGGTTCGAGCCGCGCCGTGGGCGGGCCGCCCTCGCCTTCGATCCTGCGAAACAAAACCTCCATTGCATTGGTGGCGATCTCACGCACCGGCTGCACCACCGCGGCAATTGCCGGCCATGTCACCTGCATCCATTCCGCGTCGTCGAAGCCGACCAGCGAGATGTCGTTCGGGCAATGCCAGCCGCGCCGCCGGAATTCGGAAAGCGCCACCAGCGTGCCCTTGAGGAACAGCGAATAGACCGCCGTCGGCCGCTCGGTACCCTTGGAGAAATAGTCGTGAAGCAGCGCCCGCAGAGGTCCGACATCGCTTTCGCAAAGTACGACGTCGATGCGGATATCCGGCGCAAGTTCCAGCGCGGTGCGACGGAATCCTTCAAGACGGGCGCGCACCGTGGCCGCCTGCTCGCCGAGGCCGACGACCAGGACGTGGCGATGGCCCATGCCGACCAGCGCACGCGCCACTTCCGCACTTGCCGCGGCGCTGTCGGCCGAAACGGTGTCGAAGGCGTCGTCGGCGAGCACGCGGTCGATCAGCACCCCGGTCATGCCGTTCGCCTTCATGAAGGCGGCCGCCGGTCCGTGCTCGTTGCGCACCGGCGCCAGCACGACGCCGGCGACGCGCCAGTCGTGCATGCGGGCCAGAATCTCCTTCTCGCGCGCTTCCGATTCACGACTGGAGGCGGCGACCAGCGTATAGCCGCGCTGCTCGGCGAGACCTTCGAGCTCGCTCACCATCTGGCCGAAGAACTCGCTTTCGAACTCGGGCATGATGGCGCCGATGATGCGACGCTTGGCCCGCCGCATATCCGAGGCGAGCGGGTCGACGCGATAGCCCAGCAGTTCGACAGCATCGAGGACGCGCTGCGCGTTTTCCGGCTTAACCGTCGTGACCCCGGAAAGAACCTTGGAGACGGTGGCGGCGGACACGCCCGCATGGCTTGCCACGTCGTGGATCGACGGGCGCCGCTGCTGGGCTTCCTTCTGCGCCATGGGCTTCCTCCCAAGAGCGGGCAGCCATTTTGCCGCCATCGTTAAATTAACCGATAAATCGATTTTTCGCTATTGTAAATCGTTTCATCGAGGGTAAACACGGATGTGGTTGACGCGATCCAATCACACTGGGAGGATGAACCATGTCCGATAAGTCCTTGCCGCTGGTCATCAGCGCGCCCGAACCGCGCACGCTCGACCTGATCTTCACGCCACCGCAGCTGGCGCTTTTTCGCAGAAAGTATCGCATCGTCGAGACAACGCCGGAAGGTGTCTCGGAGTTGCCGACAGACGTGTTGGGCGAGGCGCGCTACATCGTCGGCCAACCGCCGATCGCCCCGGAGACGCTGGAGAAGTTGAGGGCGCTGCGCTGCGTCTTCAATGTAGAGACGAACCTTATCAACAACATGCCCTATGAGACGCTGTTTGCCCGCGGCATCCATGTGGTCACCACCGGCCTGGTGTTTGCCGAACCGGTTGCGGAACTGGGCCTTGCCATGGCGCTCAACCTGGCGCGCGACATCGTCGATGCCGACCTCGCTTTCCGGCAGGGCAAGGAGCTGTGGGGCGGCGACGGCAACCAGACCGCCCGGCTGCTCTCGGGTGCCGATGTCGGCATCATCGGCTTCGGCGATCTCGGCCGCGCGCTCAATCGCCTGCTGACCGGCTTCCGCACCCGCACCAGGGTCTATGATCCATGGCTGCCGCCATCCGTTCTTGCCGAGCACGGCGTCGAGCCGGCCTCGCTCGAAAAGGTTCTGTCGGAAAGCGATTTCGTCTTCGTCGTCGCCTCCGTGACCAGCGAGAACCAGGGCTTTCTGGGCGCCGATGCCTTCGCCAAGATGCGCAAGGGCGCCGCCTTCATCCTGCTCAGCCGAGCCGGCGTAGTCGATTTCCCGGCGCTGATGGCAGCTGTCAAGAGCGGCCATATCGTTGCCGCAAGCGATGTCTTCCCGGAGGAACCGCTGGCGAAGGATCATCCGGTACGCGCTCTCCCCGGCTTCCTGCGCTCGGCCCACCGCGCCGGCGCGCTCGATGTCGCCTTCAAGCGCATGGGCGACATGGTGCTAGAAGACATGGATCTCATCGACCGCGGCCTGCCGCCGATGCGCTCCAAGCGCGCCGAGCGCGAGACCGTCTCCCGCATGCGCTCCAAGCCGGTCGTCAGGAACTGACGGGAAGCCGTGTATAGTCAGACGGCACCGGTGGCGTCCCGCTGACGATTGCACCCGAACGCAATGCGACCAAATTTTTGCGGCCAGCGGGAAAATTTCGATCATCACGGCGAAATTTTCAGAATCGTATTCTGTGTTGGATAGCCATCAAGGAACTTTAATCCGGACCTGCCGTTGGTGACGTAATCGCTTCTTGAACGATCCAGAGTAACAGGAGGTCTATGTCATGAACGTCAAGATGATCTGCTTCGGCGCGATGGCGCTTTCGATGGTTGCCGGCTCCGCGTTCGCCGCCGCGTCCGGCGCCGGCACGTCGGCGCTCGACGATCCGGCCAAGATGCAGCCTTTCTATACCGACTCCACCATGAAGAAGATGCGCAGCAGCGACGAATTCACCAGGGCGTGGAAGGCGCTGACGCCAGCGGATCAGAAATTGATTGCGGCGGCCTGCGACGACGAGGCGAAGAATGCCAACGCAACCAACACGCATCCGGAATTCTGCAGCAGCGTGAAGGCGAACGGCGGCAGCAAATAGCCGCGTTACAGCAATCTTAGATGCCAACGGCCCCACACCGGGGCTGTTGACATGCGGTATTCCCGCTTTGGGCAGGTTCAAGCGAAAAGATCGTTGCCGGCCCTCTGTTCGGCCGGATCCCCGAAATTCGCCTCGAGCCAGGCGAGCGCGCTGGCGACGTCGGCGATGGCGAAACGCGCTGCGGTCTCGCCCTGCGGCTTCACGCGGATCGAGATTCCGCCTGCGGCATTGACGGTGTCGAAGCCGTTCTCGTCCGACGTATCGTCGCCGAGGAAAACCGGACGCCGGCCGCTGAAGGGATCGAGCTGCATGAAGCGCCGGATCGCGGCGCCCTTGGCGGCTTCGAGCGGCATCAGTTCGACCCCCGCGTTACCCGCGATGACCCTGTAGCCTTCCGGCAGGCGGGCAAGCGCCGCCTCGACCAGTTCCGCCGCGCGCGCCAGAAGATGCGGCGCCGCCCGCGTATGGATGGCGAGCACCGGACCCTTGCGCTCGACATAGACGGCCTTGCTCGCCAGCTCCAACTCGATCTCGTCTGCGAGCGCCGCCATATCGGCCGGCTCGTCAGCGGCTTCGATCTGCCCATCCGGCGTCAGCCTGTGTTCCAGCCCGTAGAGGCCGGCGATCCGCAGCTTCAAGGGATCGAACAGGCGGTCGACGGCGGCGATCGAGCGGCCGGTGATGAAGGCGAGCGCTCCGTCAAGCCGGCGTTCGATCGTCTCAAGGAGCCGGTGCAGTTCCTCGCTGACCGACACGCTGTCCGGATGGGCCGCGTGCTCAAGCAAGGTGCCGTCGATGTCGAGGAAGAGCGCCCACCGCCCTTCGGGAAGCCGTGGCGTCAAATCTGCCTGTGTGTTCATCGGTAACCGACTGCCTGCCTGCGTTCGAACATGGAGACGACATTGTCGCCATTCACCGACCGGTCGGATAAAGCCGTGACCCGGTCGAGCTCGTCGCGCTTCCTCAGCCGCGCCGCGTCGAGCAGCATGCTGCCGGCCCAGCGGTAGACATTGTTGTCGCGAACGATCTCGCGCATCCGCCGCATGCGCTCATGCTGCTCTTCCGGTCCCATGGTGAGTGCCTGCAGCATGGTCTCGCTCATCATCGCCGCATCGTAAGGATTGACGATCAGCGCTTCCAGAAGCTCGCGCGAGGCGCCGGCGAAGGTGCTGAGCAGGAGCACACCCTGCTCGTCGTCGCGAGAGGCAACAAATTCCTTGGCGACGAGGTTCATGCCGTCATGCAGGCTGGTGACCAGGCAGATGTCGGCAGCCCGATAGATTTCGTAGACGTGCTTCTGCGAATGATGCTCCGCCACCAGCACGACGGGGCGATACGTCTCGCTGCCATAGCGCTCGTTGAGCTCCTCGGCATAGCGCAGGCATTCCTCATGCAGTTGCTTGTAGGCCGGCAGCGTGCCCCGGCTGGGCGCCGCGATCTGCAGGAAGACCACCTTGCCGATCGTTTCGGGATGGCGGATGAACAGCTCCTCCAGCGCGTGGAAGCGGTCGAGGATGCCTTTGGTGTAGTCGAGACGCTCGACGCCTACGCAGAGCTTGGCATCGGCCGGAATGCCGAACCGCTCGCGGATGTGTCGCTGGGATTGCTCGACCGAAGGCAGGGTCTTCAGCAGCTCGACGGGCCATTCGATCGAGATCGGATAGGCATGCACCAGCGTCGTCTGGCCGCCATACGACACGGCGGCGTCCGCGCGCTCGATCCGGCTCTCCATGAAGCGGTCGACGCTTTCGGTGAAATTGTTGGCGTGGAATTGCGTGTGGAAGCCGATGATCGAGCTGCCGAGCAGTCCGTCGAGGATGCGTTCGCGCCACGGGCAGATGCTGAACACCTCCGAATTCGGCCACGGAATGTGCCAGAAGGTGATGACGATCGCATCCGGCAGGCGCTCGCGGATCATGCGCGGCAGAAGCGCGAAGTGGTAATCCTGGACCAGCACGATCGGCCGTTCGTTGCGGGCCTCGGCGACCACCGTATCGGCGAATTTGCGGTTGGCGGCCTCGTAGGCCTCCCAGTCGGAATCGCGGAAGATCGGACGGGTGAAGGCGATATGGCAGAGCGGCCACAGGCCTTCATTGGCAAAGCCGAGATAGTAGCCCTGATATTCCTCGTCCGTCAGCCAGACCCGGCGCAGCGTGTAGGACGGATTGCCGGGCGGCACCTGCACCCGGTCGTTGCTGTCGACCACTTCGCGGTCGGCACTGCCGCCGCCATAGGCGATCCATGTGCCGGCGCAGACGCGCGTGATCGGCTCGAGCGCCGCGACGAGTCCGCTCGCAGGCACGACCAGTTCGACCTCACCGTTCTTTTCGTTGTGGATGTAAGGCTCGCGGTTGGAGACTACGATGACCTGCGCGTCCGGCAGATCCTCGGTGAGGATCTTGCGCAGCGTCTCCGGCGACCAGGTGACCAGCGCGGCGTCGACCGACTGCCCGTTCTTTTCGAATTCGCGCAGCACCTTGCGCGCCGCCTCCGAAGCGACATCGTCACCAGAAGCCGGCATGCTCGCCGTCCTCGAACGCTGACGGCGGTGCCGGAATATTGAAACAAAGACTGCGAGAGCGGAAAGTCCGAAACTTAATAAGATGAGAACCCACAAAAGGTCTACGCCATATTGTATCATTGAATGCCAGGCTGCCTCCGGCTGTCCGCTATTTTTGTTTTTCGTTCTTGCCGGCTGCGGAGCGGTAGGCCGGTCCAAGTTGGCAAACGCATAAAGCGGTCGTCGGTTCCGACATTTTTCGATTGTTGAACGCGTACTTGCCGAACTCTGCTCGGGCGCAATGCCAGGAAAAGTGTGCAGCGGTTTCCGCCCGGAATTGCGTAACAACAGGTAATTGGAGCGGTTCGGCGATCCTCCGGAACGCTGAACCGCTCTAAGTGCGCACGATAAGCGGCACCATGCCCTCATGCCGATCAGCGAGGAAGGCAACGACTCGGTCGCCGACGCGCTGGAATGTGAGGTCCACAGCTGTTTTGCCGACGCTCAAGTGTCGGAGCGTGAGCATGTCGATGCCGTTTGGCAGCCTTGGACGCGTGACGCGAATTTCGCCATCCCAGCCATCGATTTCCACGCCGAGGCAGGCCTGCATCAGCATGAAGGTGGAGCCCGCCGACCAGGCCTGCGGCAGGCAGGCGACGGGATAGGCGATCGGCGCCTCGCCCGGCGCCCTGATGAAGCCGCAGAACAATTCCGGCAGCCGCATGTTGAAATGCACCGCAGACTCGAAGGTGCCGCTCATCAGCCGCACGACACCGTCGCGCTCGCCGTAGCGCGCCAGGCCGACGCCGCAGAGCGCCGTATCGTGCGGCCAGATCGAGCCGTTGTGATAGGACATCGGGTTGAAGAAGATCGCGTCGTCGGAGAGCGTCCTCAGCCCCCAGCCAGAATGGAAGGAGGCCGACAGCAATTGGTCGGCGACGACCTTGGCGCGCTCCGGCTGCGGCAGCCCGACATAGAGCAGATGCCCGGCGTTCGACGTTCGCACCTTGCAGGGCTGGCCCTCGCCGTCGATGGCAAGGGCGTAGAAGTTGAGATCGTCGATCCAGAAATCGCGCTCGACGGCCTGCCGCATTTCCTCCGCACGGTTCTCCCAATGCTCGGCATCGGCGAATTCGCCGCGGCGGCGCGCGAGCGCGGCAAGGCCTCGATAGGCGGCAAAGACATAGCCCTGCACCTCGACCAGCGCGATCGGTCCCTTGGGCATGCGACCGTCGGCATGGAAGACCGAGTCGATGCTGTCTTTCCAGCCCTGATTGGCAAGGCCGGACGCGGCCGCGCGCTGATAGGTGACGAAACCGGTCGCCCGGCTTGCCTCTACCGTCCATTCGGCGGCCGCCTTGAGCGACGGCCAGAGCGTGTCGATGAAGGCCATGTCGCCGGTGCGGTCGGCATAGGCGCAGGCGAGATGAATGTAGAGCGGGGTCGTGTCGACACCGCCATAATAGCGGCCGAAGGGGAGCTCGCGCAGCGCCGCCATCTCGCCCTTGCGCGTCTCGTGCATGATCTTACCCGGCTGGGAATCGATGAAGGGCGACGTCTCCTTCGCCTGATGCTCGGCAAGAAATGCCAGCACGCCGCGCGCCAGGCCGGGATTGAGCCAGAGCATCTGCAGCCCCGAGATCACGCCGTCGCGACCGAAGGCCGTCGAGAACCAGGGGATGCCGGCATAGGGATAGGGCCCGGTCGGGAGCTCGGTGGTGAGCAGCGCGACATCGGCGCGGGCGCGCTCGACCCAGTCGTTGAAGACGCGGCCGGAGCTCCACACCGTGGCGCCATGCCGGCGCTTGGCGCGCATGCCGAAGCGGGCGCGGGCCGCGGCGGCGCGGAAGCGGTCGCGTCCGGGTGTCTCGGCGACCTCCGGACCGACTTCGACATAGAGCACCTTGCTGCTGCGCTTGGTGACCGCGACCAGGAAGTCGGCGCGATTGTCGCTCAATTTGTCGGGGGCCTGCGAAAAAGAAATCGCCGACATGCGCGGCAAACCGTCGAGACCGTCATAGCCGAGCAGCACCGACGCCTTGTCGGTCTTGGCGACATGGACGGTTCCGCGCCGCGGCCGTGTCGAGCCGCGCACCTCGAACATGTCGCGGAAGTCGGCGGCGAAATGCAGCGAAACGACAATCGTTGAGTGCTCGCGGCTGTAGTTGGAAAGCGTGATGCGATCGAACAGCCGGTCCTGCCAGATCAGCCTGACGCGCTCGATATGGATCGCCCCTTGCGGAATGTCGCGGCCGGCGGCGCTCTGGATCGGCAAGTTGGTCAGGTTGCTGGTGAACAGCACATTATCCTGGCTGAGCGAGGCGCCAAGCAGCGACATCTGCCGGCCGCCGACGGTCAGGCGGAACTCGGACAGGACGCGTGTATCGTCGCGAAAGAAACCGTCACCAGCGCCCCTGATGTCGCCATAGGCGTCCGTGACGGCAAAGCAGTCGCCCTGTTTGAGGGCAAATAGCCGATGCGGCTCCCGTGGCGCCGTTTCGTCCAACGAGGCAAGGGCCACGGCGGGATCGAGCTTGCGCTCGTCGAGTTCCATCATTCGCAACCTCTTCGTTGCTGCGCCCCCCACTGCAATTGCCGAGACAATAGCGTTTAGGAAGCCTTTGCCTGATGGGCACCAATCAGGCGCGCATAGACGGCAAGGTAGTCACGCGCCATCCTGGCGACCGAAAACCGCTTTTCGAAGACCGCCCTCACCTGCCGCCTGTCGAGTTTGAGGAGGGTTGGCATCGCAGCGGCCGCGTGTTCGACAGTATCAACGACGAAGCCTGTCACACCATGATCTATGATCTCCGGCAAGGCACCGCAATCCCAGGCGATCACCGGCGTGCCGCAGGCCATGGCCTCGACCGGGGCGAGGCCGAACGGCTCGGGCCAGTCGATGGGAAACAGGAGGCCCGCGGCATTGCCGAGAAACGCCGCTTTTTTGTCCTCCGCGATCTCGCCGACATAGTCGACGCGGTCGCCGTCGATGAGCGCCTCGATCTCGTCGTGAAAATAGGCGCGGTCGTCGTCGCCGATCTTGGCCGCCAACTTCAGCCTCAGCCCGCAACGCCGCGCGATCTCGATGGCGCGGTCCGGCCGTTTGTCGCGCGAAAGGCGCCCGAGGAAGGCTAGATACGGCTCTTCGCCCGATAAGTCATAGGTGGGCTGATAGGCATCGACCGGAATCCCGTGATGGATCGTCGCAACCCAGTTGGCATCGGGCAAGCCGCGCTTTTGGCTATGCGAGATCGAGATCATCGGAAAGCGCGGGAAGCGCTTGTAGGCCGGCGCCAGGTCGACATAGTCGAGCCTGCCATGCGGCGTCGTCACCGTTCGTCCCGCCATATGCTCGAAGAACGGAAAATGCGCGAAATGGCTGAGGTGAAAGTGGATGACGTCGAATTCGCCGGCCCGCTCGCGCACGTCGGCAAGCATCGCCAGATGCGCCGCGATCTCCGATTTCTTCGGCCGCGGATCGAGACGGATCGCCTGGTCGCGCCCGGGCACCAGCCGCGCCGAGGTCTCGCTGTCGCCGCTCGCGAACAGCGTCACATCGTGCCCCAGTTCCACCAGCGCTTCGGTGAGATAGGAGACGATGCGCTCGGTGCCGCCATAGAATCTCGGAGGGACCGATTCGTAAAGCGGCGCGACATGGGCAATGCGCATGGATTCCCTCAAACTGTTGATGGGAACCAAAATGCGCCAACCGCCAGATCGTTCCTCGCAATCGCCGCAGAGGTCCTGTCGCTTCGGCCGGTCAGCTCATCCAGTTGCCGCCGTCGACATTGAGCGTTTGCGCCACGACGTAGTCGGAATCGCTCGAGGCCAGGAAGACGGCCGCGCCCCGATAGTCGTCGGGATCGTCCATGCGTCCTGCCGGCACCGCCAGCCCGACCTGCCGCTTCTTCTCGCCGATCGGCAAATTCTCGTAGCGCGCGAACAGCGCGTCGACCTGGTCCCACATCGGCGTGTCGACCACGCCCGGCGCAATGCCGTTGACGTTGATGCCGTGCTTGATGAGCGCGAGGCCTGCCGATTGCGTGATGCTGATCACGGCTGCCTTGGTCGCGCAATAGACCGCGACCAGCGCCTCGCCGCGCCGGCCTGCCTGCGAGGCCATATTGATGATCTTGCCGCGGCGCCCTTGCGCGACCATGTGCTTGGCAACCGCCTGCAGGGTGAACAACAGGCCTTTCACATTGACGGAGAATTGAAGGTCAAAGCTCTCTTCCGAAATTTCCAGAAGCGGCCCCATGTCGAAGACGGCGGCGTTGTTGACCAGGATGTCGATGCCGCCATGTGTCCTTGTCACCGAATCGACCATCGCTTCGATCGAAGCAAGATCGCGCACGTCGAGCCGGATAGCGGAAGCCTGACTGCCCAGCTCCCGCGCCAGCGCGTCCGCCTTGTCTGCGCCCACGTCGGCGATGACGACTTGAGCGCCCTCCGCGGCGAAGCCGCGCACGATGGCCGCCCCGATGCCTTGCGCGCCGCCGGTCACGACGGCGACCTTGTCCTTCAGTTTCATCACAGCTCTCCTGTCTCAGCGCGGTGTGGCCGCCATCGATGACCAGCATCTCGCCGGTCACGTGGCCCGAAGCAGGAGAGCACAGCAAAAGCGCCGCCGCCGCAACTTCTTCGGAAGGCTCAGATATCCACGCTCTGCGGCAGGATGACGAGGTCGCGGATGGTGACGTTGCGCGGCCGCGTCAGCATGAAGAGCACGGCATCGGCCACTTCCTTCGGCTCCATCAGGCTGCCGGCGGCAAGCGCCTCTTCCATCTTGGCCTTCGGCCAGTCGCTCAGCAGCGCCGTCACCACGGGGCCGGGCGCGACCGCGCCGACGCGGATGCCGTGCTTGAGCACCTGGCGGCGAACTGTATGGACGAAGGCCTGCACGGCGAATTTCGAGGCGGTATAGATCGGCTCCCAGACCACGGGAACGAAGCCGGCCACGGAACTGGTGATGATGATGTCGCCGCTCTTCTTCTCGATCATATGCGGCAGCACGGCGTGTACGGTGCGGAACACCGCGTTGATGTTGAGGTTGAGCATCCGGTCCCACTGGTCGGGGTCGCCGGATGCCACCTCGCCGCCGACATAGGCGCCGGCATTGGCATGGAAGATGTCGAGCCGGCCCGCCTTTTCCAGGATCTCAGGCATCATGCGATTGACGCTAGCCGGCTCGAGCAGGTCGGTGACCACGGCGCAAGCATTGTCGCCGAGCTCCGCGACAAGTTCCTTCAGCCGATCCTCGGCCCGATCGACCAGGACGACCTTTGCGCCGGCGGCAAGCATGGTACGGGCGCATTCCAGCCCGATGCCCGAGGCAGCACCAGTGATTGCGGCAACCTTGCCGGAAAGACTTTCAGACATTGCGATCCTCTTCGATAAGCCGTCAGGCGCGGCCGTGTGAAACACGCGAGCGGCGGGCGAGAGAATCGACGATGACCGCGATAGCCAGGACGCAGCCGGTGATCATGTACCGGAGCGAGGATGACAGATCGAGCAGCGTCAGGCCGCTTGCGATGGATTGGATGACGATGATGCCGAGCAGCGCCGAATAGGCACTGCCACGGCCGCCGAACAGGCTGGTGCCGCCGATGACGGCTGCTGCGATGGCGTTGAGGTTGACGTCGCCGGTACCGGCCTGCTGGCTGGAGCTGGCAAGCCGTGCGGCCGACAGCAGCCCGCCGGTGGCCGCCAGTGTGGCGCAGAGCGCGAAGGCGCTGGCATAGATCAGACGCACATTGATGCCGGCGCGCCGCGCCGCCTCGCGGTTGCCGCCGACGGCGGTCATCGAGCGGCCCCACTGGGTCCGCTTCAGCGCGTAGTTCATCGCCACGACAAGGCCGACGAACAGCGCGAACATCCACGGCACGCCGCGCGACAGGTTCAGGTAGTAGGTCACCAGCTCGAGCACCAGCGTGATCACCACGGCCTGGAACAGAAGCCCGCCAAACGAACGCGACGACAATCCGGCGGCCTGGCGGCGCTGCGCCTTGCGGTAGCCGAGAGCCAGGGCAAGCACGCCGGGCACCACGGCCAGCGTGTGCGATACCCAATGCGGCATCACCAGCAGCTGGCCGAAATTCACCAGCGGCGAGTCGTAAGGCAGGTTGATCGAGCCGGTCGGTCCGAGGATGTAGAGCTGCAGCCCGAGGAAGGCGAGCAGGCCGGACAGCGTCGACACGAAGCTCGGCATGCCGAGCCGATTGAGCAGCAGCGCATAGACGCAGCCGATTACGAACCCGACCGCCATGGCCGCGACGATGGCAAGCGCGACCGGCCAGCCCCACTGCACCCACAGCACACCGAGCAGCGCCGAGGACAGCCCGCTGACGGAACCGACCGAGAGGTCGATCTCGCCGACCATCAGAACGCATACGATGCCGAGCGAGATGATGCCGACGGTCGAGCAGTCGAACAAAAGGTTGACCAGATTGTTCGGCGACAGGAACACCGGATTCAGCGTCTGGAAGATGGTGCAGATCAGCACCAGCCCGACAACCACGGGCAGCGAGCCGAGATCGCCGGAGCGGACGCGGTCGAGAAAGCCCTTGACGGCGCCCTTGGCACCGCTGCGGTCCTTCAGCCGCTCGTCGCTGCGATCGAGCAGCGCGCCGGGATTGCGGTCGGAAGCCGTCGTCATGGCCGTTCTCCTTGCGCCTTCTCGGCCGTGCGCCTGCCGCGCCGAGAGACCGCATTGTCGTCGGCGCCGGTAATCGCGGTGACCAGCTCCTGGTTGGATGCGCCGGGCAGGAAGATGCCGTTGTTGCGGCCGAGCCTCAGCACCACGATGCGGTCGGCCACGGCGCGCACGTCCTCCATGTTGTGGCTGATCATGACGACGCCCAGCCCGCGATCGCGCACGCGCTCGATGAGGTTCAGCACCTCTGCCGTCTGCGCGACGCCCAGCGCCGCGGTCGGCTCGTCCAGCAGAATGACCCTCGGCTCCATCAGCAGCGAGCGGGCGATCGCGACCGTCTGGCGCTGGCCGCCCGACAGCGATGCCACCGGCTCGCGTACGCTGGGAATGCGCGCGGAGAGCTCGTTGAGCAGCGTCCAGGCGCGGACCTCCATCGAGACTTCATCGAGGCGAAGAGGGTGGAGTTCGCGGCCGAGGAAGATGTTGGCCACGACATCGAGATTTTCGCAGAGCGCCAGGTCCTGGAAGACGGTGGCGATGCCGAGCTTCAGCGCCGCGGCGGGATTGGCAAGCGTCACCGGCTGGCCGTCGAAAGTGATCGAGCCGGAACTCGGCATATGTGCGCCGGCGAGGATTTTCACCAGCGTCGACTTGCCGGCGCCGTTGTCTCCGACCAACGCAACGATCTCGCCGGCGTTGATGTCGAGATCGACATCGGTGAGTGCCGACACCGCTCCGAAATTCTTCGAGATGCCGCGCAGGCTGAGCACTGGCGGGCGGCTTGTCGTGGACGGCGCGTCGGGTATTGCCATGGGCTGTCTCTCTTCCCGCGTTTTGGTCGGTATGTCCGGCCGCCAGGAGGGAGCGGCCGGACATACCCGGCTGTCGCCTTGGCGCGTGCCGGGCATATCGCCGGCGACGCAGCTGGGTCGCGTCGCCGAAGACGATGCCGCCAGCGGCATCGCTTATTGAAGACGATGCCGCCAGGGCGGCATCGCTCCTTATTCAATGCCGAGCTTCTTGCAGCCTTCGGCGTAGCGGTCGGTGCAGAGCTGGGCTGCGGTCTGGATCTTCTTGTCGATGATCTCGGCCTTGAGGTTCTCCTGCGTCACGACCGCCGGTACGAAGAGCTTCGAGGGCGTGTCGTAGAGCTTCGTCTCGGCTTTCGGGGTCTCGCCCTTGAGAAGCTGCGCCGCAACGTTCGCCGCAGCCGCGGCTACGATTTCACTCGGCTTCGAGATAGTGTTGTACTGGTCGCCGGCAATGATGAGCTGCAATGCGGCGATGGTGGCGTCGTTGCCCGTCACCGTCGGCACCGGATCGACGCCGGCTGCCTTGAACGCGGCAATGGCGCCGCCGCCCGTGCCGTCATTGGCGGCGACCACGCCGACGATCTTGTTGCCGAAGCGCGAGATCTGCCCCGCTGCCCATTGCTGCGCATTCGACGGCGCCCAGTTCGGCGTGTCGAATTCGGCGAGCGTCTTGTAGCTGCCGGTCTTCAGGCCCTCATGGATGCCGTCCTTGATCAGGCCCGCGGCGGCGTCGGTCGGGGAGCCGTTGATTTGCAGCACGCCGACATCGCCGTCGCTCGACATGCCCTTGGCCTTGAGATGCTCGACCAGCGAGGCGGCGATCGCCTTGCCGATGGCCTTGTTGTCGAACGACACATAGAAGTCGGCCTTGGCGTCGGGGATCGGACGGTCATAGGCGATGACCTTGACGCCCTGGGCCTGCGCGTTGTGCACCAGCGACGCTGCCGCTGCGGAGTCCACCGGATCGAGCACGACCACCTTGGCACCCTGGGTGATGACCGAATTGAACTGCTGCTGCTGCTTGGTGACATCGGCGTCGGCGTTGAGGTAGAGCACCTTGCAGCTGTCGCAGAGCTTCTTCATCTCGGCGACGAAGCCCGGATGATCATGCTCCTCGTAACGCGTCGAGCCCTGGTCGGGCATCAGGAACGCGACCGTGGAACCGGCAATATCCTGCGCATTGGAAAACGTCGCGCCGAGAGCGAGGCCTGAGACGGCCAAAGCGGCTGCGGTCAATCTGGACATGTATCTGGACATAAGGTCTTCTCCATTCCCGTTGTTTAGTGTAATAGACCCCGACATCAGGCTGCGGATGTCTGCTCGCACCGCCCGATCGGAAGTCTAGCGAACTCGTGCAGCAGCCTAACGGCTTCCTCCCGCTGGCACGACACGAGGAAATACTCGTCCATCGCTGGTTCGCTTGCGCGACCCCATCGCTTCGTCCTATTTGTTACTTAAGGCTTGTTTCTCCTCCCAACTCCTTTCTATGCGGCGCATGGAGCCGCAAAATTGCCCACAACCGTTCGCCTGCACTGCGAAGGCGGCATGCCCTTCTCGGCCACGAACTGGCGGTTGAAGTTCGACAGATTGTTGAAGCCGACCTCGAAGCAGGTCTCCGATGTCTGAGCCTGCTCGTCGCTCATCAGCATCTGGCAGGCCAGATAGATGCGGTCGAGCAACGAGGGAATGGCCCCGAGCTCGGCGACTTTCAGATCGTGTCCCATTGCTTCCTCCCGGAGGCTGTCGGGATGCTTTCAGCCTTCGAACCGCGGCCGTTTGTTCCGGCTCATCTAGGGTCACGATAGAGGCGGCCAAGGACGTCCGCCACCTCGCCACGCTGCGCCGACCGATACTTTTTTGACTGTTCTGAGCCAGCGAAGGACGTGTCTTCGAAAATCCGGCGGCTCGAGCATCGGGATAAGCCACGATCCACCGGGTGCAGCAAAGTTCGCTTTCGGCCACACTACCGCATTGCACAATTGCGGGCCGACTGCACAATAGAGGCATGGCGGCCGGTTCGTTGACCATTCTTGTTATCGATGAGAACCGCATCCGCGCCTCGATCATCGAGGCCGGATTGCGGGATGCCGGCCATCGCCATGTCACCGTGGTTCATGACGTGGCAGGCATCGCCAAGCGCATCGCCGAGTTGGAGCCGGATGTCATCGTCATCGATCTCGAAAATCCCAACCGCGACATGCTGGAGAACATGTTCCAGCTTTCGCGCGCGGTGAAACGTCCGATCGCCATGTTCGTCGACCGCTCCGACCAGGCTTCGATCGAGGCGGCGGTCGATGCCGGCGTGTCCGCCTATGTGGTCGATGGGCTGAAGAAGGAGCGCATCAAGCCGATCCTCGACATGGCGATAAGCCGCTTCAATGCCTTCTCGCGCATGGCGCGCGAATTGGAAGAAGCACGCAGCGAGCTGGAGAACCGCAAGGTCGTCGATCGGGCAAAGGGCATATTGATGAAGTCGCGCGGCTTGAGCGAGGAGGCTGCCTACGCGCTTCTGCGCAAGACCGCCATGAACCAGAACCGCAAGATCGCCGAGATCGCCCAGAGCCTGGTGACGGCGGCGGGATTGCTGGGACCGCTGGAGGGCGAATGAGCATGGAAGCGATGCACGAGATCACTGCCGGCTTCATGCCCCTCTTCGACAGCGCCGTCCTGGTCGCGGCCGGCGAGATGGGCTTTGCCGCGCGCGAGGGCATCGAGCTCAAGCTGCATCGCGAGACCTCCTGGGCCAACATCCGCGACCGCATCGCCATCGGCCATTTCGACGTCGCCCATATGCTTGGGCCGATGCCGCTGGCCTGCAGCCTTGGCCTCACGCCGCTTGCGTCGGAAACCATCGTACCCTTCTCGCTCGGGCTCGGCGGCAACTGCGTCACGGTTTCCAATCCGGTATGGGAAGGCATGGCGGCGAACGGCGCCTCGCCCGATCTCGATCCGGCGCGTGCCGGCGCCGCGCTCGGCGCGCTGATCCGCGAGCGGGCTGCCGCCGGCCGCCGCGAGCCGCTGCGTTTCGCCGTCGTGCACCCGCATTCCGGGCACAATTACGAGCTGCGCTATTGGCTCGCCGCCTGCGGCATAGATCCCGACCGCGATATCGAGATCGTCATCGTGCCGCCGCCCTTCATGACCGACGCCCTGGCCGCCGGCCGCATCGACGGCTATTGCGTCGGCGAGCCCTGGAACAGCGCCGCAGTCGCCGCCGGCACCGGCCACATCGTCACCCTCAAGGCGCTGCTTTGGCGCAACAGCCCGGAAAAGGTGATCGGCGTGCGCAAGGTGTGGGCCGAGGACAACCCGGACGCGCTGGCGGCGCTGCTGAGGGCGTTGCATCGTTCCGCCCGCTGGTGCCAGGATCCGGCGAACCGCGGCGAGTTGGCGGCGCTGATGGCGAGGCCCGCCTTCCTCGGGCAGCAGGAGGCGATCCAGATGCCGGCGCTCACCGGACGCCTTCAGCTCGGCGGGGGTGCGGAGCGCAGCGTCGAGGATTTCTTCTTGCCCTTCGACAAGGCGGCGAACTTTCCCTGGAAGAGCCACGCGCTCTGGTTCTACACGCAGATGGTGCGCTGGGGACAATTGCCGCATACGCCGCAAAACCTGGCCATCGCCCGCGACTGCTATCGGCCCGACCTTTACCGCTCGGCGTTGAAGCCGCTTGGCGTGGCCCTGCCCGGCGCCAATGCCAAGGTCGAAGGCGCGCTGAAGACCGCGACGCCTGTCGGTTCGGCGGGGGCAAGCCTTGTGCTCGGCCCGGATGGATTCTTCGACGGCCAGATCTTCGATCCGGACCGCATCGACGCCTATATTACCGGCCAGAATTCCGGCGAGATCCAGGCCTGATTATTTTTGCGCCATCCTTGTGCATTGCACAATAATTATGCGTGCGCTTGCGCTAATGAACAATCTTTGTCCTGCTCGCCTTGCTGGCCGACGCGCAAACCATTGTAACATATAATTGATTCAATTGGTGTTTTTCACCCAATCCGAAACTGGCACAGTTCCTGCTTTGCAGTAGGCAGGCTCCCAGGAGTCACGGAACAGGCGTCCAATGGCGGGCGCCACAGGCAAAGCTGCCGCTCAGGTCGATACGCGATCCCGGATGGACGGACGCGCGCGGCTTGGCCGGCAGCTTTTTTGTTTTGATCGAACACGCAATCGACGCGCTGGTCCCAAAGGAGCTGACGATGACGAAACGGATCGGAACTGGAACGACGCTGAAGGACATGACGCGGCGCGACTTCCTTGCCAGCAGCGCCCTGACGGCGGGGCTGCTCGTGGCGGCACGCAAGCTGCTTCCCTCCGGCGCCTATGCGGCGACCACCGCGCCCGAGGTGACCGGCGCCAAGCTCGGCTTCATCGCGCTGACCGACGCGGCACCCCTGATGATCGCCAAGGAGAAGGGGCTGTTCGCCAAATACGGCATGCCCGATGTCGAGGTGCTGAAGCAGGCCTCCTGGGGCGCGACGCGCGACAATCTGATGCTCGGCGGCGATGCCAACGGCATTGACGGCGCCCATATTTTGACGCCGCTGCCCTACCTCATGCAAACCGGCAAGGTAACGCAGAACAACCAGCCGATGCCAATGGCGATCGTGGCGCGGCTGAACTACGACTGCCAGGGCATTTCGGTGGCGCAGGAATACGCCGCAACCGGCGTCGGCCTCGACGCTTCCAAACTGAAGGAAGCCTTCGCCGCCAAGAAGGCAGCCGGCAAGGAAGTCAAGGCCGCGATGACCTTCCCGGGCGGCACGCATGATCTCTGGATACGCTACTGGCTGGCCGCCGGCGGCATCGACCCCGACAAGGACGTCTCGACCATCGTCGTGCCGCCGCCGCAGATGGTGGCCAACATGAAGGTCGGCAACATGGATGTTTTCTGCGTCGGCGAGCCGTGGAACGAGCAGCTCGTCCACCAGGGCATTGGCTTCACCGCCGCGACCACGGGCGAGCTCTGGAAGGGCCATCCGGAAAAGGCGCTTGGCCTGCGCGCCGCCTTCATCGAGAAATACCCCAACGCCACCAAGGCGATCCTGATGGCCGTGATGGAGGCCCAGCAATGGTGCGAGGCCATGGAGAACAAGCAGGAGATGGCCTCGATCATCGGCAAGCGGCAGTGGATGAACGTGCCGGTCGCCGACATCATCGGCCGCCTCAAGGGCGACATCAACTACGGCAACGACCGCGTCGCCAAGGGCACCGACCTCTACATGAAGTTCTGGAAGGGCGGCGTCTCCTATCCCTTCAAGAGCCATGATGCCTGGTTCCTCGCCGAGAATATCCGCTGGGGCAAGTTCGCGCCGACCACCGACATCAAGGCGCTGGTCGACCAGGTCAACCGCGAGGATCTCTGGCGCGAGGCGGCGAAGGATCTCGGCGTCGCCGCAAACGAGATTCCGGCATCACCCTCGCGCGGCGTCGAGACCTTCTTCGACGGCAAGACCTTCGATCCGGCCAACCCGTCGGCCTATCTCAACAGCCTGAAGATCAAGACGTCAGCTTAAGTGCGAGGGTGCCTCAAGCGCAAACGGCGCATTGCGCCGTTTGTCGCAGCGCAACCCAAGCGCAACGGCGCTAGCGCCGTTGTCGCTCCACCGGACTGCCCAACCGAGTTTTTCTGCGACATGTCCATCCAACCCATCGAGGACACCAGGGTGAAGGCGTTTCCGGCAAAGCCAGCCAAGGTGATCGCCTTCACCGCCAAGGCGAGGCGCATCGACCCGCTGGCCATCGCCGGCCGGCTGGCGACGGCGCTGGTCCCGCCGGCCGTCGTCATCCTTATCCTGCTCGTCGTCTGGCAGGTGGCTTGCGCGTCGCCGACGGCCAGCCTGCCGCCGCCGAGCCAGGTGTGGAACGAGGCCTATGACCTGATCGCGCACCCGTTCTTCGACAACGGCCCGCAGGATATCGGCCTTGCCTGGCGGGTGCTGATCTCGCTGCAGCGCGTCGCCATCGGCTTCGGCATGGCGGCGGCGGTCGGCGTGGCGCTGGGCGCGCTCGTCGGCCAGTCGGTCTGGGCGATGCGCGGCCTCGACCCGGTGTTCCAGATCCTACGCACCGTGCCGCCACTCGCCTGGCTGCCGCTGTCGCTCGCGGCCTTCCGCGACTCCAACCCGTCGGCGCTGTTCGTGATCTTCATCACCTCGATCTGGCCGGTGATCATCAACACCGCCGTCGGCGTCCGCAACATCCCCGAGGACTACCGCAACGTCGCCCGCATCCTGCGGCTCAACCAGCTCGAATTCTTCATCAAGATCATGGTGCCGGCCGCCGCGCCTTACATCTTCACGGGTCTAAGGATCGGCATCGGGCTGTCCTGGCTCGCCATCGTGGCCGCCGAGATGCTCACCGGCGGCGTCGGCATCGGCTTCTTCATCTGGGACGCCTGGAACTCGTCGCGGCTGCCCGACATCATCGTCGCCCTCGTCTATATCGGCGTCACCGGCTTCTGCCTCGACCGGCTGGTCGCAGCGGCCGGCGCCTTCGTCACCCGCGGCACAACGGCAAAGTGAGGAGGCCAAGATGACCGCCTATCTGAAGCTCGACCATATCGACAAATCCTTCGTCCGTGGCGGCCAGTTCAGCGAGGTGCTGAAGGACATCAGGCTCACCATCGACGCCGGCGAGTTCGTCTCCATCATCGGCCATTCCGGCTGCGGCAAGTCGACCTTGCTCAACTTGATTGCCGGGCTGACCAAGGTTTCCAAGGGTGCCGTGCTGCTCGAGGACAAGGAGGTCGACAGCCCCGGACCGGAGCGCGCCGTGGTGTTCCAGAACCACTCGCTGCTGCCCTGGCTCACCGTCTACGAGAACATCAACCTTGCCGTGTCCAAGGTTTTCGGTCGGACAAAAAGCCGGGCAGAGCGGCATGACTGGATCATGCGCAATCTCGACCTCGTGCAGATGGCGCATGCCAAGGACAAGCGTCCGGCCGAGATTTCCGGCGGCATGAAGCAGCGCGTCGGCATCGCCCGCGCCCTCGCCATGGAACCAAAGATCCTTCTGCTCGACGAGCCGTTCGGCGCGCTCGACGCGCTGACCCGCGCTCACCTCCAGGATGCGGTGATGGACATCCATGCCAGGCTGGGCTCGACCATGATCATGATCACCCACGACGTCGATGAGGCGGTGCTTCTGTCCGATCGCATCGTGATGATGACCAACGGCCCGGCGGCCACCATCGGCGAGGTGCTTTCGGTGCCGCTCGCCCGCCCGCGCCGGCGCATCGAGCTTGCATCCGACCGCACCTTTCTGCGCAGCCGCGAGGCCGTGTTGAAGTTCCTCTATGAACGCCATCGCTTCGTCGAAGCTGCGGAGTAGCGCCATGACCGAAAAACTCGTCGTAATCGGCAATGGGCAATCTGCATCGACAATGGGCAACCTGCCGCACTGCACAAATATTATGCTGCCATGCGAGGCATTCTGACTAATCTTTGATCCGCCGCTGGGCATGATCAATAATCGCACGGCTACGGATTCACATTGATTTTATTCGATAATTTAGAGAGCTGCCGAATTGGCACGCTTCTTGATTGTTAGAATGTAGGCCCGCAAGGGCCAAGAGACACGGCGTCCAATGGCGGGCGCCACAGGCAAAGCTGCCGCTCAGGTCAAAGCGCGATCCCGGATGTACGGACGCGAGAGGCCTGGACGGCAGCTTTTTTGTTTTGGACCCGAACACGCGATCGATGGCGCCGATCCCAAGCGGCACCAACCGGAGACGACGATGACGAAACGGATCGGAACTGGCGCTTCACTGAAGGATTTCACCCGTCGCGATGTCCTGGCGAGCAGCGCGCTGACGGCGGCGCTGTTCATCGCCGCACTGCTGCTGTTTCCCGTCAGCCACGAAACAGAAGGCAAGGGTCCGCAAGTAACCGCGCAGATCCCGGTCTCGCCGCGCTGACCGATGCCGCGCCTCTGATCAACACAACACGCGGCGCGTCCCACGCCGCAAACCGGAGCCGATCATGACCGCAAACCACCCAGTCGCGCAAAGCCAGGACAGCAGTTCCCGGCAGGCGCTCGTCATGTCCACCATCGCCTTCACCGTGTGCTTTGCGGTGTGGACGATCTTCTCCATCATCGGCGTGCGCATAAAGCAGGAACTCGGCCTGAACGAGACCGAGTTCGGCCTGCTCGTCGGCACGCCGATCCTCACCGGCTCGCTCGTGCGCATCGTGCTCGGCGTCTGGACCGACCGCTATGGCGGCCGTCTGGTCTACACCATGACCATGCTCGCTGCGGCGGTCGCGACCTTCCTGCTCGCCTTTGCGCACACCTATGAACAGATGCTGGTCGCAGCGCTCGGTGTCGGGCTTGCAGGCGGCTCATTTGCCGTCGGCGTCGCCTATGTCTCGCGCTTCTTCCCGACCGGAAAACAGGGCACCGCGCTTGGCATTTTCGGCGTCGGCAATGTCGGCGCCGCAGTCACCAAATTCCTGGCGCCGCTCGTGCTGCTTGCCTGGGGCTGGCAGTCCGTCGCGCTGATCTGGGCCGCGGCGCTGGTCGTCATGGCCGCCGTGTTCTGGCTCACGACCAGCGACGATCCGGTCATCCGAGAGCGCCGCGCCGGCAAGGCGGCGCCGACGAAAAGCTTCTGGCAGGAATTCGCGCCGCTGAAGAACCTGCAGGTCTGGCGTTTCGCCTTCTACTACTTCTTCTCCTTCGGTGCGTTCGTGGCGCTGTCGCTCTGGCTGCCGCGCTACCTCATCGGCGTCTACGGCTTCGGCATCGCCACCGCCGGCATGGTCGGCGCCGCCTATTCAATTCCGGCAAGCATCTTCCGCGCCTATGGCGGCGTGCTTTCCGACCGCATCGGTGCCCGCACCGTGCTCTACTCGACCTTCAGCGTCTGTGCCGTCGCGACCCTCGTTCTGTCTCTCCCCTCGGCAGACTATGTCGTGCGCGGCATCAGCGGGCCGATCCCCTTCCACTTCGAGATCGGCCCGCTCGCCTTTATCGCTGTCGCCTTCGTGCTCGGCTTCTTCATGAGCCTCGGCAAGGCCGCCGTCTATAAGCACATACCCGTCTACTATCCGCAAAGTGTCGGCGCGGTCGGCGGCGTCGTCGGCATGATCGGCGGCCTCGGCGGCTTCATCCTGCCGATCGCCTTCGGCGCGCTGAACGACCTCGCCGGCGTCTGGTCGAGCTGCTTCATGCTGCTTTTCCTCATCGTGGTCTCGTGCCTGGTCTGGATGCACGTGACCGTCCGCAGGATGGAGCGCGCGGCCGAGGTCAAGACCGCGTCCCTTTCCTACGCCGCCGAATAGATCGGAGCTGATCGGACATGAGCGAAAAACTCGTCATCATCGGCAACGGCATGGCGCCAGGCAGGATGCTCGAGCACCTGCTGGAAGCCGCGCCCGACCGCTACAGCGTCACCATCTTCAACGCCGAGCCGCGCGTGAACTACGACCGCATCATGCTGTCGCCGGTGCTCTCGGGCGAGAAGGAATTCGAGGAAATCGTCATCCACGGCGACGGCTGGTACATCAAGCACGGTATCACCCTCTACAAGGGTCACCGGATCGTCGCCATCGACAGGGACGCGAAGACCGTCACCTCGGACCATGGCGTGACCGAGAGCTACGACAGGCTGGTCATCGCCACCGGCTCGGTGCCCTTCATCATCCCGGTACCCGGCAAGGATCTGCCTGGCGTGCTCAGCTATCGCGACCTCGACGACGTCAACGCCATGCTGCTCGCCGCGCAGTCGCGCGCCAAGGCGATCGTCATCGGCGGCGGCCTGCTCGGCCTCGAAGCCGCGGCCGGTCTCAAAGAACGCGGCATGGACGTCACCGTCCTCCACGTCATGCCGACGCTCATGGAACGCCAGCTCGACCCGGCCGCAGGCTACCTGCTGCAGAAGGCCGTTGAGTCACGCGGCATCAAGGTCATGACCAAGGCCAACACCAAGGCCATTTTCGGCAATGGCAAGGTCGAGGGCGTCGAGCTCATGGACGGCACGATCATCCCGGCAACGCTTGTCGTGATGGCGGTCGGCATCCGCCCGAACAGCGCCTTGGCCAAGGAAGCCGGGCTGGAGGTCAATCGCGGCATCGTCGTCGACGACCGCATGCAGACGTCCGATCCGGCGATCATGGCGCTCGGCGAATGCGCGGAGGTCGGCGGCCATGTCTACGGGCTGGTCGCACCGCTCTACGAGATGGCCCGCGTCGCGGCTGCCAGGCTCACGGACAGCGAGGACAAGCGCTTCGTCCACTCCGACACGCCGACCAAGCTCAAGGTCACCGGCATCGACCTCTACTCGCTGGGTGACTTCGCTGATGGCGACGATCGTGAGGAGATCATCCTGCGCGACGCATCCGCAGGCATCTACAAGCGCGTCGTGCTGCAGGACAACCGCATCATCGGCACGGTGCTGTTCGGCGAGACCGCAGACGGCGCCTGGTTCAACGACCTCAAGAAGAAGGCGACCGACATCTCGGAGATGCGCGACACGCTGATCTTCGGCCAGGCGTTCCAGGGAGGCGCTTCCTCGGACCCTTTGGCGGCCGTTGCGGCACTGGCGGATGATGCGGAAATCTGCGGCTGCAACGGCGTCTGCAAGGGAAAGATCACCGGCGCGATCACCGGTAAGGGGCTGACCGGCCTCGACGACGTGCGCGCCCACACTAAGGCCTCGGCCTCCTGCGGCTCGTGCACCGGTCTCGTCGAGCAGCTCCTGAAGCTCACGCTGGGCGAGGCCTACAATCCGGCGGCGGTGCAGCCCATGTGCGGCTGCACGAGCCTCGGCCACGACGATGTGCGGCGCCTAATCAAGGCGAAGGAGCTGAAGACTATACCGGCAGTCATGCAGGAGCTTGAATGGAAGACCTCCTGCGGCTGCGCCAAGTGCCGGCCGGCGCTCAACTACTATCTCGTCTGCGATTGGCCGGATCAATATGCCGACGACTATCAGTCGCGCTTCATCAACGAGCGCGTGCACGCCAACATCCAGAAGGACGGCACCTATTCGGTCGTGCCGCGCATGTGGGGCGGGGTGACCAGCGCCGGCGAATTGCGCGCCATCGCCGACGTGGTCGACAAGTTCCGCATCCCGACCGTGAAGGTGACCGGCGGTCAGCGCATCGACATGCTGGGCATCCGCAAGGAAGACCTGCCGGCGGTGTGGGCCGATCTCGGCAAGGCCGGCTTCGTCTCCGGCCATGCCTATGCCAAGGGCCTGCGCACGGTGAAGACTTGCGTCGGCTCCGACTGGTGCCGTTTCGGCACGCAGGATTCGACCGGTCTCGGTATCCGTATCGAGAAGTTCATGTGGGGTTCGTGGACGCCGGCCAAGGTGAAGATGGCGGTGTCGGGATGCCCGCGCAACTGCGCGGAAGCTACCTGCAAGGATGTCGGCGTGGTGTGCGTCGACAGTGGCTACGAGATCCACTTCGCCGGCGCGGCGGGTCTCGACATCAAGGGCACCGAAGTGCTCGGTCTGGTCAAGACCGAAGACGAGGCGCTGGAGGTGATCGTGGCGCTCGTCCAGATGTATCGCGAGCAGGCCCGCTATCTGGAGCGCATCTACAAATGGGCCAAGCGCGTTGGCACCGCCGAGATCAAACGGCAGATCCTGGACGACGTCGAGAAGCGCCGCGCCTATTTCGAGCGCTTCGTCTTCAGCCAAAAATTCGCGCAGGTCGACCCGTGGTCGGAGCGTGTCTCCGGCAAGGACAAGCATGAGTTCCGGCCGATGGCCTCGGTGGGATTCGCCGAGGCGGCGGAGTGATGGAGATGTTTGCGCCATTCACCCCCCTCTGGCCTGCCGGCCATCTTCCCCTCAAGGGGGGAGATCAGATGTCACAATGGCCTTCGCCAACCTCCAACGCCGCTCGATGGGTGCCGTCGACGACACTGCCAATCTCCCCCCTTGAGGGTGAGACGGCCGGCAGGACAGAGGGGGGTGCCCGGGCGGATTCCTTTCAAGCAAAGGCAGCCAAATGAACTGGATCGCAATCGGCTCCCTCTCGGACATTCCACCGCGCGGCGCGCGGTGCGTTGCAACGCCGCAAGGCAAGATCGCTGTCTTCCGCACGGCGCACGACCAGGTCTTCGCCATCGAAGACCATTGCCCGCACAAGGGCGGGCCGCTCAGCCAAGGCATCGTCCATGGCGCGGCGGTGACCTGCCCGCTGCACAATTGGGTGATCTCGCTGGAGACGGGCAAGGCGCTCGGCGCCGACGAAGGTTCGGCGCGGACGATCCCGGTCAGGGTCGACGGCGAACGGCTTTTCATCGCGCTTGAAGCGCTGGCCTCGAAAGCGGCCTGAGGCATGGCAGAGGCACGCGAGGTGAGGACCACCTGCCCCTATTGCGGGGTGGGATGCGGCGTGCTGGCCGAGATCGCCGCGGACGGCAAGACGACCGTCCGCGGCGATCCCGAGCATCCGGCCAATTTCGGCCGACTCTGCTCGAAGGGGTCTGCCCTTGCCGAGACGCTCGGCCTCGAAGGCCGCCTGCTCCAGCCGGAAATCGGCGGCAGGCAGACAAGCTGGGACGAAGCGCTCGACCACGTGGCCGCGAAATTCTCGCAGGCAATTGCCGAGCATGGGCCCGACTCGGTCGCCTTCTACGTCTCCGGCCAGTTGCTCACCGAGGATTATTACGTCGCCAACAAGCTGATGAAGGGCTTCATCGGCTCGGGCAACATCGACACCAATTCGCGGCTCTGCATGGCGTCGTCCGTCGCCGGCCACCGTCGCGCCTTCGGCGAGGACATCGTTCCCGGCGTCTATGAGGACTTCGAGTGCGCCGATCTCATCGTGCTCACCGGCTCCAACACCGCATGGTGCCATCCCGTGCTCTACCAGCGCATGCTCGCGGCGCGCAGAGAGCATGGGACCAGGATCGTCGTCATCGATCCGCGCCGCACCGCCACGGCCGACGAGTGCGACCTGCACCTGGCCCTCGATCCGGGCACGGATGTGCTTCTGTTCAACGGGCTGCTCGCGCATCTCGTCCAGACCGGAAAGATCGATACCGATTTCATCCGTGACCATACGTCGGGCTTCGACGCCGCGGCCGCGCTGGCCGGCGCCGACGCGCCGTCGATCGCGCGCGTCGCGAAGGGCTGCGGGCTGGCGGCCGCCGATGTCCAGGCCTTCTACGATCTCTTCGCCGAGACCGAGCGTACGGTCACCGTCTACAGCCAGGGCGTCAACCAGTCAGCGCACGGGACCGACAAGGTCAACGCCATCATCAACTGCCATCTCGCCACCGGCCGCATCAGCAGGCCCGGCACGGGGCCGTTCTCGGTCACCGGCCAGCCGAACGCCATGGGCGGCCGCGAGGTTGGAGGCCTGGCCAACCAGCTTGCCGCGCATATGGATTTCGCGGATGAGGCCAACATCGACCGGGTCTCCCGCTTCTGGAAGGCGCCCGGGATCGCGCGGCGCGCAGGCCTGAAGGCCGTGGACATGTTCCAGGCGGTTGCCGACGGCCGCATCAAGGGCCTGTGGGTGATGGGCACCAATCCCGCGGTGTCGATGCCGGACGCTTCGCGTGTGCGCGCCGCGCTCGCCAAATGCGATTTTGTCGCCGTCTCGGACGTGACCCGCACCGACACCACGCGCTATGCCGACGTTCTGCTGCCGGCTGCCGCCTGGGGCGAGAAGGACGGCACGGTCACCAATTCGGAACGGTGCCTCTCGCGCCAGCGGCCGTTCCTGCCGCCACCCGGCGAAGCGAAGGCCGACTGGCGCATCATCTGTGAGGTCGCCGCCCGCATGGGCTCAGGCGATGCCTTCGCCTACCAGTCGCCGGCCGACATCTTCCGCGAGCACGCCGCGCTCTCCGCCTTCGAGAACGGTGGGGAGCGCCTGTTCGACCTCGGCGGCCTGGCTGACCTCGACGACGCGGACTACGCCGCCTTCGCGCCACGCCACTGGCCCGCGCCGGAGCGGCACGAGCGCCAAACAAGACTGTTTGCCGACGGCCGTTTCCCGACACCCGACGGCCGCGCGCGTTTCGTGCCGGTGCGGCAGGAGGCAACGGCCTTCACGGTCGATGCCGACTATCCTCTTGCCCTGAACACCGGCCGCATGCGCGACCAGTGGCACACCATGACGCGCACCGGAAACGTGCCGCGCCTGATGGCGAACGCGCCGGAGCCGACCGTTGACCTCAATCCGGCGGATGCGGCCGCACGCCACCTCAAGGATGGCGACCTCGCCCATCTTTCGACGCGTTTTGGGTTCGTCCGGGCAAGGGTGCGCCTGGCCGAGACGCAGCGGCGCGGCCAGGCCTTCCTGCCCATGCATTGGAGCGGCCAGTTCGCGGCCAGAGCCGCCGCCGGCCTGCTGTCCTCGCCGGTGACCGACCCGCATTCCGGCCAGCCGGAGCTCAAGCATGTCCCGGCAAGGATCGTGCGCGAGAACACCGGCTGGGCGGGCGTGCTGATCACGCGGCGTGATCTGAGGCCGACAGGCTTCGTCCATTGGAGCAGGCTGGCGGTCGAGGGCGGCTGGGTCTACGAGCTGACCGGAGCCGAACCGCCGGACCAGGGCATCCTCCTGGCGCGCAAGCTGCTCGGTGCCCAACGTCAGGATCATCTCCTGGAATACACCGATCGCCGCGGGCTCGCCTATCGCGCCGCGGCCATCGACGAAGGCGGCGCGATGGCGGAAGCCTTGCTGGTCGCCGCTCCCGACCAACTGCCGACGCGGGACTGGCTGGTGTCGCTCTTGGCCACGCGCCAGCCGCTGTCGGCCACCGATCGCCACGCGCTGTTGTCGGGGCGCTCGCCCGTGCCCGTGCCCGCCATTGGGCGGGTCGTGTGTTCGTGCTTCCACGTCGGCGTCAACCAGCTCGCTTCGGCGGTCGCCGCAGGATGCGACAGTCTGGAGGCGATTGGCTCGACGCTGCGCGCCGGCACCAACTGCGGTTCCTGCCGCTCCGAGATAAGGGCGATCATCGACGCCCGACACGTTCAGGCCGCCGAGTAAAAAACCTGGAACCGCTCGTGGAGCAGTTCTTGCCTGGTGTGAACGGCGACGGCGTGAAGAGAGGGCGCGTAGCCGTGGTCGTGTGACCTGCAGAAGCGATTGCCAACGCCGATCCAACCATCCGCCGAGCTCGGGCCGATCGCGCAAGACGAATTGCCTTTTGACATGAATCAATATGGCGTTGGGTGTCTGTGTTAGCGTCCGTCCTGCATGGTCTGGTGTCCTGGCGAAACGCGCCCGCCAAGCCTGATCATGCCGCTATCTTGGATCGAGATCGGCAATCATGGCTTCCACCATCAAATCCCGCACCGCCCTTGTCGCCGACATAGGCGGCACCAACGCGCGGTTTGCGATCGCGGACATCGACGAACTCACGATCGAACATTTTGCCGCCTTCCGCTGCGACATGTTTCCTTCGCTCCAAGCCGCGATCAAAGCCTACCTGGATTGCATCCCGCATCGGCCATCACTTGCCGGCTTCGCGATTGCCGGTCCTGTGTCGGACGAGACGATCCGCATGACCAACCTGCCCTGGTCCTTCTCGCGCAAGGATCTGTGCCTGGCGAGCGGCGCTAAATACGTCCATGCGGTCAATGATTTCGAAGCGCTCGCGCTTGCCCTGCCCTTCCTGGGGCCGCACGATCTCCACAAGATCGGTGGAGGAGATCCGGTTGATCGCGCGCCCAAGGTGGTGCTTGGACCAGGTACCGGCCTGGGAGTTGCCGGGCTTGTTTTTTCTCCATCGGGGTGGATCGCGATCCCCAGCGAAGGCGGTCACATTTCCTTCGCAGCCGAAGACGCGGATGAACTGTCGCTCATCAAGCTCATCGCGAAAGACGAGACACGCATCTCGGCGGAACGTCTGATTTCCGGACCGGGCCTTGTGAGGATCTACGAGGCATTGGCCGAGACGCGGGGCGTCGCGGCGGAACTGGCGTCGGCGCCTGAGATCGTGGAACAGGCGCTGCACGGCGAGGATCGCCTCGCGCTCGAAGCTCTCGGCTATCTCGAGAGGTGGCTGGGCCGTTTCGCTGGAGACATGGCCCTTGTCTACAGTGCGCGTGGCGGCATCTATCTCGGCGGTGGCATCCCCGCAAAAGTGTTCGATCCGTCGGAAGCCACGGCTTTCCGTTTGGCATTCTTCCACCGGGAGTATCAGTCAAAGGGCCGCCTGTCGTCCTTCCTGGCGCCGATACCGATATATGTGATCAAGGCGCTTGACGCAGGCTTGCGCGGGGCAGCCGTCGCATTGTCCCGGGCAGAATTCTTGTCGTGAAAAATTTGGTAGCGTCCCACGCGCATCGCTCAGCGCGTTTGGCTCTCGCGGCCAGCGGATAAGGCGGTTGCGTTGAGCCCCAAGACTTCCTCTCTGCGACAAAGCTCAAAGCCCGGTTTCATGACAGCCGCGGCACCGGCCGCAACGCCCAAGCGGAATGCCTCCTCCGGAGACCGTCCTTCTGAAAGCGCCCAGACCATTGCTCCAAGGAAGCTGTCACCCGCGCCGAGCGCGGAGCGCACACGCACATGGATCGCCGGCTCGCGCAGGACGCCCCGGGCGCTGGCGAGAAGTGCGCCATCCACCCCCATGGTAATCGCGACCAGTTCGGCCGCGCCGCTGGCCACGATGTCGGATGCAGCTCGGCCGACGCCGGCATCGTCGAGCTTGCGGCCGACGAACTGTTCCAATTCCCCACGGCTCGGTTTCACCAGGAACAGCCGCGACTGCTTCAGCGTCGTTTCAAGCCCCGTGCCTGAGCTGTCGAGAATGAATTTCGCGCCGCGGGTGGCTGCCAGCTTGGCCATTCGAGCGTAGATATCGGGGGGCGCGCCGATGGGGAGGCTGCCGCTCGCGACGACGTACTGTCCCTTGTGGGATGCAACGACATCCAGGCACGGCTCCAATTCGCGAGGCTGTACGGGAGGTCCTTCGGGAACAAAGCGGTATTCGAGGCCGGTGCTACGCTCTCGAACCATAAAGCTGATCCTCGTCTGACCTTGGATCGGCACGAGATGGCCGGCGATTCCTTCGGCTTGCAGCAGGCGGGTCAGCAGCGATCCTGTCTCTCCTCCCGCCAGGAAATAGGCTTCGGCCTTTCCTCCCAGAGCCGTGATCACGCGCGCCACGTTGATGCCGCCGCCGCCGGGATCATACCTTATATTGGAGGTTCTGACCTTGCGGACCGGGCGTACCGTTTCCGTCTCGCTCGAGACATCGACCGCCGGGTTGAGCGTTATGGTCAGGATTGGCGCAGGACGTGCAATGCTCATGAACTTCTTGTCCCTTGTGGCTGCACGCTGCTGGTGAGATAGGCGACAACCCCGTCAATAGTGAACAGCTTGGGATAGTCTTCCCTCCTTCGAGTGGAGCTTTACATTGCCTTCTCCGGCGCCCGTTTCTTTGATTTGAATCAGATTTCGCGACGAGCGTAGCGATGAGATCTTGGTCGCATCTCGCCGTCTCGTCGCCGACTGGCCAGGCCAAAGCCTCTGCCGGCCTGATCTGGCGATGCCAAGCGACGGCGTTGACCTGCATCAAAGCCGCGCGGCCTGGCGCTTCTATCGTGCGATCGGCCAATTCAACGGAGATCGATTATGGCAAAGACAATGAAGGCTGCGGTGGTCCACGCATTCGGCAAACCGCTGACGATCGAAGAAGTGCCGATCCCCGAGCCGGGGCCGGGTGAAGTTCTGGTCAAGATCATTGCCAGCGGCGTCTGTCACACCGACCTTCATGCGGCGAGCGGAGATTGGCCGGTCAAGCCGACGCCTCCATTCATCCCAGGCCACGAAGGGGCCGGCATCGTCGCTGCCTTGGGGCCGGGCGTCACCGGGCTTAAAGAAGGTGACCCCGTCGGCATCGCCTGGCTGCACGACGCGTGCGGTTGCTGCGAATATTGCGGGACCGGGTGGGAAACGCTGTGCGAGCACCAGCATATGAGCGGCTATACGGTGAACGGCAGCTTCGCCGAATATGCGATCGGCAGCGCTCCGTACGTGGCGCGCTTCCCCAGGAATGTCGACTTCGTCGAGATGGCGCCGATCCTGTGCGCCGGCGTGACCACCTACAAGGGCATCAAGGAGACCGAAGCCAAGCCAGGCGAATGGATCGCCATTTCGGGGATCGGCGGTCTCGGGCACGTCGCGGTGCAGTATGCGAAGGCAATGGGCCTGCATGTCGCCGCGCTCGATGTAACAGACGAGAAACTGGCCCTGGCGCGCCAGCTAGGCGCCGATGCCGTCGTCAACGCAAGATCGCCCGACGCGGCGGCGCAGGTGGTTAAGGCGACCGGCGGCGGCGCTCACGGCGTGCTCGTGACCGCCGTTTCGGTGCCGGCCTTCTCACAGGCGCTGCAGATGGTGAGACGCAAGGGCACGATCAGCCTGAACGGCCTTCCGCCCGGCGAGTTTGGCACACCGATCTTCGACGTTGTACTGAAGCGTATCACAATTCGGGGTTCCATCGTCGGCACGCGCAAGGATCTGGCGGAAGCCATCGCGTTCGCAGCTGAGGGCAAGGTCAAGACACACATCCACAAGGCGAAGCTCGAAGACATCAATACGATCTTCGATGATCTCGGAGCCGGGAAGGTCGATGGCCGCATGGTGATGACGCTGTAGTTGCTGTCTTGGGACGAGACCGCGAAAGCCGTCTCGTCCCGTCCGCAACGATGCATGTTCGACGAGGTGTTTTGTCGTCACCAAACTTCGCCGCGGCCTTCGATACCGATCTCGGTAGCCGTCAAGCCCGCCACGCCTCGCGGCGCCTGCGACTCGGCCGTCTCTCGGTGCTTCAAATCCGTGCTGTGTTTTGATCCAAGACAAAGAAACCCTTGAGCGGATTATGGTAAATGATTGATTGATTTGTTGTTTTGTAAGCGGAAAAGGGCGTATCCATGTCAGGAAGAAAACAGATTCTCAAGGACAGCAAGCTAGTTGCCTCGATCGTTTTACTTGTGACGGTTGCCGGGTGCTCGCAGACTACAGGCTCTATTGGAACCTCCAGCAACTCGCACGCGGGCGTACCTCAATGTCATCGCTCGGTTCCACTCGGCGAATTCGACCCAAACTGCGACGAGCCGCGACTTGGCTTCAAGAACTTCTCGCCGCCTCCAATCGTCACCGGCTTTCAGATGCAAACCCATCACTCGCCATCTGAGGCCGCGCGCCCTTGAGCGGGGAAACTCCCCTCGAGCATCGACAGGACGCAACCCGGCCTCCCAAAGAAGAAGAGGCCATCCATCCCAAATCCGTGCCTGGCCTTCCTGAAATCGAGCTTCCGGGCATCGGCGTTGCGATCGGCTGGCTGTCGGGCCTGCTTCTCCTGGGCGTGATTGTCGGCTTTGCACTGCATTTCGGCGATGTTCAGGTTTTCCTTTCCACGTTGAGATCCGCCAATCCCCTCTGGCTCGCCGCGGCCGTGGCATGTCAGATCGCCACCTACGCCTGCGCCGCTGCGGTCTGGTTCAGGATCTTTTCGCGCACTGAAACCCGACAGTCGTTTGCCGGTCTGTTCAAGCTCGCGGTCGTGCAGCTTTTTGCCAATCAGGCACTTCCCTCCGGGGGCTTCAGCGGTATCGTGATCGTCGCGAAAGGACTGGTACGGCGGGGAGTGGCCCCGTCACTGGTCATGACAGCGCTTCTGGTCGACGGGTTTTCGTACTATGCGAGCTACCTGATGGTCGGTCTTTTGGCCTTCGTGATCTTGTGGCACAGCGGCGACCTCGGCACGGCTCGGCTTCCGCTTGCGATCGCTTTCGTCCTCGTTCTTCTCGCGCTGGTGCTTGCCACCTTCCTTCTGATCCGGCGACAAGGGCGTATCATCCCGAAGGCCGCGCTTCGCTGGGCGCCGGCGGCAAAGATGGCTGCGATTCTCGGCAGCGCCCACACGGACATGCTTCGCGATGGGAAACTCATCCTTGAGGCCTTTTTCCTGCAGATCGGCGTTTTTCTGCTGGACGCGGCGACATTGTGGATTGCCGCCCGCTCGGTAGGGCTCGACGTTGGTCCAATCGGCGCGTTCCTGAGCTTCGTCCTGGCTTCGGTGGTGGCTACGCTCTCACCAATCCCTCTCGGCCTGGGCACTTTCGAGGGAACCTGCACAGGCCTGCTCCACGTTATGGGAAGCGGCATCGAAAGCAGTCTTGCCGCCACCCTGATCCTGCGCGGTTTCACTCTCTGGCTGCCGATGGTGCCGGGGCTTTGGCTGATGCGCAGCGAAATGGACGAGACGGCCCTGCATGATACCGATCTATGATACTGCTCCACGCGCCCGCCGGCCGCTCGTCGTCCTTGGCCTGATCGCAATCAATTTCGCGATCTTCCTCTGGATGAGCGGGATGCCCGAACGCAACCTGAACTGGGTCCTGGAGCACTTTGCCCTCATTCCGGCGCGTTACTCGGACCCGCGGGCGGCAATGGCCGCCGGCCTCGACCCGAACAACTACTGGCCACTCCTCACCAACACCTTCCTTCACGGCGGCTGGCTGCACATCATTTTGAACATGTGGAGCCTTTGGATCTTCGGTCCTGCCATGGAGGGCCGATGCGGCCGCTTGGGGTTTCTCATTCTCTATGCGGCAGGCGCCGTGGCTGCCAGCGCCACGCATCTCGTAGCCTATTGGACGTCTTCGGAGCCCGCGCTCGGCGCTTCCGGAGCGATTGCCGCCGTTATCGCCGCCTATGCCGTGACCTACCCACGGGCGCAGGTCATTCTCCTTGTGCCGATCCTATTCCTGCCGCTCTTTATTCCGGTATCGGCACTGTTCTTCGCCGTGTTCTGGTTCGCTGCCCAGATCCTGCAAGGAACGCAAGCGCTGTTCGCCCACTCGATGGCGACCGATATCGCGTGGTGGGCGCACATCGGCGGCTTCCTGTTTGGAATTGTCTTTGCAAAGATCGCGAACGCCCTGGCGCTCGGTCGCAACATCGAGACCAGGCAGTGGTCCGGAACGGTACCAAGGATACCGCGGCGTTAGAGCAGTTCAGCGTTGGATAGAATCGGCAATCTGAGGACTTTGATGAAGACCTCCGGCGCCAATCCTCCGTGAGCTCAAGGCCCGATCTTCACCGCGGCCGTCGCGAACTGCCTCATGCCAGGGCAAGCCCAAGCATCAGGAATCGGTAACGACACGAATATTGTCCCATACGCGAACCGCGCCAGGCGCGTTCTCGGCAACCACGCGAATGGCGTCCCGTATATGCTCGGTCTTGACCGTTCCTTTCAGTGTAATGATGCCGTCGCGGACGAGAATGTCGATCATGACGCCCGGTGCCCAGTCCCTTCCCGTCAATTCGTCCACAATACTCTTGCGAATTGCCAGGTCGCTGACAACTGGTTGAGACGGCTCACCCATCAGGCGCGCCAGGACCGACAACAGATTGGCGCGGCTTACCATGCCGATCACCTGTTCATCTCGAACCACCGGAACGCGCTTGATCCCTCTGGTCTCCATCGTATCCACGATCTCATTGACTGGAGTATCCAGACCAACGCTGACGACGTCGCGGGTCATCACGTCTTCGACCCTGCGACCATGTTCGCGCGCATAGTGATGTGCCAACGTGTCCGCATCCAGCCAAAGACCAAGCCAGTGCGAGCGATGATCTGCGGTGCCGAGTTCCTTGCGGCGAAGCAGGTCGTGTTCGGTGATCATTCCGACAAGTTTTCCGTGTGGGGTCACGACGGGCAAGCCGCTGATCCCGCGTCCGACCATCAGGCGCGCCGCATGGGCGATCGTGCTGTCGGGGCGCACCGTTGTTGCACCAATGGTCATGATGTCGCTGGCTTTCATCGTGCCTTTTCCGATTTCCGTGCGGCCTCGGCTGCAGCAATCTGGTGCTTTACCGCGATGAAACTGTCAGGGCTCACGGAAATCGAATCGATGCCGCACCCGACGAGGAAGGCAGCAAACTCAGGATGATCGCTGGGTGCCTGGCCGCAGAGACCGATCTTGGCGCCCGCCCTTCGTGCCGCGGCGATGACGCTGGAAATCATCCACTTCACCGCCTGATCCTGCTCGTCGAACAGGGTGGCCAAGTCGGCTGAATCCCGGTCGACGCCGAGCGTGAGCTGCGTGAGGTCGTTCGAGCCGATCGAGAACCCATCGAAGCGTTTTGCGAACTCGGCCGCAAGGATCACATTCGATGGGACCTCGCACATGACAAAGACCTCAAGTCCGTCCTCTCCCCGGCGCAAGCCGTTCTCGGCCATGACTTCCAGCACGCGGTCGGCCTCATGCGTCGATCGGCAGAACGGGATCATCACGACGACATTGCGGAAACCCATGTCATTGCGAAGGCGGCGGACAGCACGGCATTCGAGCGCGAAACCATCCCGGTAGCGCGGCGAGTAATAGCGCGCGGCGCCCCTGAAGCCGATCATCGGGTTTTCCTCTTTCGGCTCGAACTCCGCGCCACCGACCAGCCCGGCATATTCGTTCGTCTTGAAATCGCTCATGCGGACGATGACCGGTTTGGGGTAGAGCGCGGCGGCAATTCGCGCCAGGCCGCGCGCCAGGCGGTCGACGAAGTATTCGGCCTTGTCCGGGTAGCCGACCGTCAGCTCGGCAATTTCTCGTCTTGCGGCCTGATCCTTGAGCTCATCGTAGCGCAGGAGCGCCATCGGATGGACGCGGATGTGGTTGCTCACCACGAACTCCATGCGGGCGAGGCCGACGCCGTCCGCCGGCAGGCGCCACCAATGCATGGCCGCTGCGGGATTCCCGAGGTTCAGCATCAGCTGCGTGCGGGTCCGCGGCAGATTACCGACCTCGACCGTTTCGGTTTCGAACGTCGCCGTCCCTTCATAGACAAAGCCCTGATCACCCTCCGCGCAGGACACCGTCACTTCCTGCTCGTCATGCAACAACGCGGTGGCGTTGCCGGCGCCGACGATCGCCGGCAGCCCCAATTCACGGCTGACAATAGCCGCATGCGACGTGCGCCCGCCATGGTCGGTGACGATCGCGGTCGCCCTCTTCATCACCGGCACCCAATCCGGATCCGTAGTGCGGGTGACGAGTATCGCACCGTCGACAAAGTTGCCGATGTCGCGGGGGTCTTCAATCAGGCAGACGCGGCCCGCTACCACCGCATCCCCGACGGCAAGTCCGCTGAGAATCTTCCGCCCGGCCTTGACGATCCTATAGGATTTGAACGCCGCCGCCTGACGGCGCGACTGAACCGTCTCCGGCCTCGCCTGGACGATGAAGATCTCGCCCGACTCGCCGTCCTTGGCCCATTCCATGTCCATCGGGCAGGCATAGTGGGCTTCAATCGCGGCAGCCCATCTGGCGAGCGTCAGGATTTCCGTGTCCTCCAGCACGAAGGCCAAGCGCTCCGCCTTGGAGGTCGGGACATTGCGTGTCGGCTTCTCGCCGGCGGCGTAGATCAGCTTTTGCTCCTTGCCGCCCCGCTTCTTGCCGATGATCGGCACCACGGCTGGATTCGCCAGCAGCGGCTTGAAGACCTGGTACTCGTCGGGATCGACGATGCCCTGAACGACGTTCTCGCCAAGCCCCCAGCTGGCGTCGATCAGCACCACATCCTTGAAGCCCGTCTCTGTATCGATCGAAAACATCACGCCAGATCCGCCGATGTCCGAACGGACCATCTGCTGAACGCCGATCGAGAGGGCGACGCTCATATGGTCGAAGCCTTGTGCTTTGCGATAGCTGATCGCCCGGTCGGTGAAGAGCGAGGCGTAGCAACGGCGGCAGGCAGCGAGCAGCGCCCTCTCGCCGCGAATATTCAGGAAAGTTTCCTGCTGGCCGGCAAAGCTGGCGCCCGGCAGGTCTTCGGCTGTTGCGCTGGAACGGACGGCGACATCGACTTCCGACCTGCCGGCGCGTTCGCAAAGCTGCCGGTAGGCGGCAGCTATTTCATCTGCTATTTGCTCGGGCCAGTCACCGTGCAAGAACAGCCCTCGAACGGCCTTCCCCGCCTCCTCAAGGGAAATCTTGCTTTCGTCCAGATCGGCGAGAAGGCGGCGCATTCGCTCCTCAAAACCATTGGCCTGGACGAACGCCCAATAGGCCTCGGCCGTAGTCGCAAAGCCGGGGGGAACGCGAATGCCCTTCGGACGCAGCGCGCGGACCAGTTCGCCCAACGAAGCGTTCTTGCCGCCAACACGGGCAACATCATCTCGTCCGATATCTTCGAACCAGACGATTCGGGGATTGGATTGCGCAACCATTACGTTACCTCCGAAACCGAAGTCACTGTGCCGGTTCTCGCCCTTGATGACTTTGATCCCCGTCAAGACGAGACGACTGGACACAGGAGCCTTCGGTCGTCGTCGCGCGACGAAGCAGCAAAAGGGGCGCTTCGCGCGGGAAATTTTCGCAGAAAGTTATTTGGCTCAAAGGGATCGAAAGCGGGGTGGACTACCAATACCGCAGCCTGCCGTCGTCTTCGCTTTCATGTCTTTCACCCCCATCGTTCGAGCAGCCTTATGACGCACGCCTTGCCGCTTCCGGTCACAGGACCTCAAGGAAATTGGAAGCCGATCAATGACCTTGGCCGTTTCTCCGGGATCGAGTTGATCGAAGACGACCTGAAACACGGCGCGGGATGCAGCAGCCTGTCTCGAAGCGCGTGGCGGCACGGCACGCAGCGCGCCGCAGGCGAAACGCCTTTCCTCGAAATGGAGCTTTGTGGCAATGGCCTTGAGCCAGAGATTTGCCTCCTGAACGCTATGGGCGAAGGAAGTATGGCCCGCTGCTCATGATCTTCTCCTCACCTACAGGCTGCATCTCCGCTTCAAATGACCGTCACCGCGGAGGCGTGCGGTCCCTTCTCGCCCTCATGCTCGGAGAAACGTACGTCGGTGCCTATGGTCAGCGAGGACCACTGCTTGGCCGATGCCATGCTCTCCCGGCGAAAGAAGAACTCCCGTCCGTCCTGTGCGGCGATGAAGCCGTAGCCCTCTTCGGGCGCGAGCCGCGCGATCTTCCCGCGCAGGGTTTCGGGGTGCGACTTGATGCGATAGCCGCTCTTTTTGCGGACTAGATCCTCGAGCTGGCGTTGCGCTGCGTTGAAGCTGTCGCGGATGGCGACATAGACGTCTTCGTGGGCATGATTCTGTTCGTGCTCCCGGCCGGTCACTATCTCGTTTCCGGGTACCGTGATGTCGACCTGCACGCGGTAGAGGTTGCCCTTGTGCCCGCGCCGGTGCGGCGCCTCGATCACGACTGCGCATGAGGTGATCCTGTCGTGGAAGCGGTCGAGACGGGCAATTCGCTCGCGCACGACCTCCTCCACCGAGGGCGATGGCTCCATTCCATTGAACCTGATCTGAGGTTCGATCTGCATGGCCAATTCCACCTGTTTCCATCGATCTGGAATCTCTGCCGCGTCCCTCGCCGCCAGGCATTGATCACAATCAACCCGGCGCTTTAGCCGGCGCGAAATGCTGATCCTGGTGCCCCCCGAAGAAACGTACGAGTCGGACGCCCGTCCGATCGTAGGGGCCAGCCCTCATGAGGGCGGCCGTGCTTGGATGTTTCTCGCCGGCACGAGCGCGCGCTTGCGCCGACCTCACATCATGGCGGCGCTGATCTTGCGGAAACGCATGATGGAGAGGGCGAAGAATATGCCGCCGACGATCCCGACGACAGCAAACTGCGGCCAAATCACGTCAATGCCGGCGCCTCGATAAAGGATGGCCTGCGCGAAGCTTACGAAATGGGTCGAGGGTGACAGCTCCATCACCGCTCGTAAGAACGCCGGCATGCTGTCGAGCGGCGTGTTGCCGCCGGACAGGATGTTCATTGGCAGAGCGACCAGGACGAACAGCAGCCCAAGCTGCGGCATCGAGCGAGCCACCGTACCCAGGAAGATGCCGATGGCGGTTGCGAAGAACAAATAGATCATGACGCCCGCCATGAAGAGCGGAATGGAGCCGACGATCGGAATTCCGAGCAGCGTCTCTATCACCAACCAGAGTGACAGGCCGACCGCGACGGTGATCACCAGGCCATTCGCCCACACCTTGGCAGCCGCGATCTCAAAAGGCGTGAGCGGCATGATCAGCAGATGATCCATCGTGCCGTGCTCCCGTTCGCGGATGATTGCCGCACCC
Organism: Mesorhizobium album; assembly: GCF_033977205.1. Lineage (NCBI taxonomy): Bacteria > Pseudomonadati > Pseudomonadota > Alphaproteobacteria > Hyphomicrobiales > Phyllobacteriaceae > Mesorhizobium > Mesorhizobium album. Next base: position 14,939 of record NZ_JAVIIW010000014.1, on the reverse strand, counting down.
GCAAGTATGATGGCCAGCATGTTGACGTTGCCGATGATGGCCATGACCGCATTGAAGAGTTGAGTGGTGAGATTGGGATTGAAGGCGACGCGGACGGCAAGATTCACAGGCTCGGCCCGCGAAGGTTCGGAACCCGTGGCAGAGCGGGCGATTTCGCGAGCGATGATCTGCTGCAGGTAGCCGGCGCCGATGCCTGCCTGCATCATTGCGGTGGCGTCGACATTGACCTGGATAGCCGGTCGGCGGCCAGCCACGATGCCGCGTTCATAATGCGGTGGAACGTCGAGCACGAACGTGCTGCGGGCCGTGTCCATCAGTTCGTCGACCTGACCGGCGACGACCTCGGTCGGGGGACTGAAATAGGGCGGCAGCAAGGCCGCGGCAATCGCGCGCGAGAGCGTCGAATGATCCTCATCGACGATGGCGACGGAAGAGTTGTGGGCCTCCTGCGCCGGGCTCTCGGCCTGCGCATAGACCGCTAGCGTGAAGGAGTAGATGACGAAGCCGAAGAGCACGAAATCGCGCGAGAAGCTGCGGAGTTCCTTGGTGCCGAGCCAGAAGATGTTCGCTAGGTGCTGCATGAACATCATAGCTCCTGGCGGCGAAGGAACGCCAAGCTGATCAAGATGAGGATGGGGATGAAGACTGCCAGCGCCGACAGGCTTCCGGCAAGTTCCTGGAAACCGAGCGCCTTGGTGAAGGTGCCGACCGAGATGCGCAGGAAATACATCGCCGGGAAAGTATGGGCCATAAAGGCCGGGAAACCCACAAGCGAGGAGACAGGCGCCAACATGCCGGAGAACTGCACGGCAGGCAGAGAGGTCATGATCCCCGCAACGAAGAGCGCGGCAATCTGGGTTCGCGTGAATGCCGAGATCACCAAGCCGTAGCCGGTCATCGCCGTCACGTAAAGCAGCGCACCGAGAAGGAGCACCCAGAAGCTGCCTTTCAGCGTCACGCCAAACAGGAAAACGGCCATTACGAAGAGGGTAAGAAAGCTGATCAAGCAAAGGATGACGTAGGGCAGTTGCTTGCCCAGGAGAAATTCGAGCCGCGTCACGGGAGTGACGTAGAGATTGACGATCGAACCCAGTTCCTTCTCCCGGACAACGCCAACAGCCATCAACATGGCTGGCATGAATGCGAGCAGCATCGCGATCGTCCCCGGCACCATGGCGAAGATGCTCTTGAAGTCCTGGTTGTAGACGAATCGAGTTTCAATGAGCGGCGACACTGGCCGATTGCCGGCAGCGGCCGCGAGGTCGGCGACATATTGCTGATGCAGGCCAGTAAGATAGCCGCGGATGGTTTCGGCACGGAAGGGCATGGCGCCGTCGATCCACGCACCAATCTCGGGCGCCGCCCCACGCCGGATGTCGCGGCCGAAGCCCGGCGGCACCTCGATAGCCAATGCGAAGGCGGCGCTGCGCAGCGCCTGATCGAGGTCGTCGTAGCTGGCCAGTGTTTTCCGTTCCGCAAAATAGGGCGATCCGCGGAACTCCTGCAGATAGGCACGGCTTTCCGGTGAGTTGTCGCGGTCCAGGGCGGCGAAAGTAACCTGATTGACATCGGTATTGATGCCGAGCCCGAAGACAACCATGAGAAACGCCGTGCCGAGGAGGGCAAAACCGAGCCGCACTGGATCGCGCCAAAGCTCCAGCGCCTCGCGCCACGAATAGGCGAAAAGCCGTCCCAGGCTGAAGCCGGCCCGTGGTGCCACGCGCGCGGACGCAGAGATCGCGGCGCGCTCAGGCTCTGGCGGGCTGCTGACCGGACTGGAGCTTTCGCCGCCTGCTGACTGGAGATAGGCAACAAAGGCATCCTCCAGATCGGCTGCTCCCTTGGCTTCGGCCAACTCGGCCGGCGTGCCGGCGGCCACCACCCTGCCGCCATGCATGAGCGCGACGCGATCGCAACGCGCCGCCTCGTTCATGAAATGGGTCGAGACGAAGATGGTGACGCCTTGCCGCCGCGAAAGCTCGACGAGGAGCTCCCAGAAGCTGTCGCGTGCAAGCGGATCGACTCCCGAGGTGGGCTCGTCGAGGATAAGAAGTTCCGGCTCGTGCACCACGGCAACGGCGAGCGAGAGCCGCTGACGGATGCCGAGGGGCAGCTGCGAGGCCCGCTGGTCCACATAAGGGCCGAAGCCGAACCGTTCGATAAGCACGGCGATGCGCGATTTCGCCCTGTCTGCGGCGATATGGAAGAGACGGGCGTGCAGGTCGAGGTTTTGCCTCACGGTCAGCTCGGTATAGAGCGAGAAAGACTGGGACATGTAGCCGACACGCCTGCGCAGGCGCATGTTGGTGGCATCGATCGGCTGCCCAAACAGCCATGCCTTGCCGTCGGAGGCCGGCAGCAGCCCTGTCAGCATCTTCATCGTGGTGGTCTTGCCGCAGCCGTTCGAGCCCAGGAAGCCGAAGATCTCGCCGCGTTCGATGGCGAAGCTCACGCCGTCGACCGCTACGAATTCGCCGAAGCGCCGGGTGAGGTCGCGAGCGATGATGACCGCCTCGTGTTCGCCCGATGGCCGCGGCGGAATGGAGAGCGCGCGACGCCCGGCGCGAACTGCCTCGGGCAAAAGCGCAATGAAGCTTTCCTCCAGGCTCCCCTGCCCTGTCAGCCGTTTCAGTTCAGCCGGCGTGGCCGAAGCGAGGATCCGCCCGGCATTCATAGCGATGAGCTCGTCGAAGCGCTCCGCCTCCTCCATATAGGCGGTGGCTACGACCACGCTCATGCCGGCCCGCCTCGCTCGCATGCGTTCGATCAGCTCCCAGAATTGCCGGCGCGACAGCGGGTCGACGCCCGTGGTTGGCTCGTCGAGAATGAGTAGGTCTGGGTCGTGAACGAGCGCGCAGCAAAGGCCGAGTTTTTGCCGCATGCCGCCTGAGAGTTTTCGGGCCGGGCGGTCGGGAAAGGGCGCCAGGCCGGTCGCCTCGAGCAGCTCGTCAATGCGCCGGGCGCGCTCGCCGGCCGGCTCCCCGAAGAGGCGTCCGAAGAAATCGATATTCTCCCGGACGCTGAGATCGGGGTAAAGGTTCTTGCCGAGCCCCTGCGGCAGAAAGGCTATGCGCGGGCACACGGCGGAACGATGGCGTTGGTCGGCCATATCGCGGCCGAAGACCGCCACGCGGCCCGTCTGAATGCGTTTGGCCCCGGCGACCAGGCTGAGCAGAGTCGACTTGCCGACGCCGTCCGGACCGATCAATCCGACGAGCGCACCGGTCGGGACCCTGAGTGTAACGCCGTCGAGCGCAAGCCTGCGACCGTAGGAGTGAGAGAGCCCCTCGACGGCGACAACATTAGCGAGATGGCTCATCCGTCCGCCCTGCTGCGAGGAAGGTCGGCCACTCTGCACTGCCGTTGACGTGCACATAGGCGAGCCCCGGAAGCCCCGAGCTCACCTCCGCCGCATGAATGCGCAGATAGTCGGGGTCGACGCGCACGCGGACCCGGAACATCAGCTTGTCGCGTTCTGCCTTGGTCTCCACTGCTTTTGGCGTGAACTGCGCCTCTCCGGAGACAAAGACAACCTTGGCCGGGATTGGCGATTCAGGCGCGGCGTCAAGCACGATGCGCGCGGCGCTGCCCACGGTCGTGCGACCGGCTTCCGCCGTGGGCAGGAAAATATCCATATAGACATAGCCGGCGTCGATCATGGTCAAGACCTTGCCGCCGGCGCCGATCACCTCGCCGATATTGGCCAGGCGATATTGAACGCGGCCATCGCGAGGAGCGACGAGCGAATTGTCGGCGATGTTGATCCGGTAGAGCTCGACATCGTGACTGGCGGCCGCCAGCGTCTGTTCGGCTTGCCCGACGCGGGCATTGGCGGCAGCCAGCGCAGCATTGGCAGCGCTCATCTGCTGCTCACGCTGGTCGAGAATCTCGGCTGTCGCGTAACCTTTGTCGACGAGGACAATCGCGCGGGTGAGCTGCTGCTCGGCGAGCTTGGCCTGGGCCTTTTGCTGCTCGACGCCGGCTCGCGCCTCGTCGAGCATCCGATTGGCCCCAAGCACCTGTGCCTCGGATTTGCGGAGCGACATCTCGAGGTCCTGCGTGTCCATCCGCGCGACCACCTGGCCGGCGCGAACGACATCTCCCTCATCGACGAGAAGCGCGGCGATGCGACCGCTGAACTTGGCCGCGATGTCGATCTCGTCCGCCTCGACCCTACCGTTGCCGAAGGCGATCCCGGCGGGCAGTCCGGGAACGGCATGCAGCCACCAATATCCGCCTGTCGCAGCGCCGGCGACCGCAACCAGCGCCAATGCGAGCCAAAGCCGGCGGCGCCGTTTCACGGTGGCGGCAGGAACGATCTCCGGGATGCTGGGCTCAGGCTGGCTCGGCACAAGCATTCGGCCCGCCGAACGGCCATTCGAGGGGAGCAACTCGGTGGCGTCATCGATGACCTTAGTGTTGGGCATTCGTCGATTCCTAACCAAACCGAGAAGACGACGGGCGCCAGCGCCTTGTTTTTACCCTTGTCCGGATGCGGCGGGCGGTCGTTGATCTGCGTCAAAAGGCATGATCCGCATCAACCCGGCGCCTCAGCGAGTGCGAAATGTCCCTGACCTCGGCCACCGTCCTGCCTTCCCGGCCGATGACCACATGGCCAATCATGCCGACATCCTTCGCGTCTGCATCGGAGGCCGGTAGATCCCTTGATGCGCATCGAGTTCGGTTCAGTCGGAGCAGGACAGGCCGAGAGCATCAAGCCCGGCCTCGAGGTGATCGCCCAGGAGCGGGTTGCCGCAGAGATAGCCGGCCGTGTGTTCGTTGTGGGCGAAGGCGGCCTGCTGGCGGACCTCTTCCCAATCGGCGGCCTCACCGTCATCCCTGCCGAGCCACATCAACGCCACAAGGTCGACCTGCTCATCGATGGAGAGCTCCGAGATCAGCGAACCAAGCTCTTCACGCACAGGGTCGTCGTCGTGATCCTGAAGCACCGCGATCTCATTGTCGTCCGTGGGATTGGATCCCGCGTCCGGCTCGGCAATGGCAACCTTGACGTCGAATTCATGTGCCTTGGCGACTATGAAGCAGACTTTCCGGACCGGAATTGCCAGTTCCGGCGTCTCGATGTCTTCACTTCCGATTCCGCGTTTCATCCGACATCTCCTCTTCGTCTTCTGCGCTTTCTCTCCCGCGGATCACGCGTTGCCCGAGCGATGGCCCGCGTGTGACGGTGACCACGGTGCACCGGCCGTCGGGCTGGCCGTCCTTGTGATAGTAGATGATGACCCAGTCCGCCGTTTTGTTGAGCTGGTGCGCGAGCTGGCTGTTTGAAAACAGAGCGGTGAAATGCCAGTCGCCATGGCGGGCATGCAGGATGGGTAGCCAAGCATCGCCAGTGGGATTGAAACGCTTCGGCGCTATCTTGCGCAGCTGTCCCGCAGCCGCGCGCTCGCGATACATCCGGTCCACCTGCAAAAGCAGTGTGACAGGCGGGCGAGCAACCCTGGCCTCGGAAACGAATATCGGCCGTCCGAGGCGTTCCGCGATGGCTGCGGCAATCATCCGCCTGCGTCGCGGGCCGATGCCCCTTACAGGAATCTTGCCGAAGCGAACGGCATGCTCGAGCTCCTCCGGGCTCTCGAGTTGGCCCTCCTTGGCAAGCCGGTCAGCCAGCTTCGCGCCGATGCCCGGGATGCTCCTGAACAGAACTTCAGGCGCAAGTTCTCCTCGCAGCCTGTCCATTTGCGACCAGCGCCCGGTGGTGACCATCTCGGCAATCGCGCTGGCAATACCCGTTCCAACTGCGGGAAGCGCGATCAATCCCTCACGGCCTTCCTGCAGAAGAATCTGATCCACCGGGCGGTCGAGAGCCGAGATCATATCGGCTGCGTGCTCAAAGGCTCTGGCGCGAAATCCGCTCTCACCTTGCTGCGCGAGCAGATCGGCATAGTCGCGCAGCCTGCCTGCAACCAGCAAATTGATGGCCGGCAGGCCTCGGGAAGCGACAATCGTTGCGGGGACAGTCTGAATGCCGGTCTGAATGGTCATCCTGAAGTACCTCGTCGGATCGTTCCAACAGGGTACAATACGCGAACAAGCGCCCGGTTCGTTGATGCGCATCAAGGCGCGCTGCGCCGTTTGATCGATCTGTTCCGGTGCACGGTGTGATCCATGAGCGACTGCGAGGATGATTGTCGATGATCGATCTAGCGGCAAAGGTACGCTTCCTGAGCGATGCAGGGTCGTATCCTCATGCCGCATCCTTTGTTGAGGCCCGGGAAACGCATATGTCCTGGGTTTTCCTGACCGAGGACCGCGTCTACAAGCTGAAGAAGCCCGTGCAATATCCCTTCCTCGATTTCGGCACGCCCGCACGGCGCCGGTTCTTCTGCGAGGAGGAATTGCGGCTGAACAAGCGGCTCGCGCCCGACACCTATTGTTCCGTCACGCCGCTGCGATGCACCCAGGACGGACGTCTCACTTTTGGAGTGCAAGGGCGGATCGTCGACTGGCTGATCGAGATGAAACGGCTGCCCGAGGTCGACCTGCTGGACGTGAGGTTGCGAAAAGGTGTCGTGACCGGGAACGACATTCACAAGCTAGGCGACCTGTTGGCCGGCTTCTATTCGGCCTGTTCGCTGGAGATCGAAGACGGTGGCCTTTACCTGAAAAGCCTCGTCAAGGAGCAGGCGATCAATCGAGCCATTCTGGGCCGGCCGGCACTCGGCGTCTCAGATGCAGCCCTGCCCTTGTTCGAAGCGGCCGATACCAGGTTTGAGCAGGTAGCCGCGAGGATCAAGGCCCGCATCGAAGCAGGTACGATTGTCGAGGGACACGGCGACCTGCGGCCCGAGCACGTCTATATCGGCACGCCGATGCAGGTCATAGACTGTCTCGAATTCGATCGCTCCATGCGCGTCGTCGATCCTTACGACGAGATCAACTATCTGGGTCTCGAATGCGCGATGTTGGGCGCGCGCTGGGTGCGACCGGCCCTGCTCGGCTCGCTCGAAGCGCGCCTGGGCGGCCGGCCTGACGATGAAGTCCTGAGCTTCTATGGTGCGTTCCGGATGCTGCTTCGAGCACGCCTTTGCATGGCGCATCTTTTCGATCCCGTTGTCCGTGATCCCGACAGATGGCGCCCCCTGGCACTCTCCTACATCGCTGCAGCGAAAGTCGAACTCAGCTCTCCATCCCAGCCAATTCGGAAGTTGAGCCATTCCCGTGCAGGCGCTTGACCGCCTCGGCAATCAGCGGGGCGATCGAAAGAACCTGCAGTTTTGCTTCGCGGCCGGCTCCTGCCTTCAACGCCGACGCCACGCTGTCGGTAACCACAACGCGCCCGATGGCTGGGTCGGTGAACAAAGCTTCCGCCCCTTTGCCGAACAGACCGTGGGTGGCTATGGCGTGAACTTCCTTTGCGCCACGCTCCCGGCAAGCGCGCGCAGCGCGGATCATCGTGCCTCCGGTACTGATCATATCGTCGATGAGGAAGATGACTTTTCCGTCCACCTCGCCGGCGAACAGATCGCCTGAGACGACGCCCCGGCTGCGGCGTTTCTCCATGAAACCGAACCCCATCTCGTTGCTTATTGCTGCCTCGCACTTTTCCTTCATCAGTTGCGCACGCTTCACGCCGCCGCCGTCGGGAGAAAACACCACGATAGGCTCGGCGCCGGCCAGTTGGCGAAGCATGGGCAGGAAGAGGGCTCCAGCATTGAGATGGAGCGTTCGGCAACGGAAGGCGTTTTGAAAAGCCGCGAAGTTATGGACGTCGAGCGTAACCAGGCAGTCGGTGCCGACCGCCTCGAACAACTGCGCCACGTAACGTGTGCTTACGGGGTCACGCGCCTTGGTTTGTCGTTCCTTGCGCGCATAGGCAAGATAGGGCGCGATTGCGGTAACGCGCGCCGCGCCGTTTTCCCGACACGTGGCGATGAAAAAGAGAAGTTTGAGAAGCTTGTCGTTGGCGGATGCGCCGCGCTCGCCTGCGAGGCTATGGAGGACGAATACATCCTCGCCCCGCACGCTCGCAAGCGGCCTCGCCTTGTGCTCGCCATCCTCAAAATCGCGTTCCTCATGCGGATCGAGGTCAACACCCAGGGCTTGCGCGACATCCCGACCCAACCGACCGGTCTCTTTCAGGGCAAACAAGCGCATATCTGTCTCACCGATGCCGTCGTCATGAAACGTCGTCTTCCGCGACGCGCCCGCCCTCCGCTTCCCAGCAGCCGATCTGCCTGGTCCCTGCGCGATCGACTTTGAGCCGGACGCCCACGCCAATCCCGTCTTCCTCGGGAAGGAACTGCACGCCCAGGCTCTCAAGAGAACGTTGTACCATCTTCGCGACCTCGCCGTCGGAGGCAAGCCCCGTCTCGTAAGCTTCAATCACATCGACATACACGCCTATTTCGGCCGCCAGCTCTTCGCGGTCGATTTTCGCCAGCGCGCGCCCGGCCCGGCACTGTTCAGGCGTTATCGGCACGTGGCTCTGCTCGCGGACAGGCGTCGGCTATGAAGTCGTAGACCTTGAGGATATAGGCCCGCAGGCCGGGATCAACATCGTCGCAGAGATATCCTCGAATGTCCGGGTCCCGGAGATCGTTGACCATGAGCCGCTCCGCTTCACAGAATCATCCGACAGCATGCCACCGCCGCCGCTGTCGGTTATTGATGCGGATCAAGCCAGGCAGGGGGCGCTGACACGGCGCTCCCTAGGCCTCCGGAACGTTCTCGACGATGAAGAAACGACCGATCCAACACCGGGATCGGAGGAACATCGATGCGAGGTGTTGATGGCTATATTAGGCTAGGCGACTTGGCTCGATCCCCTCACTACACTGACTTCCCGTTAATGCGAGAAATCCCATGGTGCAGCTTCACTTCTGGCCGATTGCCCAGTGCCTCGTCCTGCTGACCCTCGCGAACGGCGTGCCCGTGATCGCCAAGAGGTTGCTTGGCGACCGACTCGCTTGGCCGATCGACGGTGGCTGGCTTTTCTGGGATGGGCAACCGCTCCTCGGCAAGTCCAAGACGCTTCGCGGGCTCCTGCTGGCAATCCTGGCGGCTGCGGTCGGCGGAACGGTTGTGGGGCTCGGCATGCCAATCGGAGCGCTTGTCGGTTTTGGCGCCATGGCAGGCGACATGCTGTCGAGCTTTCTCAAGCGTCGGCTGCGACTGGCTTCGAGCGCGGAAGCACCGGGGCTCGATCAGGTGCCCGAATCGCTTCTGCCCCTCGTCCTTGTCGAAGACTTTGTCGGCCTTTCGGTTTGGGACATTCTGATTGGGGTCGGAGCCTTCTGGATCGGCGAGCTAATGGTCTCTCGGCTTCTCTATATGCTTCGCATCAGAGACAGGCCCTACTAGTTCCGTACGATGAAGTTGATGGAGGGTGATCTCTGGAAGACAGTTCAGGCGGACCGCGACCACACTTGAGCCTGCGCCGACAGAGGTGTAGCCGAGCATGCCGTAATAGACCCAGACACCGGCGCCCATCCTTCGCGGAAGCTTTGAATCCAAGGTGATCGGAATTCCTCCCGGCAGACAAATCTGGCCGCCGTGCGTGTGACCCGCGAGCAGCACGTTGAATCCGGCGTGCGCTGCCTGACGATATATCTCCGGAGTGTGAGAAAGCAGGATTGCGAATGCCTCAGCCGGCACTCCGGCCGCGGCCTTTTCGATGTTGTCGACCCTGAAGAAATGCGCATCGTCTATTCCGGCCAGGTAGATGCGCTCGCCGCTGCGCTCGATCGTCTCGAGCTCGTTCATCAGCATGCGAACGCCCATGTCCTCCAGAGCCGGGACCATTCGGACAGTGTCATGATTGCCAAGCACGCCGTATAGGGGCCCCTTCAGAGACGCCCGCACGCGCGCGACGCCATCCAAAGCCGCCTCGAAAGGGCCATACGTCTTGGCGCGGAAGTCTCCCGTGAGGACGCAGATGTCGTAATCCAGATCAGCGGCCAGTTCGATGACCCGATCCATTGCCGCGTGACTCATATCGGCGTGCAGATCGCTGAGCTGCAATATCCGGAAACCTTCAAATTCGCTTGGCAGTTTCGCCGACGCGATGCGGTTGGTTCGGATCCGGACATCGGCGGCATTGCGGCGCCCTCGCCCATAGAGGCCGGAGATCCGAAGCACGTTGCGGATCACAGAGTGGATCGAATACCAGTTTTCCAGGTGAAAGAAGTTCAGACCCTGGCCGAAGACTTGCGCCTCGTGATCGTCTTCTATGCCCAGGCGTTGCATTGCATGGATTCGGCCAAGGCGTTCGTTCAACCTGAGGCTGATGTCAGTCATCGCGGCCCAAATCCATCGCGCAGTCAGTGCTGCCTGAATCTAGTGCTGGAGAGTCTCGATGTAACCCGTTCAGTGCGACACCAGCACCGGCAGGGAGAACTGCTGGAGCAAGGATTTTGTCATGCCGCCGAACAGGGCTTCGCGGAATCGTGAATGGCTGTAAGCCCCGGCCACAATGAGATCCGCTTCTTCGAGTGCGGGAGAGGCATACAGCGCTTCGATCGGTGACAGGTCGCCAGCGTTCGACCACATGTCGATGTCGATCTTGATGCCGTGGGCAAGCAGATGCTCGCGAAGCATCTCGACGTCCGCATCCTCCCTGTCGGCCGGTGGGTCGAATGCAAACGCCGTCACTTTCTCTGCGCGGGCAAGGATCGGCATGGCATCGTGCACAACGCGCGTAGCTTGAGCGCTGGGCGACCACGCGATTACGACCTCCTTGCCGACGGGCCGCGGCTTCCAGCCTTGCGGCAGTACGATCATCGGCACCCCCGCCGACATCAGAACCTGCTCGGGCACCCCGGAGAGGACTTTGCCAAAGGCCTCCGGATTCGGCTGCGTCGCGATCAGCAGATCCGCGTAATGCGCATAGAAGTCCTTCCATCCCGCCGCATTGCGATCCGCGATCTTGAAGCGGACGTGCACGCCCGAGCGATTGGCGACGGCATGGAACGTCTCTGCGAGCGATTTCGCGCGCTCGGTCCATTCGCCCTCGAAGGCCGCAGCCGCGTCCACGTCGACACCCGTCAGTCTCGCGCCGTGAGCTTGAGCCAGTGAAAAGGCAAACTCCATTCGCGCATTGTTGTCGGTGGAACCGTCCAGAAAAACCAGAATATCCTTGTAGCTCATCGCTCACTCCCACACTGTCTAAGCGGGCGCCCCGGCATTGAATCGCCAGACACGCGGAAGTGCCTTGAGTTGGATCAAACCGCGACATCAGCCTATCCGGGCAGCTACTTCAGGTAGGTGCTGAACCAGCCCGCTGCTTCGGCGATTACGCCATCGAGGGCCCCGGGCTCGGAAAACAGATGTGTCGCGCCGGGGATGATCTTCAGCGCCTTTGGACAGTTCAGCCTGGATAGCGCTGTCTCGTTCAGCAGCAGCACCTCTCGATCACGCCCGCCGACGATGAGCAGCGTGGGGGCGTGGATGGCTTCGAGCGCCTCCTTTGCCAGATCGGGCCGACCGCCACGGGAGACCACGGCAGCGACCGCGCTCCCGAACCGCGCGGCGACGACGAGCGCTGCAGCGGCCCCGGTGCTGGCGCCGAACAGGCCAATCGGCAGATTGACCAGACCGTCCTGTGACGCCCTCCATTCAACCGCTGATGCCAGCCTGTCGGCCAGGAGCGGGATGTCAAAGACGTTTCGCCTTTCGGCTTCTTCCTCGTCCCTAAGCAGATCGAAAAGCAGGGTCGCGAATCCTGCCTTGTTCAACGCCTCGGCGACATAGGCGTTGCGCGGACTGGACAGGTTCGACCCGCTGCCATGGGCGAAAACGACAAAACCGCGGCACTCTTGCGGAACACGCAGGAGACCTGGAAGCCCGAGCGGTGGAATAGCAACGCCGCTAGCAAAGTCGCCGTTAGCCGATGTCTGCGTTTGCATGTCGCCAGAGAACACACCTCGCCGCCAAATGCATTGATCACCATCAAACCGAAGCGGTCGGCGTCTCAAGATCGGCCGGAATCATCGCGCAGGAATCCGCGGCCTCGCCAGCTTCCACCCTGGGATCTCTCCTGGGGCGCTCGTCGGCAAGACCGCGGAACCTTTATTGCGCGTCAACGGACGACTGGTTCGTCGCATTGGCATCTTCCCGCCTGAAGACGTTTCGATGCCGTACTTCGCCAATCTGCCTCGGCACAACTTGATCAGCATATGCAATGAGACGGGTGATTCATTGATCTTGATCAATCGTTTCTTTGCAATCGTCGAGGGCTGGCGGCGGTCCCCATGGAAGTTGAACTGCGGCCCGCAGCACTGCAAATCGACTTTGATTTGTCGCAATGCGCAACAGGTGGCGCCGGTCCATTGTTAATGTCGATGATCGGAAGGATCTGGCAATGCAAGCGCGGGACATCATGACCACCGGAATTTTGGCGGTCACTCCGCAGAGTTCGATCGCGAACGCCGCTCACCTCATGCTTGAGCATCGCATCAGCGGGCTGCCGGTCGTCGACCAGAAAGGCACTTTGGTCGGAATCGTTACGGAACGGGACCTCGTTTGCCGGCCCGAGATCAGCACCGCGCCCAGGCACGAAAAATGGATTCAGCTATGGCTGACACCGGACGAGCTGGCGGAAGAATATGTGCAGAGCCGTGGCCGTACTGTCGGCGAGGTGATGACCTGTCAGGTCGTCAGCATCACACCGGACACGCCGCTCGACAAGATCGTTGCCCTGATGACCCGAGATGGTGTGAAGCGGTTGCCCGTCGTTCAAGATGGGAAGGTGATCGGAATTGTCAGCCGGGCCGACCTGCTGCGCAGTCTCGCCGCACGCCTCGACAGCTTGCCGCAAGCCAAGGCCGCGGACCTCTCCGCGCGAAGACACATCCTGAGGGAGATCCGAGGAAAGAGATGGGCGCCGCGACCAATCATCAATGTTGCGGTCTGTGACAGTGTCGTTGAATTGACCGGCAGCGTGGCGAGCGAAATTGTCCGGGATGCAGTCCGCGTGGCTGCGGAGAACGCACCGGGCGTCATTAAGGTGATCGATCACCTTAGCGTGGTTCCTCGAACTTCCGGCTCGAAGGGACGGGCATAGCTCCCCGCACCTTCGAGAGGGTCCGACGCTTCCGCACCAGATCAGGCGTGTTGGGATGGAGACCTGCGCAAAATGAGACTGTTTCTGTGCGGCGATGTGATGACCGGTCGTGGGATCGACCAGATCATGCCGTATCCTTGCGAACCGATCCTGTACGAACCGCATATCCGCTCCGCTCTTGGCTACGTGAAGCTGGCGGAAAGTCACTCGGGCGAAATCCCGCGAGCGGTGCCTTTCGACTATATCTGGGGTGATGCGCTGGACGAGATCGATCGCCGCGAACCAGATCTGAGGATTATCAACCTGGAAACCAGTGTCACGGCCGACGGTCAGCCCGAGCCGAAGGGCATCAATTACCGGATGCATCCGGCCAATGTGGGCTGCATAGCCGCCGCGGACATCGACTGCTGCATCCTTGCCAACAATCATGTCGCCGACTGGGGATCAGCCGGCCTGAAGAATACGCTGCGCGCGATACAACAAGCAGGACTCGCGACAGCTGGCGCGGGGCTCGATGCAGATAGGGCTGCTGCCCCCGCCATGCTCGAAGGCGCACCGGGCAAGCGGCTTCTCGTATTCGCCTTTGCTTGCCCATCCAGCGGGGTTCCGGACCACTGGGCTGCCGCGACGAACCGGCCCGGCGTGAATGTCCTTGCCAGTCTGGGCGAAAATGCGCTCACAGCCGTCATCCGCAGCATCGATCGCTGGCGCCGGCCTGGCGACGTAGTCCTTGTCTCCGTCCACTGGGGACCCAATTGGGGCTATGAAGTGCCCGCCGCGCACATACGCTTCGCCCACGGTCTGATCGACAGCGCCCGCGTCGACGTCGTTCATGGGCACTCTTCGCATCATCCCCTGGCGATCGAAGTCCATGCAGGCAAGCCGATCCTCTACGGATGCGGCGATTTCATCAACGACTACGAAGGGATCGCCGGGCACGAAGCGTATCGTCCTGAACTCTCTTTGGCCTATTTCATCGATCTGGACGACGTGAGCCACACTCGTCTTAGGATGGAAATGGTGCCCTTCCGCATGCAGAAATTCCGGCTCGTTCGCGCCAGCGACGTTGACGCCGCTTGGCTCAGCCAGACGCTGGACCGAGAATGCCGGCGCTTTGAACGGCGCGTTCGCCTGACCGATCAGAGCACGCTGATGCTGTCGGTATAGTCAGTTCGAATTGAACAGGCCGTCCGGTTCTTCTGCAGGAGCGTTCGGATGCCAGTCAGCGACCGAAAAGCATTCCTTTCATGACTCCATCGCGGAACAGGACCGAATGGATCAGCGCGGCCAGGATGTGCAGGCCAACGAGCGTGGCGAGTATCCAAAACAGAGTGTCATGGATCGCGATGAAGTCCCGGGCGGTCAGACCCGCGACGTTCGGCGCCCGCGGTATCGGGAGGAATCCGAAAAGACGAGCCGGAGGCATCAGAGGCATCGGTCGGTAGGCAAGCCAGCCCGTTATCACGATCGAAACAATGAGGCCGTACAAGCAGGCATGAACCGAAGCGCCCGCCGATCGCACAAGCCAATGCGCTTGCCGGATGGGAGCCTTGGTGACGGCACGAACGACCAGCCGCAGGACGAGGATGCAGAATACCGTCACACCGATGGAGATGTGTGTGGGAAGCCAGGTCATCGCGATCACGCCAGCCCCCTTCATAGGGCCGAGGGCGACGACGGCCTGCCAGGCGAGCGCAGCCACCATGAGCCAATGCAGCAACCTGATGGCGGGATGCCAGCGCGCAGTTCGGTGCTTCTCTGTCATCGCGGTGCGTAGACTCCCCCTGCCCGGACCGAAAGTTGGCGCCTGATGTCCTTCATCGCCTCCAAGCTCATAGAGATCTTTCTCCTTCCGTCCAACCTGATCGCCGTCCTTGGATTGATCGGGCTGGCTACGGCTCCGTTCGGCAGGCGC
>NZ_JAVIIW010000139.1:0-997 GCF_033977205.1 Mesorhizobium album | reverse complement strand
AGGTTTGTGTAGAAGGCTTTGAAGCGGTCACAGGTTCGAATGGCGCTGAGCGCCGCCATGTAGAGGGCACGGCGCACGCGCGATCGGCCGCCCTGGATCTGGCTCCTGCGGTTGAGCTTGCCGCTCTTGTTGTCGAACGGGGCAAGGCCGACGAGTGCGGCGATCGCCTTGGGTGAGCGCTGGCCGAGCTCGGGCAGGTGCGCCAGCAGCGAGAGCGCGCCGACCTTGGAGACACCCGGCACGGAGACCATCAGCGCGTGATCGCGGGCGGTGTCCTCGGCTTGACCAATGACGTTGGCGATCCGGCTCTCGAGCGCTTTGATGCGTGTGTCGAAGTCGGCAATCGTTTCTTCAAGGTCGGCAATGACAATCGCGTCGAAGGCCTCAGCGAGGTGCTTCTTCAGCGTTGCCCGCATCTCGACCAGATGGTCGCGGTGACGGGCAAGCGATTGAAGCCGCTCGGCTTCTTCGCACGGCGCCGGCTCGGCTTCAGGTTGATAGCGGCGGCCATAGTCGCTCAGCATCCTGGCGTCGAGACGATCGGTCTTGGCGCGCCGTCTTGTCGACTTCGCATAGTGGTGAGTATGGGCCGGGTTATGCCGCGAGAACGGCACGCCGGCCTTGGCCAACGCGTGGCGCAGCAGCCGGTCATGCACCCCTGTCGCCTCCATGACGACGAAGTCTCGGCCGGGATGAAGGCCTGCCACATAGGCAGCGATCGCATCGGCCTGGTTGTCGATGCGCTTGTAATGGCCGCTTGCCTCATCAAAAAAGTCGAGCCACTGCTTAGAAATGTCGCAGCCGACATAGTTCTGCACTATCATGTCCACGCCTCTTCCTGTGGTGCGGGGTCTGCTTGGAACAGCCCCGTGCAACTGTTCAGGTTGATGGTTCACCGGTGGGAAGGGACCGGGCCATGCCACGGCCTGTCCGAAAGGACGACCAGGATCCACTCGGTCTCCTTCCCACTTCAAACCATACACCGAAACCAACACAC
>NZ_JAVIIW010000138.1:0-1022 GCF_033977205.1 Mesorhizobium album | reverse complement strand
ATCTCAGTGCTCCTGTTCCAAGATTGCGCTTCAACAGCCGCAATCCTTCAAAACAGAAGCCTCAACCGCAAACCGGCCCGCCAAATGCCGCGTCAGCGGCTTCGTTCAATCGCAAAAACGCGCTCGTCACTAAAAATGCCAAAGTAGTGCTAGTCATCTGAATCTAAAATTCGCTGGATAAGGTCTGTTCGGCCTTTTGGCAGAAGCGGTTGACGGATGAGAAGATGTCGTCGGCCGATTTGACCCAGCGATAGGGCTTTGGGTTCTCATTGGGCCGCTCAATGAAGGAACGGATGTCGGCTTCGAGTTGGCTGGTCGAGGTGGGGACGCCGCGGCGCAACTGCTTGCGGGTGAGTTCGACAAACCAGCGTTCGATCTGGTTGATCCAGGATGCCGATGTCGGCATGAAGTGGACATGGTAGTGCGGCCGTCGCGCCAGCCATGACCTGACCAGCGCTTTATGAGTCGCGTAGTTATCCATGACGATGTGGACGTCGAGGTCCGGGGGAGTACTGGCATCGACCCGCTTCAGGAAGTCCAGGAACTCGGCGGCCCGGTAGCCGTTTGTAGCACTTGCCAATAGCGAAGCCGGAGGCGACGTCGAGCGCTGCAAACAGCGAGGTCGTGCCGTGCCGGACATAGCTATGTGTCCGGCGCTCGGGGATGTCGACTATCATCGGCAGCACGGGCTGCTCACGGTCGAGCGCCTGAATCTGGCTCTTCTCATCGACGCTGAGCACGAGCGCCCTTGGGTGGCGACAGGTAGAGCGGTTTCCGATTTGACGGAATCAAAATGGATTGAACGAAGCCGCTAACGCGGCATTTGGCGGATCGGTTTGCGGGTGACGCTTCTGTTTTGAAGGATTGTGGCTGTTGAAGCGCAATCTCGAGAATAGGAGCAATGAGATGGTCGAGTTGAGCCCTCTTCGCCGGCGCATGATCGAAGACATGACGATCCGCAATCTGTCGCCGGCCACGCAACGATCCTACGTGCACGCGGTGGCGAAGTTTTCCCGCCATTT
>NZ_JAVIIW010000137.1:0-1042 GCF_033977205.1 Mesorhizobium album | reverse complement strand
AGCGGTTGATGGCCGCCTGCAGGTCGACGACAGAATGAAAGACGCCTCGCTTGAGGCGTCGCTTCGACAGCTTGGCGAAGAAGCCCTCGACGGCGTTGAGCCAGGAGCAAGACGTGGGGGTGAAGTGGAAGGTGAAGCGCTGATGGCGGTTGAGCCAGGCACGCACCTTAGGGTGCTTATGGGCGGCGTAGTTGTCGAGGATGACGTGAACGGCCTTGTCGGCCGGCACCTCGGCATCGACGGTGTTGAGAAAGCGAATGAACTCCTGATGGCGGTGGCGCTGCATGTTCCTGCCGATGACGGTGCCGTCGAGCACGTTGAGGGCGGCGAACAGCGTGGTCGTGCCATTGCGCTTGTAGTCGTGGGTCATTGTGCCGAGCCTGCCTTTCTTCATGGGCAGGCCGGGCTGGGTGCGGTCGAGGGCCTGGATCTGGCTCTTCTCATCGACCGACAGCACGATGGCGTGCGCCGGCGGGTCGACGTAAAGGCCGACCACGTCGCGCAGCTTGTCGACGAACTGCGGATCGCTGGAGAGCTTGAACTGCCGCCAGCGGTTCGGCTGCAGCCCGTGCGCCTTCCAGATGCGTCTGACCGCGCTGGCACTGATGTCGGCTGCTTGCGCCATCATGTCGGCGGTCCAGTGCGTCGTTTCGCCGGGCGGGTCTTTCAATGTCAGCGCCACCACGCGCTCGGCCACTTCCGGTCGGAGCGGCGGAATGCGCGAGGGTCGCGTCTTGTCGCGCAACAGTCCCTCGAAACCTTCCGCGGCGAAGCGCTCCTGCCAGCGCCACACGCAGGTCTTGGACTTGCCGGTTTGCCGCATGATCTCGACAGTGCCGACGCCATCGGCGCTCAGCAGGATGATCTCGGCCCGCCAGACGTGCTTCTGCGGCGCATTGCGGTCCCTGATCAGGGCAGCCAGGCGCTGGCGATCAATCGAAGAAACGGTGAGCGAGATTCCTGTGCGCATCCGGCAGACTCGCACACACACCGCCAAAGGGGAATCCCAAATCGGACTCTTCCGTTAGGTGGAAACCACTAG
>NZ_JAVIIW010000136.1:0-1049 GCF_033977205.1 Mesorhizobium album | reverse complement strand
TGAAACCCCAGCGGAGGAGACCGTCCGTCATGCAAGCTATCAGATTTGGAATCGATCTGGCCAAGAATGTGTTCCAGGTGCACGGCGTGGATGCGAGCGGGCAGGTGGTGGTGCAGCGCCAGCTGCGCCGCGCGCAGGTGGAGAAGTTCTTCGCCGCACAGCCGCCGGCGCTGATCGGCATGGAGGCCTGCGGCTCGGCCCATCATTGGGCCCGCACGCTCAGCGCGCTCGGCCACGAGGTCAAGCTGATGCCGCCGGCCTATGTGAAGCCCTATGTTGCGCGCAACAAGAACGATGCCCGCGATGCGCAAGGCTGTTGCGAGGCGGTGAGCCGGCCCGACATGCGCTTCGTGCCGATCAAGACGGTCGAACAGCAATGGGCCAGGGCGCTGCATCGCACGCGTGATCTTCTGGTGCGCCAGCGCACGCAACTGGCCAACGCCATGCGTGGCCTGCTCTATGAGATGGGCCTGACAAGTGCCAAGGGGGCGGCGGGCATCGAGACCCTGCTGCGGCGCATCGAGACGGCCGATGAAGCCATCCCCGCCGCGCTGTTGATCTGTCTGGTGCCCTTGGCCGGGCAATGGCGCGCGCTGGATGGCGAGATCGGCAAGCTGGACAAGCAGATCCTGGCTCAGGTCAGGCAGCAGCGGGCGGCCTTGCGGCTGACGACGATCCCGAGCGTCGGCCCGATCATCGCGCATGCAACCATCGCAGCCATCGGCGACGGCCGCCAGTTCGCCTCGGCCAGGGACTTCGCCGCCTGGCTGGGCCTGACCCGCAAGAGCCATGACACCGGCGGCAAGCACAGGCTGACAGGCCATATCAGCCGTGCCGGCGACAGGGACCTGCGAAGGCTGCTCATTCTCGGCGCCAGTTCCTGGCTGCGCCAGGTCAGGGCCAAGCCCGACAGGGGCTCGCCCTGGATTCGCGGCCTGCTGGCCAGGCGGCCGGTCAAGGTCGCCGTCGTCGCCCAGGCCGCCAAGACCGCCCGCATCATCTGGGCCATGCTCACCACGGGCCAAGAATACAGGGCGCCGGTTGCGGCA
>NZ_JAVIIW010000135.1:0-1087 GCF_033977205.1 Mesorhizobium album | reverse complement strand
TGGAGGTCAGCATGCAAGCCAACACCACCAAAGCCCCGGCCGCGATCCGCGTCGATCTTGCTGCAATATTTGTCTCGTTAGAACTGTCTCGTTCAAAATGGCTCGTGACTTCGCTCTCGCCAGGTGGGGGCGAGAGAATGTCGAGACACCTCGTGTCGGGGGGCGACATTCCGAGTTTGCTCGATCACTTCGCAGAGCTGCAACGAAAGGCGGAAGTGCGGACAGGGCAGAGCTTCAGGGTCATATCCATCCAGGAAGCTGGTCTGGATGGATTCTGGATACATCGGGTCCTCGAACGCGAAGGCATCGAGAGCTATGTCGTCGACCCGGCATCCATCGCCACATCGCGTCGCCGTCGGCGGGCCAAGACCGACAGGATTGACGGGGAAGCACTGGTTCGGGCGTTGTTGGCCTACAACCGCGGCGAGCCTCGGGTTTGCGCGATGTTGCGAGTGCCAACGCCGGAGGCGGAAGACCGTCGCCGATTGGTGCGCGAGCGGAAGGCGCTAACGAACGAGCGGATCAGGCACGTCAACAGGATAAAGGGCCTTTTGTTCAGCCAAGGTGTGTCCGGATACGAACCGTTGAAAAACGATCGACGCAAATGTCTCGACGCGCTGATTACCGGAGATGGGCGTCCACTGCCGCCGGCGCTCAAGGCGCAGATCAGCCGCGAGCTTGATCGCATCGAGTTGCTGATCCAGCAGATCAAGGATGTTGAAGAGGCACGCGACGCCTTGCTCGTCGCGGCTGATGTGCCAACACCGGCCCTGCTGCTCTGCCTCAAGGGAATAGGTCCGGAGTTCGCGGCCGTCCTGTGGTCTGAGGGATTATCGCGCAAGTTTGACAATCGACGACAGGTTGCCGCCTACGCCGGATTGGTGCCAACGCCCTGGCAAAGCGGGCAGATTAATTGCGAGCAGGGGGTCTCGAAGTCCGGCAACCCCAGGCTCCGGTCGACACTTGTCCAGGTTGCGTGGCTCTGGGTGCGTCATCAACCCAATTCCGCGCTCAGTCAGTGGTTCAGGGCGAGGGTCGCCCAGAATGGCGGCCGGTACAAGAAGACCGCGATCATCGCCCTCGCTCG
>NZ_JAVIIW010000134.1:0-1119 GCF_033977205.1 Mesorhizobium album | reverse complement strand
AGATCCCATGATGAGTGGTGGACAGCGGCCTGAGGGAGATCAGAGTCGGTTTGCTACCAACCACTCTGAAGGGATTTGCCATGACAGCAGAACCAAACTCGCCCCGAGCCGCTATCCGGGTTGATCTTGGCGCAATATTCGTCTCGTTGGAACTGTCGAAGTCGACGTGGCTGGTGACGTCGCTATCGCCCGGCAGCGAGAAGATGTCGCGTCATTCGGTAGCCGGCGGCGATCTGCCGGCATTGCTGACATGCCTGAGCCTCTTGCGCGAGAAGGCGCGGGCGCGGGAGGGCAGGCTCTATCGCGTGGTTGTCATCCAAGAGGCGGGGCTCGATGGTTTCTGGCTTCACCGCGCGCTCGCGGCGGAATGCTGGATCACCAGCCATGTCGTGGATGCCGCCTCGATCGCGGTGTCGCGCCGGCACCGCCGGGCGAAGACCGACCGCATCGATGGGGAGACACTGGTTCGCACGCTGATGGCGTGGATGCGGGGTGAGCCTCGGGTCTGCGCGATGGTCCGTGTGCCGGCGATTGAGGATGAAGATCGCCGCCGGGTCGGCCGCGAGCGCAAGGCACTGGTTGAGGAGCGTAAGAGACACGTCAACCGGATCAAAGGGCTGCTCTTCACTGTGGGTGTGCGCGGTTATGAGCCTGCGCGTCGCGACCGGCGCGAGCGTTTGGATGACCTGCGCACGGGGGATGGCCGGCCGCTGCCCGCCCATCTCAAGGCGCAGCTGTGCCGTGAGCTCGACCGGCTCGAATTGGTGAACGAGCAGATCAAAGCCGTCGAGGCCGAGCGTGATGCCCAGAGTGCAAAGTTGGAGGCGACCGCCCCGCAAGCGATGCTCGAAGAGATCAAGGGCATCGGCGCGGAGTTCGCCAGCACCCTGGCACACGAGGGGCTGTTCCGTCAGTTCGGCAACCGGCGCCAGATTGCAGCCTATGCAGGGCTCGCACCCTCGCCATGGCGAAGCGGCTCGATCGATCGTGAGCAGGGTGTCTCGAAGGCAGGCAATCCGAGGCTGCGCACGACGATGATCCAACTGGCCTGGCTCTGGCTGCGCTATCAGCCGGCCTCGGCCCTGACGCGCTGGTTCCATGAACGGGTCAGCATGAGCG
>NZ_JAVIIW010000133.1:0-1135 GCF_033977205.1 Mesorhizobium album | reverse complement strand
TTGCGCGGCAGGTTCGGATTGAGCTTGCGCACTGGCAGCACCCGGACCTTGTCGGTGTCAGCGACGATGGGCAGCTCGGCCTCGGGCCCACTGGCGGCGACATCGGTCTCGAGATCTTCGAGTTCGAGCAGCATCTGACCCAGCTTCTCGGACGAGCGGCCGAAGGCCTTGCGGTTGAACCGATCGATCCGCAGCTGCAGGCGCTGGATGCGAAGTGCGGCCTCGGCGCGCTCTCTGCGCAGCTGCTCATCGCGTTCGGCGATGGTGATGTCACGGGCAGCAACGGCCGCTTCCAGAAGCGCGATCCGGGCGAGGAAATCAGCGGTTGAGGGAGCTTGACACCCAAACTACATACCCGAAAGACCTCCTTCACGAAAGCAGAATCGACACAAAATCAATAACAAACGAGCAAAATTAGCCAGCCAGACGCGGCCGATAAGTCTTGCTCGGCCGGCGCCAGTCGATCCCGTCCAGAAGCAGCGAAAGCTGCGCCTTGGTGAGCGACACGGCGACCTGATCCTTGGTGGTGGGCCAGGCAAAACAGCCATCTGTAAGTCGCTTTGTGAACAGGCAGAACCCCTGGTCGTCATGCGCCAGAATCTTGATGATATGGCCCTTGCGTCCACGGAAGCAGAAGATCGCGCCAGTATGCGGTTAGGTGGCGCGCCACCTAACCGTTCTTATGCATCGGGTGAGATTTTGTGGCGGAGGCGTCTCGGCGCCAGCCGGGGTCTGCCAAATCTGGCATCCTCCGCCACATAATATTTCCTACCTCTCGGATGGGTGCGGGATCCCCCCGCGCCGCTATTCCGGAGGGACAATATGCTCGAGTTCTATTTCTCGTATCGCGGGGTGCTCAAGCGCCTGCGTAGTGGTGTGCTCGGTGGCGAGATGGATCGCCTCGCCGAGCATTTTTTCACGCTCGGTTACAAGCGAGCGTCGGCCAAGATTTATCTGAGCCGGATTGCGCGCTTTAGCCAGTTTGCCGCGACGCGCTGTGGTCCGATGCCGATCCATCAAGATGTCATCGACAGCTATTTGGGCGCGTTTACTACGGATACTCCGCGCATTGGGGCAGTATCGGCTCTGGGCCATGCACGGCGAGTGGCTCCGGAGCGGTTCATTATTTCCGTTC
>NZ_JAVIIW010000013.1:0-155591 GCF_033977205.1 Mesorhizobium album | reverse complement strand
CTTTCTTCGCTTGGGGCTCGGCTCGGGCACTCCCCGAAGCAACCCCCGTTTGCTTAACAGCTGCAAAGACTAAGGGCGGGCCGCCGCTCAGACCACGGTCATAACGTCTAGAGCAATTCCAGGAAAAGTGTGAAACGGTTTTCCGTCCGGAATTGCGTCTACACAAAGAGATAGAGCGGTTCACCGTTTCCGTGAAATGGTGAACCGTTCTTGCGTTGCAGCGGCTGTGGCGCGCCATAGCGCACGCAACACCGCCGCAACAGGCAGGACGACGGAAAGGCGCCCTAACCGATTGATTCCAATGCAATCCTCATTGGACGCTGTGGCTGGCACGCCGCTTGCTGTTCATGCCAGGACTCAAGCAAGTGGAGGAGAACAAATGCTCGAGAGAACACCCACCACCAAGGCGCAGGCGCTGCTCGACAAGTTCGGCAAGGCGCTGGAAGCGGGCGACATCGATACCGCCGTCAATTGCTTCCAGGAAGACTGCTACTGGCGCGACCTCGTCACGTTCACCTGGAACCTGAAAACGATGGAGGGCCGCGACCAGATCCGCGACATGCTGCAGGCGACGCTCGCCAACACCAAGCCGACCGGCTGGACGGTGGCCAAAGGCGAGGGAGCGACTGAGGACGGCGGCATCACCACCGCCTGGATCACGTTCGAGACCGGCGTGGCGCGCGGCTTTGGCCTTGTGCGTTTCAAGGGCGACCTGATCTGGACGCTGCTCACCACCATTGCCGAGCTGAACGGCCATGAGGAGAAGGCTGGCTTCACTCGCCCGCTCGGCGCCAAGCACGGCCACGGCAAGGGCCGCAAGACATGGCGAGAGGAGCGCGACGACGAGATCGCCGAACTCGGCCACAGCCGGCAGCCCTATGTCGTCGTCATCGGCGGCGGCCAGGGCGGAATTGCTCTTGGCGCACGGCTGAAACAGCTCGGCGTGCCGACCGTCATCGTCGAGGAGAACGAGCGTCCAGGCGATTCCTGGCGCAAGCGCTACAAGTCGCTCTGCCTGCACGACCCGGTCTGGTATGACCACCTGCCCTATATCGACTTTCCGAAGAACTGGCCGGTCTTTGCGCCGAAGGACAAGATCGGCGACTGGCTGGAGATGTACACCAGGGTGATGGAGCTGAACTACTGGTCCTCCACCACCGCGAAGTCCGCGAAATACGACGATAAGGCCAAGGAATGGACAGTCGTCGTCGAACGCGACGGCAAAGAGATCCTGCTGAAGCCGAAGCAGCTGGTGCTGGCGACAGGCATGTCCGGTAAGGCGAACTGGCCGAAATACAAGGGCCAGGACATCTTCAAGGGCGAGCAGCAGCATTCCTCGACCCACCCCGGTCCGGACAAATATGTCGGCAAGAAAGTCGTGGTAATCGGCTCCAACAACTCCGCGCACGACATCTGCGCGGCGCTGTGGGAAGCAGGCGCGGACGTGACAATGGTGCAGCGCTCGTCCACCCACATCGTCAAGTCCGATACGCTGATGGATATCGGTCTCGGCGCCCTCTATTCGGAGCAGGCGGTGGAGAGCGGCATGACGACGCGTAAAGCCGACATGATCTTCGCCTCCCTGCCCTATCGCATCCTGCATGAATTCCAGATTCCGCTCTACGAGCAGATGAAGGAGCGCGACGCCAAGTTCTACGAGGATCTGAAAAAGGCCGGCTTCATGCTCGACTGGGGTGATGACGGCTCCGGCCTGTTCATGAAGTATTTGCGCCGCGGCTCGGGCTATTACATCGACGTCGGCGCATGCGACCTCGTCATCGATGGCTCGATCAAGCTGAAGAGCGGGCCAGGCGCGGCGGTGCAGGAACTCACCGAAACCGGCGTCAAATTCGTCGACGGCGCCGAATTGCCGGCCGATCTGGTGATCTATGCCACAGGCTACGGCTCGATGAACGGATGGGCTGCAGACCTCATCTCACAGGAAGTGGCCGACAAGGTCGGCAAGGTCTGGGGACTCGGCTCCAACACCACCAAGGATCCCGGCCCGTGGGAGGGCGAGCAGCGCAACATGTGGAAGCCGACGCAGCAGGAGGCGCTGTGGTTCCACGGCGGCAACCTCCACCAGTCGCGCCACTATTCGCAATATCTGTCGCTACAGCTGAAGGCCAGGCAGGTCGGTTTGCCGACGCCTGTTTACGGGCTGCAGCAGGTCTACCACAAGGCTTGAAGCCAGACGCTTTGCAACAGGATGGAAGCCCGGCTACGGGCTTCCATCTATCATGCCCCTTAGGCCCTCGCCCTGCCCGTCAGGCACAGGTCTCATATTGGCGCAACTTACGGGCTATCGATCTCGCCCAATCCGCTTCCAGTAGACGAGCGTGCCGGTAAGCCCGCCATGCGGCTTCAGCGCATAGTCCGGGATCTCGCCGGTCAGCGTGAAGCCGAGCTTCTCGTAGAGGCCGGCAGCCCCCTCCTCGCTGGCTGTGTCCAGCACGAGCAAGGTGCGTCCCTTCTCGACGGCCAGTTCCTCGGCGGCCCGCATCAGGCGGGTCGCAATGCCTTTGCCGCGATGGTCGGGGCGGGTCATCATTTTCGCGATTTCGGCACGGTGCGGCTGGTTGGGCGGGCAATCGAGAAGCAGCGTGACAGAGCCGACAAGCGTCTCGCCGTTCCATGCGCCGAGCACCGCTCTCTCCCCCCGCGCCGCGGCGACGAACGATTTACGCCAGAACTCCCGAGCCGCATCGGGCGACAACGGATGCATGAAGCTCACCGATCCGCCAGCGGCAACCGTCTCGATAAGCAGATCGGCAAGCATCCCGCTGGTTTTCGCGT
This sequence comes from Mesorhizobium album, assembly GCF_033977205.1. Classification (NCBI taxonomy): domain Bacteria; kingdom Pseudomonadati; phylum Pseudomonadota; class Alphaproteobacteria; order Hyphomicrobiales; family Phyllobacteriaceae; genus Mesorhizobium; species Mesorhizobium album. The sequence goes on along the minus strand of NZ_JAVIIW010000013.1, from coordinate 152,795 downwards.
CGTCGCTCAACGTCCTGATTTCAAGCAAATCCATATCGGTCTTCTCCGCGCAATCGAGAGCTCGTGTCGCGCTCATTCGAAATGACTGGTCCGTCGGCGGCGCCGCGCCCGGCGGATTTCCGCGATGCGCTCGGCGTCGTATTCGCTGAGGTGCCGCCCGCGCTCCAGGATCTCGAGCGTGTATTCCTCGTAGGTAAGGCCAAGCCGCTCGGCCCTTTCCAGCCGCATCAGCATGACGGTCTGGCTCGGCGCCTTCCAGGCCTTGTCATGGGCGGCGCGCCAGGTGAGGAAGATGTAAGCGTCGCCCTTGCCCCAGGGCGGGCCCTCGTAATCGTCGAGCGGCGGCCCGCCATTGTGCGAGCGTCTCAGCCGGCTCGCCATGCGATCAACCCCTGACCAGCGCCACCAGATAGTCGGCGGCTTCCGGCCCAGGCGCATGAAATGTGCAATCCGACGGGGCGCCGAGTGCCAGGCAGTCGCCGGGTTCGAGCCTGTGCACGACATCGCCTTCGGTGAAGTCGAGGCGGCCGCCGATCAGCCAGATCTGCTGCTTGATGAAGGCATAGGATGCGGCCGGGAAGCTCACCTTCGCGCCCGCCGGCAGGCTGACCCTTATCAGCTCGAGCGGCATTTGCGAGGCCGGTGACAGATGCCGCCTGACATAGCCGGTCGCCGGATCCTGCCAGACCGGCTGCTCGTCCTTGCGGGAGAGACCTCCGCCCTGCATTTCGGCTCGGGCAATCAGCGTCGAGAGCGTCATGCCGAAAGCCGACGCTATGCGCACCAGGAGCGCCGCAGTCGGGCTTGTCATGCCGCGCTCCATGGCGCTCAGCATCGCCTTGGAAACATTCGACCGCTCGGCGAGCTCTGCCAGCGACCATCCTCGCAAATCCCGTTCGGATCGTATCCGTCTGCCGATGGTGGATGTAATGTCTTTCGATATATCAGCCATTTGTCCAATATATCGAAATTTGGCCACGACGAAAGGGGCTGTTCGCTCGAATTTTCGCGACCGGCTTAACGGGGCCTACACCCTCCCACCTCACGCGACCTTAACCCCGATTGGCTAGGTTCGACGTTCGAGGAATGGGACAGGTCACCGATGTTTGTTGAACGCGAAGCCTCCGTTGGGGAACCGACATCGCAGGAGCGCCGCAACGCCCAACAAGGCGATAAGCGCATTCTGGGCAATGTCGTCCAGTGCGACGGCGCGCGCGCCACCATCAGCGCCTATGCCGAGGATGCCGAAGGCACGGTCACCGGTCTGTGGACCGTCGGCAAGATGATTTCCATCAACCTTGGCTCGACGCGCACCGTTGGCCTTGTTTACGCGATCGGCAAGTCGGACCGCGCCTGGAGCAACGAAGGCCAGAACCCCATCGAGGTCAGCATCGAGCTGATCGGCGAGGTGCGCGACGGGACCGAGCCTGGCGCCAAGCCGGTCTTCGACCGCGGCATCACCACCTATCCGCATATCGGCGCCATTGCCCACCGTATCCGCAGCCGCGACCTGCAGGCCGTCTACGATCTCGCCGGCCGCCACTCGATCACCATCGGCACGCTGTCGCAGGACGAGGCGATCGACGCCAACATCGCCATCGACGATACGCTGGCGCGCCATTTCGCCATCGTCGGCACGACGGGCGTCGGCAAATCCACGGCTGTCTCGCTGCTTCTGCGCAAGTCGATCCAGGCGCGGCCGGACCTGCGCGTGCTGATCCTCGACCCGCACAACGAGTTTGCCGCCTCGCTTCCGGAATATTGCGTGAAGGTCGATTCCAAGACGCTCGACCTGCCGTTCTGGATGTTCAGGCTGGAAGAATTCGCCGAGGTTCTGTTTCGCGGGCGTGAGACCGTTGCGGAGGAAGTGGACGTCCTGCGCGACCTTATCCCGGCGGCCAAGAACCTCTACCGCAATCCGAGTTCCGGCTCCTACGTCAGGCGCGGCAGCGATGCCCTGACGGCGGACACGCCGGTGCCCTACCGCATCGCCGACCTCCTCAAGCAGATCGACGAGCGCATGGGCTTGCTTGAAAGCAAGAACGACCGCCCGACGCTGAAGTCGCTGAGAACACGCATCGAATCGGCCGCTTCCGATCCGCGCTACCGCTTCATGTTCAATTCGCGGCTGATCGAGGACACCATCCACGAGACGATCGGCAACATCTTCCGCGTGCCGAACCACGGCCGCCCGGTGACCTGCTTCGAGATGGCGGGCATGCCGTCCGAGGTTGTCAATTCCGTCTGCTCGGTGCTGGCGCGCCTTGCTTTCGACCTTGCGCTGTGGAGCGAGGGCCGGCTGCGGCTGCTCCTGCTCTGCGAGGAGGCGCACCGCTACATGCCCGCCGATCCGCGCCTCGGCTTCGCGCCGACCCGGCATGCCTTGTCGCGTATCGCCAAGGAAGGCCGCAAATATGGCTGTTACCTCGGCGTCGTCACCCAGCGTCCCGGCGAGCTCGATCCGACCATCCTGTCGCAATGCTCGACCTTCTTCGCCATGCGGCTCGCCAACGAGCAGGACCAGGCGATCATCCGCTCGGCGATCGCCGATTCCTCGGCCTCGACATTGGCCTTCCTGTCTTCGATGGGCCAGCGCGAGGCCATCGCCTTCGGTGAAGGTGTGGCGACCACCATGCGGCTCAAATTCGAGAAGCTGTCCCGGGAATTCATCCCGGGAACGGCGAAGCGCGAGCAGACCTTGCCCGCGGAAGCAGGCGACGATGTCGACCTCGCTGGCATCGTCGAGCGGCTGCGCAACGTCCCGAAACCGCAGCAGTCGATAGCCTTCGCCGAGACGGTCGACACCAGCCGCCAGGCCGGCGATCCCGACTACCGCAAGCCAGCGGCCCCACGCGTCCAGCCGGACGACGATTTCGACATGCGCTACGGCCTGAGGCCGTCGACCTTCGGCATGCGTCAGCAGAACGATTGAGGCTGCGCTTTCACGGCAAGACTGTCTCTGTGCTTGTCGCCCAAAGTGGGTAAATCCCGTCAGGGAATCCGTCAGGCCGAGTCGGCTGGTGCCGTTTGCGAGAACCGGATCGGAGCGTACTTTCCCGTACGCGAGCACCGGAAGCGCAGAAAACGGCGGCATACGGCCGGCATCACGAATTCAGTGATGGGATTTTAGGCGCAGACGCGGTTGCGGCCCTGCTTCTTCGCCTCATAGAGCTGGCGGTCGGCGCGGCGATAGAAATCCTCCGCGCTCTCCTTGCGGTCCCAGACGGCAAGGCCGACGCTGGTGGTGACCTTGAGCCGCACATTGCCCGACAGGATCGACATATTGGCGACGGCCTTGCGGATGCGCTCGGCGAAGCGGGCGAGCAGCTCCGCGTCCATGTTGGGCGTGACAACCGCAAACTCCTCGCCGCCCAGCCGCGCCACCACGTCGTGATAGCGCGTCATGCCTCTCAGGCACGATGCGACGGCTCTCAGCACCTCGTCGCCGACATCATGGCCATGCGTGTCGTTGACCTGCTTGAAATGATCGAGGTCGAGGATCATCAGCCCCACCGGCTTGTCGATGCGGCGGAACTCATCGAGATATTCGCGCAACGCATCATCGAAATAGCGGCGGTTCTGCATGCCGGTCAGGCCATCGGTGAGGGCCGCCTGCTCGAGCGTCTGCGAACGGGCGCTCAGCGAAACCGTCATGGCGCGCAGCTTGCCCTCTTCCCTCACCTGGCCGCGGATTAGCGGGTAGATGAAGAAGGTTCCGAAGAACAGTGCGGCGGCCAGCAGCGCGCCGGTCGCGAACAGCAGTTTGTTGAGATAGATGATCCTTTCGAGCCGCGACGCGGTGTCGAGATCGGTCGCGATATCCTGCAATTGGCCATAGGCGTGGAAGGTCACCAAGCCGGCGGCCAGGATCACGAAAATAAAGACAAAAAAAGCGGATTCCGCCTTATGGAAACGCATCGATTCCCCGCGGGACTGCAACCCCTTGCCGTTATGGCATGCGCGGCCTTACGGACGGTTAACCCGGGACAACCTGAACGAGAAGGCGCATCGACCGCTCTAAGTTCCTGATTGAAACCGGATATGATCAGATTGTAATTGCGGGCCCGTCGCCTGGGCGGAGCCTCCGCCAGTCGGCACCGAGCTGATGCCTGAACCAGGTCGTCTGACGCTTGGCATATTGGCGCGTCGCGATCTTGGCGCGCTCGATCGCCTCGGCAAAGCTCACTTGTCCGGCCAGCGCGGCCTGCAGCTCACGCACCCCGATCGCCTTCATCGCCGGCAGGTCCGGATCGAGGCCGAGCGCCATCAACTGTCTGACCTCGTCGAGCGCGCCCTTGTCGAGCATCTGGTCAAACCGTGCGTCGATGCGCGCAACCAGCTCGCCGCGATCCGGCTCGATCACCAGGAAGAGTGCGCTGTCGCGATCGATAAGCGGCTGGCCGCGCGCCGCTTGCCATTCGAGGATCGACCGGCCGGACGCGTCGAGCACCTCGAGCGCCCGCACGACGCGCTGGCTGTCGGTCGGCCTGAGCTGCCTGGCAGCGGCCGAATCCTCACGCATCAGAATGCGGTGCAGCCGTTCAGCACCCTGTTCCTTGAGCGCATAGCGCCAGCGCTCACGCACCGACGGCGGAATGTCGGGCATATCCGAGATGCCTTCGGCAAGCGCGCGGAAATAGAGCCCCGTACCGCCGACGAAGACGGCCGGCCGCCCCGACAAAGCACCTTCCGCGATAAGCCCGGTGACGTCGCGCAGCCAGGCGCCGGTGGAGTAGGCTGTCGAAGGATGGACATGGCCGTAGAGGTAATGCGGAACACGGGCCGTTTCGGCGGCGCTTGGGCGCGCCGTCAGCACGTTGAGCACCGAATAGCCTTGCATGGAATCGGTGTTGACGATGACGCCACCCTTGCGCTCGGCGATATCGAGCGCCAGCGCCGACTTGCCGCTGGCGGTCGGCCCCGCTATCAGGATCGCGTCCTTGACGCGGCCTTTGCCCGTCTGCCTGCCGGAATTTTCGATGCCGCTGATCGCCACGCTTGTATCCCGTCCTGAAAACCGCGCAGTGTCGGTCCCGCTTGCGAATATGGCCTTGAAGGCGGCCGGCGCAAGCGCCGTTCATTGGCTGGCTGAAGGCGTCGCCTGCGATCTGGTTTTGCCGGAGACGCCCGACATCGGCGAATTGACGGCCAATCTTCGCGCGGCATTGGCCTCCGAGCCGATCGACATCATCGTCCAGCCCGCTGAAGGCAGAAGGAAGAAGATCCTGCTTGCCGATATGGATTCGACGATGATCAACCAGGAATGCATCGACGAGCTTGCCGACGAGATCGGCGTCAAAGAGCACGTCGCTGCGATCACCGCTCGGTCGATGAATGGTGAGATCGCATTCGAGCCCGCCTTGCGCGAGCGCGTCGCGTTGCTTCGGGGGCTCGACACGGCGGTGGTCGACCGCATCATCGCCAACCGGCTGACGCTGGCCGCCGGCGGCCGCGCGCTGGTGCAGACCATGCGCGCCAACGGCGCCTGGACGGCGCTGATCTCCGGCGGCTTCGACGTCTTCACCAGCCGCATCGCCGCAATGCTGGGTTTCCAGGAAAATCGCGCCAACCGGCTGATCGAGGACGGCGGCAAATTTACCGGCACGGTGGCCGAGCCGATCCTCGGCCGTGCCGCCAAGGCCGAGGCGCTGCTCGACATCACGGCCAGACTTGGCCTGACGACCGAGGATGCGGTTGCCGTGGGCGACGGCGCCAACGACCTCGACATGATCCGGCTCGCCGGCACCGGCGTCGCCCTCCACGCCAAGCCGGCGGTGGCGGAGCAGGCAAGGATCCGCATCGATCACAGCGATCTCACCGCGCTGCTCTATCTCCAGGGCTACCGGAGCGAGGACTTCGTGCCGTGAAGCCGATGCGTACCGAGCGCCTCATCCTGCGCAACTGGGAAGAGCGTGACCGCGCGCTCTTCCATCGCATCAACTCCGACGAGCGCGTGATGGAGTTCTTTCCCTTCCGCCGCGATCGCGCAGCGGCGGACGCCAAGATGGACGAGCTTCGCGCCAGGATCGATGAAGATGGCCACGGCTTCGCCGCAGCCGAGATCGCCGCCACGGGCGAGTGCATCGGCTTTGTCGGCATTACCGGAACAGAGGATTTGGACGTCTTGCCTGGCGGCACGATCGAGATCGGCTGGCGGCTGGCGCCGGAATTCTGGGGCAAGGGCTATGTCACCGAGGCGGCGAAAGCCTGGCTCGCCTATGGTTTCGAAACGCTTGGGCTGGACGAAATCGTCTCCTTTGCCGTCGCTGAAAACCACCGCTCCATCGCCGTCATGAAACGGCTCGGCATGCGCGCCGATCCGGGCGCCGGCTTCGACCATCCGGCTGTTCCGGACAGCCATCCACATCTCAAGCGCCATGTCCTCCACAGGCTGTCGCGCGAGGACTGGCAGGCGCGACATAGGGCGGCTCGCTAGCCGCCCTTTTCATTGCAACCCAATTGGTTGCCTAGTTTTTGGACTCAGTCCATCCGGATCGTCACAAACCGCAGTTCGCCGGTCTTCGACGCCAGCATCAGCAGCGCGTTCTTGCGGCCTTGCTGCTTCAGCGCGCCGATCCGGTCCATGACATCCTTCGGCGTCCCGACCGATTCCTGCGCGATCTCGGTGATCACCTCGCCGGGCTGGATGCCGCGCTCGGCGGCGGCGGAATCCTTGGCGACGTCGGTGATGACCACGCCCGACACATCGGCCGCGATGCCGAACTTCTGTCGCGTCTGGTCGTTGAGCTCGCCGACCGTCATGCCGAGCACCGAAGCTGCGGATACCGGAGGCGCCTTGTCACCATTGCCCTGATCGGTATTGCCGTTTTCACCTTTAGCCAGCTTCTCTCCGTCCTCGAGCCGGCCGAGCGTCACCTTGACAGTCTGCTCGACGCCCTTGCGCACGATCACGACATCGACCGCCTTGCCGACGGGACTTTCGGCGACGACGCGCGGCAGGTCGCGCATCTCGTGGATGTCCTTGCCGTCGAATTTGATGATGACGTCGCCGGCCTGAACCGTACCGTTGTCGACCGGCCCGCCCTTGATGACACCGGCCACCAGCGCGCCCTTGGCGGTCGCCATGCCGAGGCTTTCGGCAATGTCGTCCGTCACCGGCTGAATGCGCACGCCGAGCCAGCCGCGCCGCGTCTCGCCGAATTGGCGAAGCTGGTCGACCACGCCCGCCGCAAGCTGCGAGGGGATCGAGAAGCCGATGCCGATCGAGCCGCCCGACGGCGAGATGATGGCGGTGTTGATTCCGATGACCTCGCCATTGGCGTTGAACAGCGGCCCGCCCGAATTGCCGCGGTTGATGGCGGCGTCGGTCTGGATGAAATCGTCATAGGGGCCGGAATTGATGTCGCGGTTGCGCGCCGAGACGATGCCGACCGTCACCGTGCCGCCGAGGCCGAACGGGTTGCCGATCGCCATCACCCAGTCGCCGACGCGCATCCTGGTGGAATCGCCGAACTTCACGGCCGTCAGTTTGTGGCCCTTCGGATCGACCTTCAGCACCGCGACGTCGGTCTTGGTGTCGGTGCCGATAAGCGTCGCCTTCAGCGTCGCGCCATCTGAGAAATTGACCTCGATGTCGTCGGCATCGGCGATGACATGGTTGTTGGTCACCACGATGCCCTGCTCGGCGTCGATGACGAAGCCTGAGCCCAACGACTGCACCTTCTGCCCGCCGCCGCCCTTGTCGCCGTTACGGTTCTTGAAGAAATCGTCGAAGAAGTCCTGGAAGGGCGAGCCTTCAGGGAGTTGCGGCATCGGCACAGCGCCCGGGCCTTCCGTGCCTTTCACCGTCTGCGAGGTCGAGATGTTGACCACCGCGCCAAGCAGGCGCTCGGCGAGATCGGCGACGGAAGGAGGCCCGTCGGAAGCGATCGTGGGCGTTACGAAAGACGGGACGGCAAGGATGCCGACGACGAATGCGGTAGCGCCGGCGAAAAGCGTGCGCCGCGCCGCGCGCAACAGTGTGTCGGATATCATCGTGGCCTCCTGGTGTTTCACAAAAGGAAAAGCGCTTCCGCAAAGGCGCCTGTCCAATTCATGTTGGCAAGAAATAAGGCGCGTTTGCGGCTATAGCTATCTGCGGAAGATAAATCGTCAATTGCTGCGGCACCAAGGAAATTTCATCAGCCTCGAACCAGCCAGATGATGCCGACACCAATGGCGATCGCGGCCAGCCCGCCGAACCGCAGCATATTCTCCGGCATCGACAGCACCTCTGCCGCGAGTTTCCGGGCCAGAGCCGGAAACCCGCCATAGACCAGGCCCTCGATGACGAGGACCAGACCGATTGCCGCGAAAAGGTCCCGCACCGTCCGCTACTGGGTGGTACTGGATTGCGGTGCCGGCGCAGCCGGCGCCGGTTGCCCTGTTCCAGGTTGGGATGCCGGCGGTTGCCCAGGCACAGGCTTGCTCTCCGGATCGCGGAAGTAGCGGAAGAATTCCGACTGCGGCGACAGCACCATGGTTGTGCCGGTGTTGTCCAGCGCAGTGCCATAGGCATTCATCGAGCGGTAGAAATCGAAGAAGGCCGGATCGCGCTTGTAGGCATCCGCAAAGGTCGCGCTGCGTTGCGCCTCGCCTTCGCCGCGCAGGATTTCCGATTCCTTCTGCGCCTCGGCGACGATCTCGACGACCTCGCGGTCGGCCCTGGCCCTGATGCGCTGCGCCGCCTCGTTGCCGCGCGCCCTCAGCCGCTCGGCTTCCGCCAGGCGTTCGGCCTTCATGCGGTCGTAGGTCTGCTGCGAGACTTCCGCCGTCAAATCCGTCCGGCGGATGCGCACATCATCGATGTCGAGACCGAGCGACGTTGCATCCGGGCGCAATTGGTCGCGCACCTCGCGCATCATGACGGCGCGCTGCTCGGAGAGCGCTGCCTCGAAGTCGCGCAGGCCGTAGACGCGGCGCAGCGCCGCATCGAGACGCGTCCTCAGGCGGGCCTCGGCGAGTTCCACCTGCCCCGACACCGCGGCGCGGAAGGTGCGCGGATCCGAGATGCGGTAGGCGATGAAGGCGTCGACCTCATAGAACTTGCCGCCGGAGACCTGGACGCGGATATTGTCGAGGTCGAAGCGCATCACCCTCTTCTCGATCATCTGAACGCTGTCGGCGTCAAAGAAGGCGAAGGGCGCCTTGAAGTAGATGCCCGGCTCGTTCTTGACGTCGATGATCTCGCCGAATCTCAGCACGATCGCCTGCTGGCCCGCATTGACCACGAAGACCGACGAATAGAGCAGGAACAGAAGGACGGCCGCAATGACGGCAACGATGGGAAGACGGTTGGCCATCACTGGTTACCTCCGAACGCCGGCGCCGGCGGCGCCTTCGGCTGCAGTGCCGGCAATGGCAGATAGGGAAGCACGCCCTGTCCGTTGCCCTGCTCGACGACGACCTTGTTCGAGTCCTTCAGGATCCGCTCCATGGTTTCCAGATAAAGCCGCTTGCGCGTCACGTCGGGCGCCTTGGCGTATTCGTTGTAGACGGAGATGAAACGCTGCGCCTCGCCTTCGGCCTCCTGCATGACGCGGTTCTTGTAGGCGGCCGCGTCCTCGCGGATCTGCGCCGCCTGGCCACGCGCCTGGCCGAGCTTCTGGTTGGAATACTGGTTGGCCTGCTCGACGAACTTGTCCTCGTCCTGCTCGGCGCGCTGAACCTCGTCGAAGGCATCGGCCACCTCGCGCGGCGGTGCAGCGTCTTCGATCGAAATCGCATTGACCTGCAGGCCGGTCTTGTAGCCGTCGAGCGTCGTTTGGACGATTTCACGCACCGAAGCAGCGATGCCCTGGCGATCGTCGCGGAAGATGTCCTGCGCCGGGCGCCGGCCGACGACTTCGCGCATCGCGCTTTCGGCCACCTGCGCCAGCATGCCGTCGGGATCGGAGACATCGAACAGGTAGGCCCTGGGGTCGGAGACCTGGTAGGCGACCGAAAACTGCACGTTGACGATGTTCTGGTCGCCGGAGAGCATCAACCCGGCGCTGTTGCTGCTCGATCCGCCACTGCCGATGCTGACCAGTTGTTCGGAGATCTTGGCCGTCTCGACCGTTTCGATCGGCCACCAATGGAAATGCAGGCCGGGTTGCGAAAGCTCTTCCTTCGGCTTGCCGAAGCGCAGTTCGACGGCAACCTCGTCAGGCTGCACGGTGTAGATCGCCTTGAAGGCCCAAAGCACGACGAGCGCGAGCGCAATAAGCCCGAGGACGGCCGGACTGGCGCCGCCGCCTCCAGGAAGAGCGCGCCGCAGCCTATCCTGGCCGCGACGGATTATGTCTTCGAGGTCGGGAGGCGAACCCTGCGGTCCGCTTGGCCCTCTTGGCCCCTGCCCCCAGGGTCCCTGGTTGCCGCCGCCGCCCCAAGGGCCGCCGCCACCGCTCTTGTCGTTCCAGGGCATGAATGTCCTTTCGCTTCGGTTCCCTCGGGCCTTACGGCGCAATCCTCATGTCGTTCTTCTATAGGGACGCTGTGAGGCGCTTTCAACGCGATCTGCAATCGGCAACGGCCGATTTGAGCCGTTAGCGACCCTTTGTCGTCTCTAATACCTATCGTGACGACGTTCGTAGACGGTGTAGCGCGTCGCGTGGCTGTCCTTCTCGCCTGCCGGAAAATCTTCGGAACGGACGATCCGCCAGAGAGCCGGATCGATCGGCGGGAAATGCGCATCGCCGTCGACCGCGGCCAGCACATGCGTGACATGCAGACGGTCGGCAAGCGGCAAGGCCTGGGCATAGATCTCGCCGCCGCCGACCACGCAGACCTCCTCGGCGCCGGCCATGCAGCGGCCGCGCACCTTGGCCAGAGCGATCGCTTCGTCGAGCGAGTGCGCGACCTCGATGCCCTCGGCACGCCAGGCCTTGTCCCGCGTCACCACGATGTTGAGCCTGCCGGGCAGCGGCCGGCCGATGCCTTCATAGGTCTTGCGACCCATGATGATCGGCTTGCCCATCGTATCGGCCTTGAAGCGCTTGAGATCGCTGGAAAGCCGCCATGGCAGCCCGCCTTCGCGCCCGATCACCCCGTTCTCGGCGATGGCTACATAGATCGCGATATCCATCAGCCGCCATTCCCGCCATTGTCCGACGGCTCGAGCAGCAGGATGTCGATGTCGTGCTCGGGATAAAAATCCTTCGCGGTCATTTCGAAGGTGGTCGGACCGACCTTGCGGACATTGTCGCCGCAGAAGGAAACCAGGTTTTTGGCCTTGCCCTTGTCGATCGTCAGCTTGAAATTGCCGATACTGCCGGACGCCCAGTTGCCCCCGGTGGTCAGGATATAGGCGATGCGGCTTTCGAAATATTTCGGATAACCGTCGGGATTTTCCTTGGCCGCCTTGCGCACCGCGTTCTCGAAGGCGCCGTCCATGCAATAGCGGGTCTTGTAGGTGTCGTACTGCCCCTGGAATTTGCCGTCATAATAGAAGCTGACCGAAGAGGTGCCGCCGACGCTCGGCTTGTAGCGGTGCGATACGTGGACTTGCTTGTTGGCCGGGAAGGTCGAGCGCCACCAATAGGTCGAACGCAACTGCCAGAATGGCGCGTAGACGGTTTGCATGCCCGAGCCGTCATCGGCGGTGTCCTCGATGATGATGCCGCGATTTTCCCAATCCTCGGCAACGTTCTTGGGCAGCTTTGCCAGCGCCGCCTTGGCGGTATCGCCGAACGGATAAAGCGGCACATTCTGCGCCTTCAGGTCTGCGGTGATGTCGATGCCCAGGGCAAACGCCTTTTGCTCGAGTTGCGGCTTCGCGTTAGCGCCGTCGATCGTCACCTCGAAGCCGAGGAAATTGTCGCTCTGCGCTTCCGGGATCGCCGGCATCTCGTTCGGATCGCCCTCGATATCCGGCATCGGGAAGGCGACGATGGCGTCGACGTCCTTGTCGGTGTTGTTGCGGAAGACGTAGTCGACCGTCACCTTTTCCGGCGAGATGAAGAGATCCTCGCTTTCCATGGCAACCGCATCGCTGCGCGACAGGATCAGCCCGCCGGTGCCAAGCTCGGCGACGGAATCGTTGGCGAAGGCCGGCGCGGCCAAGAATGCCAGAGCTGCGGTCAGGACAGTGCGGAACATGGATCCCCCTCTCGACGGCAATACCGGAACCATCCGGATGTGCGCTTCCATCTAGAGCAATTCCAGGAAAAGTGTGTAGCGGTTTTCCGTCCCAAATTGCGCAAAACAAATAGCTAGAGCAGTTCGGCGTTTCTTCCAAACGACGCGCCGCTCTGGCCATTTCAATGCGGCGTTTCAAAGCCCTGCGCCGGCACGCACCTATGCCAAGCCTATCTGGACACCGGCCGTCCGATCGGGCAGGAGAACGCGCATGCGCAAGCTTCTCATCATCGGCATCGGCGCCGGCAATCCCGAACACATGACGGTCCAGGCAATCAACGGCCTGAACCGAGCCGACGTGCTGTTCATTCCCGACAAAGGCGCCAGGAAGAGCGACCTTGCGGAACTCCGCCGGCAGATCTGCGACCGCTTCGTCACCAACCCGAAGTCGCGTCGCGTCGAATTCGACGTGCCGGTCCGTGCCGAACCGACATCGTCCTATCGCGTGACCGTCGACGACTGGCATGAGGCGATCGCCGAGATCTATGAGGGGCTGATCCGCGACGAGCTTGCCGAAGACGGCTGCGGCGCCTTCCTGATCTGGGGCGACCCCTCGGTGTATGACAGCGCGCTGCGCATACTCGAACGCGTGCGTCTGAGGGGCAATGTCGCTTTCGAGCTCGAGGTCATCCCCGGCATCACCGCGATCCAGGCGCTCGCCGCATCGCATGCAACAGCGCTCAACCGCATCGGCGATTCGATCCTGGTCACCACCGGCCGCCGCCTCACTGAGGAAGGCCTGCCAGCGAATGCCGGCTCAACGGTGGTGATGCTCGACGGCAAATGCGCCTTCAACACGCTGGCCGACAAGGATGTCTTCATCCAGTGGGGCGCCTATCTCGGCACGCCGGACGAAATCATCGTCTCCGGCCGCCTCGGCGATGTCGGCGCCGAGATCGAGAAGGTCCGTGAGGAGGCCCGGCTGAAAAAGGGCTGGATCATGGACACCTATCTGCTGAGGAAGCCAGGGGGTTAGGCAGAAGGGCGATCGGCAGTCGTTGATTTCGTGCGTGTCGAGCAACTCTAGGACATCACATCCTACTGCCTAGTCCCTACTACCTAATCCCTACTCCGCATCGATCTCCGCCTGCAATGCCTGCATGTGCACTGCGGCCGCCGAAGCGGCTGCGCGCTCGATAGCCCTGAAGCGGCTGACGACGGCGAGGCCCACCGGAGTCAATTGCGCGCCGCCGCCCTTCTTGCCGCCGGTCTGCGCCGACACCAGCGGCTTGCCGAAGACCCGGTTCATATCCTCGACGAGGTCCCAGGCATGCTTATAGGACATTTCCATGCCGCGCGCGGCGGCCGAAATCGAGCCGAAGGCTGCGATCTGCTCCAGAAGCTCGATCTTGCCCGGCCCAATCCGCCCGTCGGGGTCGAGGTTTATCCGCAAGCTCAGCGATGGCATCTCTTGTCCTCCGCGATCATGTCGAGATTACCCCCTCTGCCGCCATATCGCTATTCCAAACCAACATAGCGATGCTGCACTTTCGTCAACCATCAGCCTCGGCCGGCAGCCCAGGGCCTGTCGTGGCGCTGTCGAAGCTCACCGTCTTGATCACCGCGAAGACCTTGCGGCCGAGCGCGAGGCGCAAGCTTTGTTTCGACTGTTCGGTGATGCGCGCAAGCACGGTTGCGCCGTTGCAATCGATGGCGATCTCCACCGTCGGCCCGACGCCCGGCCTGACCGCGGCGATCGTTCCCGCCAAAATGTTGAGCGCGCTGAGGCCCGCCGGCTGCTCGGTCGCGATCATGACGTCGCGAGCGCGGATGCGGAGCCGCACCGGAGTTCCGACCGGCCGTGCCAGTTGCGGCACGCGAATCTCGCCGGCCGGCGAGCCGAGCACGGTCATGCCGAAAGCCTCGTCGTGGCGCAGCACCCTGGTGTCGAGCACCGCGCCGCCCTCGCCCCGCTCCTCCGCCGGCAAAAGGTCGAGCCGCTGCATGATCGCCTCGGTCTGACCGAAGGCCGCGACAGTGCCTCGCGAAAGAACCACCACGTCGCTTGCCAGGCGTGCAACCTCGGCAATGGAATGGCTGACATAGACGATCGGGATCTTCGTCTCGTCGCGCAGCCGCTCGATATAAGGCAGGATCTCGGCTTTGCGCGCCTCGTCGAGCGAGGCGAGCGGTTCGTCCATGAGGAGCAGCTTCGGGCTGGCAAGCAGAGCACGGCCGATCGCCACGCGCTGCTTTTCGCCGCCCGACAGTTTTACCGGCCGCCGGTCGAGCAGATGGCTGATGCCGAGAAGATCGACCACCGCATCCACGTTGGCATAGCGCTCTGCAGACGGCGTGAACCAGCGGCCGTAGCGCAGATTGCCGGCGACGCTCATATGCGGGAAAAGCCGCGCGTCCTGGAACACCATGCCGATCCGCCGCTTGTGCATCGGCACGAAGATGTCCGCTGCGGTGTCGACCAGCACGCGCCCGTCAACCGCGATGCGACCTTTTTGCGGCCGGATCAGCCCGGCGATCAGGTTGATCAGCGTCGACTTGCCGGAGCCGGACGGTCCGAACAGCGCGATTAGGCGGCCGGCGCTCTCGAAATTCGCTTCGATCTCGAAATCGCCGAGGCGATGGCTGATGTCGACCGAAAGCGTCATTCGATGTCCATCCGCCGGCCGACCCGCCGCGCAAGAACTTCGGAGGCCACCAGCGCGACCATCGAGATGACGACCGAGATCAGCGTCAGCCGCAGCGCCCCGGCATCGCCACCCGGCACCTGCGTGAAGGTGTAGATCGCCGAGGGTAGCGTCTGAGTCTCGTTGGGGATGTTGGAGACGAAGGTGATCGTGGCGCCGAACTCGCCCATCGCCTTGGCGAATGACAGGATCGCGCCGGCAATCAGCCCGGGCAGGATCAGCGGCAGCGTGATGGTGGCGAAAATCCAGAGTGGGTTGGCGCCGAGCGTGCCGGCCGCCGCCTCCATCTTGCGGTCGACCGCCTCGATCGACAGCCGGATCGCCCGCACCATCAGCGGAAAGCCCATCACGCCGCAGGCAAGTGCCGCGCCCGTCCAGCGAAAGGAAAAGACAATGCCGAAATGCTCGGCGAGAAACGCGCCGGCCGGCCCGCGCCGGCCGAAGGTGAGCAAGAGCAGGTAGCCAGTCACCACCGGCGGCAGGATCAGCGGCAGATGCACCAGCCCGTTGAGCAGCGTCTTGCCCCAGAAGCGCCCTCGCGCGAGCAGGAGCGCAATCAATATGCCCGGCGGCAGGCTGGCGAGCATCGCCACCGTCGCCACCTTGATGGACAGCCGGACCGCATTCCATTCGTCGGGCGTCAGGTCCAGCAGCCAATTCATATTGCGCTTGCGAAGTCCTTCTCAGTTGCTCGGGGCGAGCACCGTGAAGCCTTGCTCCTTGAACAGGTCCGCCGCCTTGGCCGACTCGACGCACTTCAGGAAGGCAGCCGTATCCTTGTCCTTCGAATCCGCCGTCTGGGCAATCGGGTAGACGATCGGCGGATGCGAATCCTCGGGGAAGGTGCCGACGACCTTCACGCCCTTTTCGGCATACGCGTCGGTGGCGTAGACGATGCCGAGCGTGGCCTCGCCCGTCGACACCAGCTTCAGCGCCGCGCGCACATTTTCGGCCTGCGCGACCTTGCCTTCGACCGAGGGCCAGACGCCCAGCGATTCCAGCGCCGCCTTGCCGTATTTGCCGGCCGGCACCGCCTTGACATCACCAATTGCGAGCCTGCCGTCGCCGATGAGCTTGGCGAGATCGAAACCCTTTTCGATCTTGGCTTCGACCTTGGAATCCTTCGGCGCCACCAGCACGATCTGGTTGCCGAGCAGCTTCACTTCGGTATCCGGCTTGATCAGCTTCTTGTCGGAAAGATACTTCATCCAGTCGAGGTCCGCCGAGACGAAGACATCGGCCGGCGCGCCGCCTTCGATCTGCTTGGCCAGCGCCGAGCTTGCCGCGTAGGAAATGGTGGCGGCCTCGCCGACCTCCGGCTCGCAGGCCTTGTTGACCGCATCGAGCGCGTCCTTGAGGCTTGCCGCGGCGAACACGACCACCTTGTCGTCGGCATGAGCCGCCGGCACGGCCGCCATCAACGCCGCCGTCAATCCGCCGATGGCGATCGCCTTCAATCCAAAACCGTTGCCCGTCATGAAACCTCTCCCTGTTTGAAATCGTGCGGCCAAAGCCCTGAGTCGATATATCCATATGAACATAACAAGGAAAGGCTTTTTACCTTCAGTGCCATTGTGCGGCACGCTCTTCCCAGCCTACGATAAAGCCTGTTCGATACAGCGAAGGCCAGGGAGAGGCACATGAAGATCAGCGCCCGCAACATCCTCGAGGGCAAGGTCACCGAGATCATCAAGGGAGCGACCATCTCGCATGTCAGGATAGACATCGGCGGCGGCATCATCGTCACCGCTTCGATCACCAATGAAGCGGTCGCCGACCTCCAACTCGAAAAAGGCAAGCAGGCCTATGCGGTGATCAAGGCGTCCGACGTCATCGTCGGGATCGACTGACCACTTGAGTGCGCTGGCGGCCCGGACTTGACCCTATACCGCGATCGGCGCCTTGATGTTGGCATCCGCAAAATAGTTCTCGAGGCGGAAATCCTCGAAGCGGAAGGCGAAAAGATCCTTCACATCCGGATTGATCCACATCGTCGGCAGCGGCTTCGGCGTGCGCTGCATCTGCTCGCGCGCCTGCTCGAAATGGTTCGAATAGAGATGCGCGTCGCCGAGCGTGTGGACGAAGTCGCCGGGCTTCAGCCCGGTGACCTGTGTCACCATCATGGTCAGCAAAGCGTAGGAAGCGATGTTGAACGGCACGCCGAGGAAAATGTCGGCCGAGCGCTGGTAGAGATGACAGGAGAGCCGGCCTTCCGAGACGTAGAACTGGAACAGGCAGTGGCAGGGCGGCAATGCCATCGCCTCCACCTCGGCCGGGTTCCAGGCCGAGACGATCAGCCGGCGGGAATTGGGATTCTTGCGTATCTCCTTGAGAAGACCGGCGATCTGGTCGATTTCACCGCCATGTCCGTCCGGCCACGAGCGCCACTGCTTGCCATAGACGGGGCCGAGATCGCCATTCTCATCGGCCCATTCGTCCCAGATGGTGACGCCGTTGTCGTTGAGATACTTGATGTTGGTGTCGCCGGCCAGGAACCACAGAAGCTCGTGGATGATCGACTTCAGATGCAGCTTCTTTGTGGTGGTGACCGGGAAGCCGCGCGAAAGGTCGAAGCGCATCTGGTAGCCGAACACCGAGCGCGTGCCTGTGCCGGTACGGTCGCCGCGATCGACGCCGTTTTCCAGCACGTGCTTCAACAGGTCGAGATATTGGCGCATCTGCTCCGCCTCGATTCGAATGACAAGCGATCATAGCCGACCAGCCGTCGATCGAACACCGTCAAGCTCACGGGATGTGGATCGTGCGCCAGACCTCCTCGGCGCCGGCACGATGCCGCGCCGGCTGCCGATGGCGGTGTCTTAGAGAGAAGCCAGCTTGCCCAGGTCCTTCGCCACCAGATAGTAGAAGGTCACGCGGCTCTTGGTGTTGTCGGCGGCCATCGCCTTGCAGACCTTCTCGATCGAGGCGTCGGCCTTCTTGGCGTCGGCGACGCCAAGCTTCTTGGCCACCCAGTTCTCCCGAACGCGCTCGAGCTCCTTCGGGTCCGTGCAGGAGACCAGCGCGGAATCGCGATTCCTGAGCGCGATACCCAGATGCTTGACGATCTTCTCGACCGCATCGGCGCCGGCGCCGGCATCGTATTTCTTCACATCCGCAAGATAGTCGGCCATCGAACTTCCCCTCGTCGGCGCCACGGATCCGATCGATGAGGCTTGTGGCGCGCCGCGCAACTTGTGCGCCATGACAGAGACTCCTCATCGCCGGCGGAGCTTCGATTGAGTAAGCGCGCAAGTCAACCCTCGGCTGCGCGGTTTGGCGCAGGGGACAAGTGCCGGTTTGGCCTTTCATTTTCCAAGATCGCTCCCTATATTCGCTTCGTCGGCTTGACCGACTATGGCGATAAACAGGCGATGAAATAAGCCGTTCGGACCCGGGGGCGGTACCCGGCGCCTCCACCAAAAACCGCTCTTCCAAAGGGAGCGGCTTTTGCTGGGGGCGAAATAGGATCGACGAAGGTGTAAAGATCGTACTTTCGCCCGGCATTGTACCACCGTCATCGGGCTAAACTTATAGTTGCCAACGACAACTATGCGGAAGCTCGTCTCGCCGCTTAATGCGGTGCGAACGCTTCAAATCAAGCCCTAGAGGTTCGCACTTCTAGGCGGGGTTCGGAGGTACCTGGCAACAGAAACCTCCACCTTCCCCTTCTTTGCTTCTTTTCCCAAATCAACCGAACTTCGTGCTCCCGGTTCCGGCAAGACCACGCTGATCGAGGCGTTGAAGGCCGCGGGCCTTGCAACCGCGCCCGAGGCCGGACGCCGCATCATTCGCGACTAGGTGGACGGCCTTGCCCTGCGAGGAGCGTGTGCGCTTCATTCTCGATGCAGCCGACGTGACGCGTACATGAAAAAGGCCGGGCGAACCCGGCCTTTTCCGATCTTTTGTGAGTTACTCGGCAGGCGCTTCGACCGCTTCCCGCGCCCTGCCGAGTGTGACCTTCGCCAGCGTGAAGGAAATCACCGCGCAGAGCGTGATGCCGGCGACCATCGGCAGCGGCGTGCCGTCGAAGAAGAGACCAGCGACACCCATCGCCAGCGCGCCGATGGCGAAGTGCAGCGTGCCCATCAGCGCCGAGGCGGTGCCGGCGATCTCGCCATGTTCTTCCATGGCCAGCACCGAGGTGGTCGGGATGACCAGGCCGAGGAAGCCGTAGCCGACGAAGAGCAGCGCCGCCATTACGTCGAGCCTGTCGACGCCCGAAGCCATGATCGCGAACAGTGCCACCATCACCGTGGCGTAGCCGGTGACGGCCACCCACACGACCCGCTTCAAACCGAAGCGGTCGGCCAGCATACCCGTCAGCTGCGACATGCCGATGAAGGCGACCGCATTGATCGAGAAGAACACGCTGTAGACCGACGGCGACAGGCCGTAATGGTCGATCAGGATGAAGGACGAACTCGACAGATAGACGAAGAAGCTCGCAATGCCGAAGCCGGCGATCGCCGTCAGGCCGAGGAAGTTGCGGTCACTCATAAGGTAGCGGTAACCGGCAAGCGCCGTGCCGAAGGATGAGTCGGCGCGCTCCTCGACCGACCGCGTCTCCTTGAGCGAGGTGGCGAGCAGGATGGTGGCTAAAGCCGCGGCGCCCGTGACCGTCCAGAACACGGCGCGCCAGCCGAAGCTCTCGATGATCTGGCTGCCGGTCAGCGGCGCGAGGATAGGCGACACCGAGAACACCAGCATCAAAAGCGACATCAGCTTGGCGGCCTCGTTGCCTGTGTGCAAGTCGCGCACGATGGCGCGCGGCACCGCCATGCCGGCGCTGGCGCCAAGCCCCTGCAGGAAGCGGAAGGCAATCAACCACTCGATATTCGGCGCCATCGCCGAGCCGACGCCGCCCACCATGAACAGCGCAAGGCCGGCATAAAGCGGCAGCTTGCGCCCGACTATGTCGGAGATCGGTCCGACGACGATCTGGCCGAAGCCCATCGACAGAAAGAAGATCAAAAGGCTCATCTGCACGGCGGCGGTGCCGGCATGCAGATCCTCCCCGATCGAGGGCAGCGCGGGAAGGTACATGTCGATGGCGAAGGGGCCGATTGCGGACAACAAGCCGAGCACGACCGCGATGCGGAGGAATTTGGGACTCATGATAGGATTTCTTTCGGATCTGGTTGCCGCCGTGGTCCGGCGTCTACCCAAGGACGTTCCATCCCGTGAAAACCCGACATCTGAGAGCGAATTCATTCGTCTCTTCAGAGCGAATTCATTCCTCTTTCGGCGACGGATTTCCCTTTGTTGTGTCCACAAATTTAGACAGGCTTGTCCAATTCGTCAATCACCGCTATATAGTTTTTTATGAAGCTCGGCGTCTCTCCTGACACTTTCCCGCCACGCAGCCATGAGGCCAAGCGCATATCGGTGGTCGACGCTGCTACTTCTGTTTTCTGCCGGGAAGGCTATGCCGGCGCCAATATTGACCTGATCGCAGCCGAGGCCGGCGTTTCGCGCCAGACCGTCTACAACCACCATGGCGACAAGGAAAAGCTCTTCATGGCCGTCGTGCGCGACCTGACGGAGCGCTGCAACGCCGGCATCTTCGCCACCATTGCCACCTTCCCCGACCAACCCATCGATCTCGAGGCCGATCTGATTGCATTTGCCGTACGCATGAACCGCAACTGCATCTGCAATCGCGACGGCCGGTTCCTGCGCAAGCTGATCCAGGCCGAAGGCGAGCGCTATCCCGAGCTCTTTGCCGAATGGCGCGAGCAGGGGCCGGGCCGCACCTGGTCGGCGCTGGCCGCCCGCTTCGCGCGCCTCGCCTATGCCGGGCATCTTTCGATCGACGATCCCGACGTGGCGGCACGCCAGTTCCTCGCCCTGGTCAACGCCGAGTTGCAGATAACCTTCATGCTCGGCGGCATGCCGACCGAAGAGGAGGTGCTGCGCTCCGCGACCAACGGCGTGCGCACCTTCCTCGCCGCCTTCGGCTCGTACAAAACAACGTCCGTCAGGCAGGCCGCGCTCGCCCCCGCCTGAGCGGTCAAATCGCCGCCACCCCTCTTAGCCTTAGCGTTCGGCACCTATATGCGGTTTACGCCGCGCTCAAGCTTGATTACAGCTATGCGTACGATTCAACGGAACCCCGACCATCACATGGCCGACGACCACATCCGCTACGACATTCTGGCCCAGGAGGCGTTGCGCGGCGTCATGCGCAAGGTCCTGGCCGAGGTCGCGCGCACCGGCCTTCCCGGCAACCATCATTTCTTCATAACCTTCCTGACCGGCGCGCCCGGCGTGCGCATTTCCTCGCGCCTGCGCGAGCGCTATCCGGAGCAGATGACCATCGTCATCCAGTTCCAGTATTGGGACCTCAAGGTGACTGATACCGGGTTCGAGGTGGGCCTCTCCTTCTCGGACGTGCCTGAAAAGCTCGAAATCCCCTTCTCCGCCGTGCGCGGCTTCTACGATCCTTCGGTGAATTTCGAGCTCGAATTCGACGTCAAGGCGGAAGGCGTAGCGGAAGACGATGCTGCGGCGCAGACTCCGGAGCCGATTGCGGCCGTGCCCGAAAAGAAACCGGAATCGAAGAAGAAGGCCGCCGAGGCCGATAAGAAGCCGGCCGCCGCCGACACAGGCGGCAAGAGTGCCGACGTGGTTTCGCTCGACGCCTTTCGCAAGAAGTGAACCGGGAAGATGGGCGAGGTCGTCAATCTCCGCCGGGCCCGCAAGCAGAAAGCGCGCATCGAGAAGGAACGCCTGGCCGGTGAGAACCGGGCATTGCACGGCCGCTCAAAGGCCGAGCGCGAGCGTGACCGGCTAACGTCCGACAGGACGGAAAAATTCATGAACGGCCATCGCCGCGAAAAGCCCGGCGATCCGGGCGAAGGCTGAGCGCCTGCGATGGCCGCGGTCGAAAAGCGCTCGGTGACGATCCGCGGCCACCGCACCAGCTTTTCTCTGGAGCAGCCTTTCTATGATGACCTCCTCGCCATCGCGGCGAAGCGCTCGATCTCGCTGGCGGCTCTCGTCGCCGAGATCGACGAAACCCGGACTCGTGACGCCAACCTCTCTTCAGCGCTGAGGCTCTACGTGCTGGCCTGGGCCAAGCGCGGCGACAAGTCGTCTTGAAAGGGCTTACGCCGCAGTATCGCCGACGCTGTGCTGCGCTCTGCGCTTGGCGCCGAAGCTGAGCAAGGCGGAACGGTCGCGTTCCTCCGCCTGCTTCTTCGACCGCACCCGCATCAGGTCCTTCCAGCCGACATAGCCGACCAGCCGCGCATCCTCGCGCGAGACGACCGGCAGGTGCGAGACGTTGGCGAGCAGGAGCTTGTCGGAAAGCCCTTCCAAATATTCGTCCGGATAGGCGAGCGTAACTTTGCTGCCGGCGAGCAATTCGCCGAGCGTGGTCTTGCGATGCATGCCGGCGCGACGCCAGCGCAGGATTGCCGGCGGGTCGATGAGGCCAAGCACATGCCCTTCCTCGTCGATCACCGGGAAGCTCGGATGCCGCGTGTCCGGCGCTGTGAGGAAAGCGGCAGCACCATGCAACGTCATCGTTGCCGGCACGCTCTCGACCTCGGTCGTCATCACCTCGCGCACCCTGGTCAGCGCGAAGGGATCGACGCGGTACTCACGCACGAGGTGATGTCCGCGCCGCGCCACCTTTTCAGTCAGGATCGAGCGCTTCATCAACAGCACAGTGACGGCATGGGCAGCGGCGCAGGCTGCGATCAGCGGCACCAGCATATGTGTGTTGCCGGTGAGCTCGACCGCGAAGAAAGTCGCGGTCAGCGGCGCGCGCATGGTGCCGCCCATGGTCGCGGCCATCGCGAGCAGCGGCCAGAAGCCTGGCGTCGCCGCGGGCAGGATGCCGGCCAGAACCGCTCCCATCGCGCCGCCCATGATCAGCAGTGGCGCCAGCACGCCGCCCGACGTTCCGGAGCCCAGCGCCACCGACCAGATGACGGCCTTTACCACCAGAAGCGTCAGCGCGGCGGCCGCGACGACGCGGCCGTCCAGCATGTTGGCGATGTTGTCGTAGCCGACGCCGAGCGCCTGCGGCTCGATCAGCCCGCCGATGCCGACCACCAGGCCGCCGATCATCGGCCACCACATCCAGTGGATGGGCAGCTTCTGGAAGGCGTCCTCGCAGGCATAGACCAATTGCGTCAGCAAGCCCGAAAGCAGGCCGGCGGCGATGCCGACCAGCACCCAGCCGCCCAATCCGGCGACCGACGGCTCCATACTGCCAGAGAACGGAAAGATCGGCCCCGGCAGATGCAGCAAGGTGCGTTCGACCTCTGCCACGACGGCCGCGACGGCGACCGGGATGAAGCTTCGCGGCGTCCATTCGAATAGGAGCAGCTCGACGGCGAGCATGATTGCCGCGATCGGTGTTCCGAACACGGTCGTCATGCCGGCCGCCGCGCCCGCCACCAATAGCGTCTTGCGCTCATTGTCGCTGACCGGCAGCATCTGCGCGATCAGCGAGCCGATGGCGCCACCGGTCATGATGATGGGGCCTTCGGCGCCGAACGGCCCGCCCGTGCCGATTGAAATTGCCGACGACAGCGGCTTCAGCACCGCGACCTTGGCGTCCAGCCGCGAGCGCCCGAGCAGGATTGCCTCGATGGCTTCGGGAATGCCGTGGCCGCGGATCTTCTCGCTGCCGAAGCGGGCCATCAGGCCGATGATCAGCGCGCCGATCACCGGCACGATCACGGCGGCATAACCGAGCGGCGTATCCTCGAGCCTCAGTTCCGCCAGCGTGAACTGGCCGAAATAGGCGATGTTGGTTGCGAGCCTGATGAGCTTCAACAGCACGATGCCGGCAAACAGCCCGGCGGTCGCCACCACCACCGCGATTGCCGCGATGATGAGCACGCGCGGATCGGTGGTGAAGTCGCGGAGATGGCCGTTTCCGGCGTGAGCGGATTTCATCGGAGGAGCCTGAGCTTTCTGGCGGCGCAATGCCGTCCGGTTGTCGGCTACATATCGTAACACGATATAATTCTTCAAGGCCGTTTTTCGACCGCTGCTCCACGTCATTTCGATCGCGGTTTGCGCCGGGCCGCCCTGAGCTTTCGTGGGAGTTGAGCTTTCGCCGGAATGGTCCATAAGTCGGGGAATGACGCCACCGAAGAAACCACGCCCCGCCATCAGTCAGGCCGATTATCAACGGCTATCCGAGTTCCGCTACCTGATCCGCCGCTTTCTGGAATTCAGCCAGCTTCAGGCAAACGAGGCCGGGCTGACGCCGCGCCAGCACCAGGCGCTGCTGGCGATCAAGGGTTATCCCGGCGGCGGGCCGGTGGCGGTCGGCGATCTGGCGGAGCGGCTGCGCATCCGCCACCACAGCGCCGTCGAGCTGGTGAACCGCCTCGGCGAGGCCGGGCTAGTCACGAGGGATCAGGACAAGGCCGACCACCGCCGCGTTCTGCTGCAGCTCACCCCTCTCGCCGACGATCGCCTCGCCGATTTGTCGGCCGCGCATCTCGACGAGCTGTCGCGGATCGAGCCGATGCTGCGGCGATTGCTTTTTCGTCAGCAGCCGTCCTGAGCGACAAGGCAAGCGAGCCAAGCGCCGAGCTGCGGGCTCGTCGGCGGATAAGCCTCAACCGCCGTCTAGCGATTTCAGGAGATTCTGGATCGTGAAAGGATTGGCCTTGGGTTTCGGCGGCTCAGGAGCGGAATTGTCGTTGACGCCGGGAAGCGACCGGTCGACCTTTGGCGCCCGCTCAGTCGCCCTGCGCTCCGCCTCCAGCTTGGCCTGCTCGGCCTTCTTGCGATCCGCTTCGGCCAGCGCCTTGGCTTTAGCATCCGCTTCAGCTTTGGCGCGCGCTTCGGCCTCGGCCTGAGCCTTGGCGTCAGCCTCAGCCTTCGCCCTCGCCTCCTCTTCGGCCTTGGCTTTCGCATCCGCCTCTGCTTTGGCGCGCGCGTCGGCCTGAGCCTTGGCGTCAGCCTCAGCCTTCGCTCTCGCCTCTTCTTCGGCCTTGGCTTTCGCTTCCTGTTCTGCTTTGGCTTGCGCTTCCGCCTCGGCCTTCGCTTCGGCCTCTGCCTTTGCCTGCGCCTCGGCCTCGGCTTTCGCCCTCGCTTCAGCCTCGGCCTTCTGCCGTGCCTCTTCCTCCTGCCGGCGCAGTTCCTCCGCCGCCCGCTCGCGCTCGATCTGCAGCGCCGCGTAATAGCGCACCTCGCGCCGCAGCCTCTGCTTCTCGAGCAGTTCCGCCTGCATCGCCTCGACCCGCTGCTGTTCCTTCTCCAGGGCACGCTGGGTCAGGAACTGCGCCAGCGGACCGCTGTCGAACTGCGGCGCCGTCGCACCGAGCGGACCGGCGAGGCTGAAATTTACCGCCGGTTCAGAGCCGATCAGCGCCTCGTCGCCGGGACGATAGCTGATCGCGCCCTTGGCGGTCACCTTAACCGCACTGAGGTCGGCGGTGACGTCGGCCGACAGCGTCGCCGCCGGGCTGTTGAGGCTGATCGGCGGCGCCCGCAGCGTGCCGTTGGCGACAGTGAAGGCGATCTCCGTATAGCCGGCTGGGAAACTGCCATCACTAGCAATCTGCGGCGCGAAGCCCGCGGTCTTGGCAGCATCGATGTCGCGTCCGATCGTATCGGCCTTGGCGATGATGGGCGCAAAGGCATCGGGATTGATGCCGGCAATGGTCAATCCTTTCAGCGCCGCCGTGCCGGATCCGGACAAAGCGGCGATCATCGCATCGACTGACTTGCCGCTGGTCGACAGCGCCGCCGAAATGTCGCCGCTGCCGCTGACGCCGGCGCCCGGCAGCACGGCGGACAGATCGCCGCCGGCCAGCTTCAACTGTCCCGAAAACAGGCCGGTGCCTTCCGTGTTTTTGAGCTCGAACAGGCCGGTCAGCGCGCCGCCATAGAGCTTGGCCTGGAGGTCGGAGACATGAATGCCCTCCCCGTCCAGCTTCAGCGACAGGGCTGCGTCATGCGCGGTAGCGAACGGCCCGGCGGCAAGAGCAGCCGTGTTGAGGTCCAGATCGGCGCTGAACGGCAGGGTCGACTTCTGGCTGAACGGCGCGGTTGGCCAGCCTCTTTTGGCGGAACTGAAGGACTGGTCCCCGAACAGCGAGACTACCAGCGGATCGAGATCGAGCTCGTCGAGCGCCAGCGCGCCGGCGAGATGCGGCAGCCCGTCCTTCATGTCGACATTGACGTCGCCGGACACCGCCGCCTTGTTGATGGCGCCGCTCAGCCCACTCAGCACCAGAAGCCCATTGCCGAAGTCGGCATCGGCGGCGAGCGAGGTCGAGGTGCCGGTGCCCATGCCGGGTAGCCCGACGCCTGTCGTCATCAGCCACGGCTCGATATCGGCAGCGTCGAGATTGACCTTGCCCTTCGCGGTGGCGCCCTGCTGTGTCTCGGCGACCGTCCCGTCAAAGCTCACCCTGAAATCGTCCGCCGTCAGGTTGAAGCTGGTCACTAGGCCGCCGGCCACCGAGCCTTTCGCCGTGACATCGGTCGTCGCCTGTCCAAGCATGCCGAGCGGCAGCGCCGGCAGGCCGTAGAGCGCAAGCAGCGTGGCGGCATTCTGGTTGCGAGCGTTGAAGGTAAGCGATACCGGCGCATCGAGAAGCCGATCCGGCGTTCCCCTGCCCGAGAGCGAAGCCGAGAAGGCGGAGCCGCCGGCCTTGCCTTGCGCGGAGAGAGCGAGCCCCGTGCTGCCGTCACCGTTGTCGGCGGCACTCGTCACCAGGTCGATGCGGGCATCCTGGAACAGTTCGGGATAAGCGGCCGCACGGGCGGCCAGGCCCTTCAGAACCTGATTGTCCGGATAATGCTGCGCCGCGACATCGATCAGCGGCTTGAGATCGACGGCGACGACCGAAGCGTCGAGCTTGCCGGTCGGGCTTTTCGGGAAATCCTTGATTCGGCCGGTGGCGCTGATCGATGCTCCGGCGAGCCCGCCGACTGAAAGCCGGTCGATCTCGAGCAGGCCCTGCCGGAGCCTCAACGCCGTATCCACTGTGTCGGCCGTCAGCCCCCCGGCGCTGACCGGGCCTGCCTTGATCTGGAAATCGAGGTCGCGGTCGGAGAAGCGGTTGGCGCCCTTGTCGCTGACGAAGATCGAGGCGAAGGCCGCCAGCCCGTCGACATCCAGCTCGCCGCCTTTCAGCTGCATCAGCACCGAGGGCCTTGCGCCGTCGGGCTGGCTGGAATCGATGCGGCCCGAGAATTTCGCCTTGCCGAGGATGAGCTCGAGATCGCTGAAGGACTGCCGGTTCTCGCTGAGATCGACCTTGGCCTTGAAACCAGCCGCCGGCAGCCGGCGGATCGCCTCGTCGACATCCTTCGACAGCCAGGCGGCGAAGCCGGAAGGCTGTCCGACGGCAAGCAGCAACGAGCCCGTGAAGCCGAAATGGTCCTCGACACTCAGCAAGCCATTGGCCTCCAGCTTCGCGCGGCCGGGCAGTGTCGCGGCAAGCGACTTCACCGACCAGCCGCCCTCGGCCGGCTCGGCCGAGAGCCGCACGTCGCGCACCGTCGTGTCGCCCGCCACCACCGCCGGCAGCCTGACCTCGACCGTGCCCGGGATCGTCGGCTTCGGCATATGCTGCAGCGTCTGCTCGAAGGCCGCAATGCGCTGATCGAGCGTCAGCCCGGCTCCAGCGGCCCCGCCGACGGCTTCGTCGAACTGCACCTGCGCGCCGCTCGCCTCGATCGAGAAATGCGGCTTGAGACCGAGATCGACCGAGGCCTTGCCGTCGGCGGTATAGGGATTGTCGAGCGGCCCGGTCTCGAAGCGGAACTCGTCGACACCGAGCTTCTGGTGGTCGAGCGCGAACTTGCCGTTCAGCCGGAAGCCCGGATCGGGCTTGCCGGCGCTGACCTTGACCGGCTCGCCGTCGGTGCCGCGCAGCTCGGCCGAATTTCTGTCGGCACCCGAAATCTTGAATTGGCCGGAATAGACGGCCGCGCCCTTGACGATGCCGGCATTGCCGTCGGTCTCGACCACCAGCGGATAGGCGTCCGGATCGGCCTTCAGCCTGAGCCGCATCTGGCCGTCCGGCTCCACCTTGCCGGTGGAGGCCGAGACCTCCGTACGCATGCCATCGAAACGCAGCGTGCCATCCATCCGCCATGGGCCGGCGAGCGACTTGGCGGAAATCGTCGAGTCGATCTCGGTAATCAGGTGGCTCCGCCCGCCGGCGGCATGGCGCAGTTCGACCTGCCCTTCGGTCACCGTCAGCTTCTCGATCGCGATCTGGTTGGGGTCGAAAGGCGTCGATGGCCGGATCGCCCAGTCGACAGTGCCGTCGCCGGCAACGTCGATGGTCGCTTTCGGATGCACAAGCCGCATGTCGAAGATCAGCAGCTCTCCGCGCAGGAACGGCGCCAGCTCCGCATCCATCGAGAAGGTCTCGACCGTCATCGCTGGCTGGCCGCCAGGGCCACCGGCGACCTCGACATTCGAGAAGGTCACCGACGGGAACGGCAGCAGCCGCGCGGTGGCATCGCCCTTCACCGTCACCTTGCGGCCGAGGATGGTGCTCGCCTCGCGCTCGAAATCGGCACGATAGCTGGTCCAGTCGATGAAATACGGCACCACCAGCGCCGCGCACAGCACCAGCACGAACAGGCCACCGAAGATCACGAACAGGCGTGCGAGCATTGCCCCAGGGCGTAAGGTTGAAAGTCAGCCGCACTCTACCCGCATCCGCGTGTCGATAAAGAGGCAATTCGCCGGTGTCGGCGCGCAATGAAAGGCAGCGTCCGCTGTTGCGCGGCCGCGCGCGATCGCGATATCGTCTTGGGGCACACTCTGCCTCAAGCGGTCATGCCCGGCCGCGATCATCTGAATCATATCCTCAAACGCGGAGCATTCCCGATGTCAGGCAGGAACTGGGACAGGGTGCCGATCGACGCCCAGAGCGTGGATGCTCCACTGTCGCTCTCCGCGATTTTCCTCGTCGTCACGGTCGGCAGCGATCATGCAGCCCTCTCCAAGGTGGCCTCGGCGCTCAGCGCACTTGACGATCTCGCCAAGAATGTCGGCTTTCGCGACCTGTCCGGCCGGTTGTCGTGTATTGCCGGCATCGGCGCCGATCTCTGGGCGCGTCTTTCCCCGGACGGGCGGCCGCGCGAGCTGAAAACCTTTGCGCCGGTCAACGGACCGGTCCATTCGGCGCCGTCGACGCCGGGCGATCTCCTGTTCCACATCCGTGCCGAACGTGCCGACATGTGCTTCGAGTTCGAGCGCATCCTGCTGGACCGCCTGGGCGGCAGCGTCACCGTCGTCGACGAGGTAACCGGCTTTCGCTACTTCGATGCGCGCGACCTGCTCGGCTTCGTCGACGGTACGGCCAATCCGACCGGTCTCGACCTGCCAGCTTCCGCCCTTGTCGGCGACGAGGACGCTGATTTCGCCGGCGGCAGCTATGTCGTCGTCCAGAAATACCTGCACGATCTCAACGCCTGGGCGGAAACGCCGACGCACCTCCAGGAGGAGATCATCGGCCGCACCAAGATCGACAATGTCGAGATCGATGACGATGACAAGCCGCGCAAATCGCACAAGTCGCTGGCCACGATCGAGGACGACGCCGGCAACGAATACGACATATTGCGCGACAACATGCCGTTCGGCCGGCCGGGGCAGAAGGAGTTCGGAACCTACTTTATCGGTTACACCCGCTATCTGTGGGTGATCGAAAAAATGCTGCAGCGCATGTATGTCGGCGAGCCGCCGGGCGCCTACGACCGCCTGCTCGACTTCTCCACGCCGCATACCGGCACGACCTTCTTCGCCCCGACGCGGCCTATGCTGCAAAAGCTAGCCGAGGGGGCGTAGGAGTAGCGCTGGCGGGCTAGTCACCCGGCTCTCGGCAAGATCTTGCCCGGGTTCATGATGTTCAGCGGATCGAGCGCCTGCTTGATCGTACGCATAACATCGACGCCGTGGCCGAGCTCGTGGCGCAGGAAGCCGACCTTGCCTTGGCCGATGCCGTGCTCGCCGGTGCAGGTTCCTTCCATGGCGATGGCGCGCATGTTGAGCCTCGCGACGAACTTCTCGGCAAGCGCGATCTCTTGCGGGTTGTCGACATCCATCAGCACCAGCACATGGAAATTGCCGTCGCCGGCATGGCCGACGATCGGCGCGATCAGCCCCATTTCGGCAATATCGGCCTCGGTTTCCGTGACGCATTCAGCAAGCCGCGAGATCGGCACGCAGACATCGGTCGAAAGCCCCTTGGCGCCGGGACGCAGCGTCAGCGACGACCAATAGGCGTCGTGCCGCGCCTTCCAGAGCTTCGTTCGCTCCTCGGCGACGCTGGTCCACAGGAACGGTCCGCCGCCCTGCTCCTCGGCGATCATGCCGAAGGTCTCGGCCTGTTCGGCGACGCCTGCGTCGCTGCCGTGGAATTCGACGAACAGGCACGGGCTCTCCGGGTAGTCGAGTTTCGAATAATTCTTCATCGCCCGCATCTGTAGCGCGTTGACCAGTTCGATGCGCGCCACCGGGATGCCCATCTGGATGGTCGCAATCACCGTGTTGCAGGCTGCCTCAAGAGTCGGAAAAGGACAGACGCCGCCGGAGATCGCTTGCGGAATGCCCTGCAGCCTGAGCGTCAGCGACGTGATGATGCCGAGCGTGCCTTCCGAGCCGACCAGAAGCCGCGTCAGGTCGTAGCCGGCCGAGCTCTTCTTCGCCCGCTTGCCGGTCGTCAACACTTCACCGTCTGCCATGACCGCCGTCAGCGACAGCACGTTCTCGCGCATCGTGCCGTAGCGGACGGCATTGGTGCCGGAGGCGCGCGTCGCCGCCATGCCGCCGAGCGAGGCGTTGGCGCCTGGATCGATCGGGAAGAACAGGCCCGTATCGCGCAAATGCCGGTTGAGGTCCTCACGCGTCACCCCGGGCTCGACCGTGCAATCGAGATCCTGCGGATTGACCGAAAGGATGCGGTTCATGCGCGAGGTGTCGATCGAGATGCCGCCGCCCGGCGCATTGGTGTGGCCCTCGAGCGACGAGCCGACGCCGAAGGCGATGACCGGCACGCGGTGCGCGGCGCAGGCGCGCACGATCTCCTGCACTTCCGGAGTGGTTTCGGCGAAGACGACGCCGTCCGGCGCCTGGGTGGGAATGTATGTGGTGGTATGCGCATGCTGGCTGCGGATCGCCTCGCCGGTCTGGAACCGCTCGCCGAACTGCTGCTTCAGGATGCCGAGCACCGCGGCGATGCCTTCCTCGTTGCGCTCGACGGGGTTGAGGTCGCTCAAAGCCATGAATTCCTCCGCGAATGGACCAGCGGCCACTCTTGCCATGCAGCTATGGATGATGCCTAAAGCAATTCCAGGAAAAGTGTGAAGCGGTTTTCCGTCCGGAATTGCGCCAGAACGAAGAGAACCTCACCAGCCACGCCCTGTCCAGCGACGATCGAGGAAAACCGAATGACGATGCCCGCGCCTATCATTTCCAAGCCGATGGCGATCGAGAAGGATTGGATCGACTATAACGGCCATCTCAACATGGCCTTCTACAACGTGCTGTTCGACCGCTGCTCGGACGAAGCCTTCGAATTGATGGGCATGGGGCCGAACTATGCCAAGGAACGCCGTCTTACCATCTACACGGCCGAAGTTCATGTCTGCTATGTGCAGGAGCTGCATCTCGACCACAAAGTGAAGGTCTCGTTCCAGCTCATCGACCATGACGAGAAGCGGCTGAGGGCCTATCAGGAGATCCGCCATGTCGACGGCTGGCTGGCCGCGACGTCCGAGCAGCTTGCGCTGCATGTCGATATGGCCGGGCCGAAGGTCGCCCCCTTCCCCGCCGATGTGATGGCGCAGGTCGAAGCCATGCGCGCTGCCCACGCCTCGCTGCCGATGCCGGAACGTGCCGGCCGCTCGATCGGCATCAAACGCAAGAGCGCTTGAAAACCGGCGCGCCCGCGTTAACCTTACCGAGGTTTTAAACTGAACAAGCCGATTGAACCTGTTGAACGACTCAGCGGCACGTTCGAAAACCGCCGTACCGGGTTACGCGCGGGCGGCAGGCGGAATGCGGCGCGAGGACAGTGCATGAAAACCGACATCAAGGTCGAGGTGGAGCGGTTGGCGGCCGATCCGCGCATCACCGACTATGATTTCTGGCGATCGCTGAAGAACGTCGACAACGAGATCTTCCACATCGCCAACAACAACGAGCCAATTCCCTTCGACATGATCCGCTGGCGCGCGATCCTGAGGCAGGCGCGCATGAAGCGCGGCCACGTTTGAGCCCCACCGTTCCTTTAACGCATGTCTCCCGAAAGTGGGAACCGGTTTCGGGATAAAGACATGCGTAAAATCAAAAACCTAAAGCGTATGGTGCGAATCTGAAAGATCGCGACGCGCTTTACCCCTTTAGACCGTCGAGCAACGAGCGCGGCTCGACCGGCGACGACTGGATGATGGCAGTGTTGGTCATCGCATAGGGGATGATCCGGTCGATCACCCGTTCCAGCTCGGCCACCGAGCCGACATGCGCCAGCGCGATGAAGCAATCTTCGCCGGTCACCCGGTCGCACAGCGCAATTTCCGGCAGGTCGCGGATGATCTCAGTCACGACGGCAAGTTGCCCGGGCACCGGCCTGATTCTGAGCCATGCGGATAGCTTCATGCCGAGCGCCGCCGGATTGATCCTCACCGTATAGGCCTCGATCACGCCGTTCTCCTGCAGCTTGCGGATACGTTCGGCCACGCTCGGCGCCGAGAGCCCGACGGCACGTGCCAGTTCCGCCGTGCTGGTGCGCGCATCCTTTTCCAGGAGCCGCAGGATCTTCAGGTCCGACGCATCCAGGTCGGCATTTTCATTTCGAAGGCGTTTCACGGAAATTCTCTTTCTTAATGGCTAGAGAAGGGCCAAGTCGCCTTTCCTCTTCCATATGAAGTGCAGGTTTCGCCTGCGATAATGAGCGCATGAAATCTCAAGCGCAAGTTCCGACCGCAAAACGGATCGCCGGCGACACCGGCCGCCCTGTCCTCATAAGGCTGGCCAATACGCTGCCGCCGCATGTCTGGTTCTGCGTCAGCGCCGTCTTCCACTATCTCGGGCCGGCCTTCGCCGTGCTGCTGTTCGCTCAGGTCGGCGTGCTTGGCATGGCCTGGCTGCGCATCGCCACGGCCGCACTCATCTTCGCGCCACTCACAAGGCCATGGACGGTCTTCGCCCGCGTCGATCGCTCAGCACGGCTCCTGCTGTTGGCCTTCGGCGCCTGCCTGGCTGTGATGAACTGCGCGTTCTATCTGGCTCTCGACCGACTGCCGATCTCGCTGGTCGCCGCGATCGAGTTTGTCGGCACCATCGGCGTCGCGCTGGTCGGCTTGCGGAGCCGGCGCAATTTCGCGGCGCTCGGCATCGCCGTCGCCGGCACCCTGCTGCTGATCGACATAAAATGGTCGAGCGATCCCGTCGGCCTGTTCTGGGCCTTCCTCAACGGCGCTCTGTTCGTCGGCTATATCGTCATCGGCCACCGCGTCGCCCAGACCGGCATTGGCATAGCCGGCCTCGGCACGGCTATGGCGATCGCTTTCCTGGTCGTATTGCCCATCGGCTTCAGCGAGGCACTGCCCGCCTTCTTGGCGCCGCAACTGCTGATCGCCGCCATCGGCGTCGGCGTCTGCTCCTCGGTCATCCCCTATATCTGCGACCAGCTCGCCATGGCGCGGCTACCGCGCGCAAGCTTCGCCCTGATGCTTTCGCTCTTACCCCTCACCGCGACGCTGATCGGCGTCATCGTGCTCAGGCAGGTTCCCAGCCTCACCGATTGCCTCGGCATCGCGCTGGTCGTGGCGGGCGTCGCCATGCATAAGCCGGCGCGGGCGTAATCCGCCGACGGTGCTGCGTTCAGATTCAGGTCAGGCCAGCTTCTCCTTAAGGAAAGCAATGGTCCTTCCCCAAGCGAGGTCGGCCGCCTTCTTGTCATAGCGCGCGGCCGAGGTGTCGTTGTTGAAGGCGTGATTGACGCCGTCGTAGATATAGACCTTATAGTCGACATGCGCGGCATCGAGCGCCTTCTTGTAAGCCTCGATGCCGGCGTCGATGCGTTCGTCCAGCCCGGCATAGTGCAGCAGCAGCGCCGCCTTGATCTTCGGCACATCCTCGGCCTTCGGCTGCATGCCGTAATAGGCGACGCCGGCGCTGAGGTCCGGTGAGCGAACGGCGAGCGCGTTCACCGTGCCGCCGCCCCAGCAGAAGCCGACGGCGCCGACCTTGCCGTTGCCGTCCTTGTCACCCTTGAGATAGGCGACCGTCGCCACGCCGTCGGCCGCGACTTGGGCAGCCTCGAGCTTGGTGAACATGTCGCGCGCCTTGTCCTCGTCGGCGGGCGTGCCGCCGAGTGGCGACAGGAAATCAGGCGCCAGCGCGACGAAGCCTTCCAGCGCCACGCGCCGGGCGACATCGCGGATATGCGGGTTGAGCCCCCGGTTCTCATGGACGACGATAACCGCCCCCGGCTTGCCGGACTGGTTCGCCGGCTTGACCAGATAGCCCTTCATCTCGCCGCTGCTGCCCGGATAGGTGATGTCCTCACCCTTCACCCTCGGATCGTCCTCAGCGACGATCGCTGCCCTGGCGGAATTGGCCGCCAGCATCGGCGCGATCGCGGCTGCCGCCGCGCCCGATCCGGCGAGCCGGGTTAGCTGCTCCATGAAGCGCCGCCGGTCGAGGGTCAGGTGCGTGTACTCGTCATAGGCATCGATCATCGCCTGGGTGATGACAGGCTTGGCAACAGGTTCGGTCATGGCTCTCCTCGACGGCTGTTTGCCGCGCAAGATAGGGTTGAGGCTCGCATGGTCCAGTCACGGACGGGCGACGATCTTGCCCGGAACCGTTCGTTGAATGGGAACGTGCCCGTCACCGCGGTGATGCCCAAGGCGCCCATCACATTTTGGTCATTTCCGAAAGCCTTGATGGTGCTGTCACATTGGGAAGGGAAGCTGCCGATGCGGCTAAGCCTGGCCCGGTCATGAAGAGGGTCCGGAAACGAGAGGGGAAATGCCATGAACGTCCAGGACATCGTCAACAGCGTTTCGCAAAAGGCAGGGTTGGACCAAGCGACCACGGAGAAGGTCGTCGGCACCGTCTTCTCCGTGCTCGAGCACGAAGCGGAAGGCACCAGCGTTTCGTCCTTCTTCGCCCAGATCCCCGGCGCCGATGCGCTGGCCCGGCAGTACGATGTGATGGGCGCCGGAGCTGCCGCAAATTCGGGCGGTGGCTTGCTGTCGTCGCTGCAGGGCGCGCTTGGCGGCGTGCTCGGCGAAAAGGCCGGCGCGCTGATCAACGGCATCGCCGCGCTGAAAGAGTCCGGCCTCGACATGGCGCAGATCCGTCAGGCCGGCGAGACCTTGATCAGGCAGGCTGAAGCAGCCGCCGGCCCGGATCTCACCAATCAGGTGCTCGGCCAGGTGCCCAGCCTGAGGAGCCATCTCGGACTCTGAAGCGGTTCGGCCAGGGAAGGCGACTGCGGGCTGTTGCCTATGCGACAGATGCGCCGAGAGTCAGGTCAGGCATCACCTGAACATCGCCCATCTACTTGGGCAGCGTGTAGGCCATCACATAATCGCCCGGCTTGGTGCCGACCGAGCCGTGGCCGCCGGCAACGATGACCACGAACTGCCGTCCGTCGGCGACCGTGTAGGTCATCGGTGTCGACTGCCCGCCCGCCGGAAGCCTTGCCCGCCAGAGCTGCCTGCCGGTGGTGAGATCGTAGGCGCGCAGATAGTCGTCAACCGCGGCTCCAAGGAAGGCCACGCCGCCGGCGGTGATCATCGGCCCGCCGATGCCCGGAACGCCGACCTTGAACGGCAGAGGCAGCGGCGTCATGTCGTAGACGGTGCCGTTGCGATGCCTGTAGGCGATCTGGCCGGTCCTGAGGTCGACGCCGGCGACATAGCCCCAGGGCGGCGCCTGGCAGGGAATGCCGAGCGGCGACAGGAACGGTTTCATCATCACCGCGTAGGGCGCGCCTTCGTTCTGGTTCAGCCCCTGCTCGCTGCCTTTGGTGTTGTCACTCGGCGGCGGCACGTCGGCGCGTGGAATGAGCTTGGACGTGAAGGCAAGATAGGTCGGCATGCCGAACATCACTTGCCGCACCGGATCGACGGCGACGCCGCCCCAGTTGAAGACGCCGAAATTGCCGGGATAGATCAGCGAGCCCTGCAGCGAGGGCGGCGTGTAGCGCCCCTCGTAGCGCAATTTCCTGAGCGCGATCCGGCATGCCAACTGGTCGAACATGGTGATGCCCCACATGTCCGCGCCG
Source organism: Mesorhizobium album (assembly GCF_033977205.1). Lineage (NCBI taxonomy): Bacteria > Pseudomonadati > Pseudomonadota > Alphaproteobacteria > Hyphomicrobiales > Phyllobacteriaceae > Mesorhizobium > Mesorhizobium album. The sequence continues at coordinate 116,785 of NZ_JAVIIW010000013.1, read as the reverse complement.
GTCAGCCGCTTGGGATTGAATGAAAGCCCGGATTCCGGCTGTGTCGGCGAGGCATGGTCGCCTTCGATCGCGCCGCCCGGCGCCGGCATTTCCTTCACCGGGATGATCGGCTCGCCGGTGCTCCGATCAAGCACATAGAGGTCGCCCTGCTTGGTCGGCCCAACCAGCGCCGGCACGATCGCGCCGCTGGCCGAGGTGATGTCGACCAGCGTCGGCTGGGCCGGCACGTCCATGTCCCACAGATCGTGATGCACGAGCTGGCGAACCCAGCGCACTTTTCCGGTGTTGAGGTCGAGCGCCGTGATCGAGGAGGAGAATTTCTCGACATTGGCGCTGCGGCCCATGCCGAGCTGGTCCGGTGTCTGGTTGCCGAGCGGCAGGTAGAGCAAGCCGAGCTTCTCGTCGGCACTCGCCGTCGACCACATGTTCGGCGAGTTGTTCGTGTATTTTTGCCCCGCCGGCAGCGGCGCCGTCTGGTCCGGATTGCCGGAGTCCCAGTTCCACAGCAAAGCGCCGGTGCCGGCATCATAGGCGCGGATCACGCCGGACGGCTCCTCGGTCGAATAATTGTCGTTGACCGCGCCGCCGACGATGATCTTGCCGGCGACGATCAGCGGCGCCGAGGTGGAATAGTAGTAGCCCGACTTCGGATAGGGCATGTTGGCCATGAGGTTGAGCGTGCCGCCTTCGGCAAAGGACGAACACACCTGGCCGTTGGCCGCGTCAAGCGCGATCAGCCTGGCATCGGAGGTCGGCAGATAGATGCGTCCGGCGCAGGGTTGCCCGGCCGCGATCTTCGGATCGGCGTAGTAGGACACGCCTCGGCAGGTCTGATGCTGGCGGTTGGGGTCGGCCTTCACCTTCGGATCGTAGCGCCATTTCTCCTTGCCGGTCGCGGCATCGATGGCGATGGCGAAATTGTGCGGCGTGCAGATGAAGAGCGCGTCACCCACTTTCAGCGGCGTTACCTGGTAGGTTGTCTCCTCGATATCGTCGGGGCCTTTCACATCGCCGGTGCGGTAGGTCCAGGCCGCCTGCAGCTTGGCGACATTGTCCGGCGTGACCTGGTCGAGCGGCGAATAGCGCTGGCCAAATGGCGTGCGGCCGTAGGAATGCCATTCGCCGGCCGGCATATCGCCGCCGAGATTGGCCGTTGGCGTCACCTTGTCGGTACCGAGTGTGCCGTCGATATCCATGGCATCGACGGTCATCGAATAACCGGCCACCGCAAGCGAGGCGAGCACCGCCAGGATGAGAGGGGCGCGTCCGTCGGGACCGGTAAACCCCCGTCTGGCCCACGGCGTCAGCAGCCAGAGCGCGACGAGGACAATGATGCCGCCGCGCGGGCCGAGCTGCCACCAGTCGAAGCCGGTTTCCCACACTGCCCAGCACAGCGAGGCGAGCACGATCGCCGCATAGAGCCAGAGCCCCGTCGATCTGCGGCGGAAGATGAGCCAGGCGGCGATCAAGAAGGCGAGACCGGTAATTGCGTAGTACCAGCTGCCGCCCAGCATCACGAGCCGGATGCCGCCGCCGCCAAGAACCAGACCGATAAGGACAAGGACAAGGGAGGTGATGGTGACAGCCAAGACGGTACTCCTTCGACTGTTGCGCGCGTGCGGCGCCTCTCAGGCAACGGCGTGCCGTCCCTGCCCCACCGGCAGCTTTCCCTCCCCGGCCGTCCCTGTCAAGCGAACCGGAGCAGCGCAAAAATGGAACAAAACGTAGACGCTTCTGGCCTTTCGCTGCCGAATCACTACATTCGGGAGCGATGTCCGGCTTTTCGGAAGACATGCCCTTCTTTGACGAACCGAATGCGCGGCCCGCGGCCCCGTCCGGCATTGCCGCGCGCGCCATGGCGGCCCGCAGCACCCAAAACAGCGCGCCCGACTATCTGAAGGGACTCAATCCCGAGCAGCGGCTAGCGGTCGAAACAACCGAGGGCCCGGTTCTGGTGCTGGCCGGCGCCGGCACCGGCAAGACGCGGGTTTTGACCACGCGCATCGCCCACATCCTCGCCACCGGCAGGGCCTTCCCCTCGCAGATCCTCGCCGTCACCTTCACCAACAAGGCCGCGCGCGAGATGAAGCAGCGCATCGGCCTGCTGATCGGCGAAGGCAACGTCGAAGGCATGCCGTGGCTCGGCACCTTCCACTCGATCGGCGTCAAGCTCTTGCGCCGCCATGCCGAGCTTGCCGGGCTGAAATCCGACTTCACCATCCTCGACACCGACGACGTGGTACGGCTGATCAAGCAGCTGATCCAGGCCGAAAATCTGGACGACAAGCGCTGGCCGGCCAAGCAGTTCGCGCAGATGATCGACAACTGGAAGAACAAGGGCCTCGGCCCCGACGAGATTCCGGAAGGCGATGCGCGCAGCTTCGGCAACGGCAAGGGCCGCCAGCTTTACAAGGCCTATCAGGAGCGGCTGCAGACGCTGAACACCTGCGATTTCGGCGATCTGCTCTACCACCCGATCCGCATCTTCCGCGCCTATCCGGACGTGCTGAAGGACTATCACCGCAAGTTCAAATACATCCTGGTCGACGAGTACCAGGACACCAACACCGCGCAGTACATGTGGCTGCGCTTGTTGGCGCAGCGCCCCAATGGTGGCCGAGCTTCAGCGTCGGCGGATTCGCGTTCGGCCGAAGGCCGCAAGCCCGACCGGGCGTCCGAGCCGTTGCGAGGCCCCCACGGAGGGCCCGCGCCGGCAGGCGCGGAACAGCCCGTGAGCGTGAATATTTGCTGCGTCGGCGACGACGACCAGTCGATCTATGGCTGGCGCGGCGCCGAGGTCGACAACATCCTGCGCTTCGACAAGGATTTTCCGGGCGCCACCATCATCCGGCTGGAGCGCAACTACCGCTCCACCGCGCACATCCTCGGCGCTGCCTCGCATCTCATCGCCCATAATGAAGGCCGCTTCGGCAAGACCCTGTTTACCGACCGCGACGACCCCGAGGACGACAAGGTGCATGTCCATGCCGCCTGGGACTCGGAGGAAGAGGCGCGCGCCGTCGGTGAGGCCATCGAGGCCTATCAGCGCCAGAAGCACAATCTCAACGACATGGCGATCCTGGTGCGCGCGTCCTTCCAGATGCGCGCCTTCGAAGACCGCTTCATCACGCTTGGGCTCAACTATCGCGTCATCGGCGGTCCGCGCTTCTACGAGCGGCTGGAAATCCGCGATGCGCTGGCCTTCTTCCGCGTCGTTTCCAACAGCGGCGACGACCTCGCCTTCGAGCGCATCGTCAACGTGCCGAAGCGCGGGCTCGGCGAAGCCACCATCCGCCAGATCCACGACACGGCCCGCGCCATGCAAATCCCGATGCTGGAGGCCGCGGCCAGGCTTGCCGAAAGCGATGAGCTGAAGCCGAAGCCGCGCGCCGCGCTCCGTGAGGTCGCGGCCAATTTCGAGCGCTGGCAGAAGGCGCTGGAAACCACGCCCCACACCGAGCTCGCCGAGACCATCCTTGAGGAGAGCGGCTACACCGACATGTGGAAGAACGACCGCTCGGCGGAAGCGCCCGGGCGGCTAGAGAACCTCAAGGAGCTGATCCGCTCCATGGAGGAGTACGAGTCGCTGCGCGCCTTCCTCGAGCATGTCGCGCTGGTCATGGAGGCCGAGCAAGGCGAGTCGCTCGACGCGGTGTCGATCATGACGCTGCACTCGGCCAAGGGCCTCGAATTCGAGACCGTCTTCCTGCCCGGCTGGGAGGAGGGCCTCTTTCCCCATCAGCGCGCGCTGGACGAAGGCGGCCGCTCAGGCCTGGAGGAAGAACGCCGCCTCGCCTATGTCGGCCTGACGCGGGCGAAAAAGAACCTGCATATCTGGTTCGTCTCCAACCGACTGATCCATGGCCTGTGGCAGTCGACGATCCCGTCGCGCTTCCTCGACGAACTGCCGGAAACCCATGTCGACGTCGCCGACGGCGGCAATTCCTATGGCGGCTACGGCAATCCGTACGGCGGCGGCGCTTTCGCCTCGGGCCGAGGCGGTGGCCGGCAGAACCCCTATGGCGCGTCGCGCTTCGACAATATCGGCGCCAAGGATCAGGGCAGCTTCTCCAACACCTATGCCACGCCCGGCTGGCAGCGCGCGCAGGCGAACCGCACCGAGGCCACCGACCGCAACTGGGGCACGCGCTCCGGCCATCAGGTCGAGCGTATCGGCTATGGCGAGACCGACAGCGGCTACGGCGCCGGCCGCACCTCGGTGAAGGGCCGCACCATCGAGGGCGAGCTGGTCGCCAAGTCGGTCGCCGACACGCCGTCCGCCTTCAAGCTCGGCGACCGCGTGTTCCACCAGAAATTCGGCAACGGCAACATCGCGGCCATCGACGGCAACAAGCTCACCATCGACTTCGACAAGGCCGGCCAGAAACGCGTGCTGGACGGGTTTGTCACCAGCGTTTGAGCGGCCGACGACGAAACGGCCGTCTCCGACCACGGCTCCTCACCGATACCGCGCCTGGTTCCATTTGTGGCCGAGCAGCGACAGGATGATGATCAGCCCGTTGAAGAACTGGACGTAAAAGCCGCTGAGGCCCGCCGCCACCACGCCGGTCTGGATGAAGGAGACGGTCACCGCGCCGATCGCGCCGCCGACCACCGTGCCGATGCCGCCCCAGGTGGGCGTGCCGCCGACGAACACCGACGCCAGCACCGGCAGCAGATAACCGTCGCCCGCCGTCGGCCACCAGGTGAAGTTGATCATCACCGAGAAGGTGCCGGCGATCGCCGCCCCGATGCCGACGAAGACGAACACTTTCACCCGCACGCGCTTGACATCAATGCCCATCTGCTTGGCGCTGTCGGGATTGTCGCCGACCACCTTTACCTGCGCGCCGAAGCGGTGGCGATTGTAGAGCAGCGCCGAAAAGACGACGAAGGCGATCGCCCAGAAGATCTGCACCGGAATGCCGAAGATCTGGCTTGAGAAGATCGCGTAGGCCCGGCTGTCGGCAAGGCTTGTCAGCGCCGTCGACTTGCCCTCGTTGATGATCTGGATCAGGCCGCGCAACAAGAAGTTCATGCCGAGCGTGGCGATCAGCGACGACAGCCCGCCATAGACGACCAGCGACCCAACAAGGAAGCCGAGCAGCGTACCGGTGACCAATGCGGCCACAATGCCGAGGAACGGATCGTAGCCGGCCTGCACGACGATCGCGAAGACCCATGATGCGAAGCCCATCGTCGCGGGGAACGACAGGTCGATCTCGCCGCAGGTGACGACGAAAACCAACGGCACGACCACGAACAGCGCAACGGGGAGCGTCGTCAGCACCGAGCTGTAAAGATACCAGGTGGTGAAGACGGTCGGGTTGGCGATCATGAACACCGCCATCATGACGACGAACACCGCAAGCGTGCCGAGGGCCGCGCGGTTGTCGAGGACAAAGCCGCGCAGCCAATTGTCGGAGGGATGGCTCCATTCCTTCCCTGACTCCTTGGCTATTTGGCCGCTTGCCCTTCCCAAAGGAGTTTGCAGATCGGGTTCCATGGCCTTGCTCATCACGCTCTCTGCTCCGCTCCGCCTGCCTCGTGCAGTCCCGGCAAGCCTCCGGGATGCGCGATGTCTTCCATGAAGTTGATGAGGTCCTCGGCCGACTTGACCTCGCTGCGGTCGGCCGTCAGCGCCACCTTGCCTCGGTCGAGCACGACGAAACGATCGGCGATGTCGAACACGTGATGGATGTTGTGGCCGATGAACAGGATCGACCGGCCGCTCGCCCGCACTTGGCGCACGAAATGGAAGACCTTGGCGGTCTCGGTCAAGGACAGCGCCGTCGTCGGCTCGTCGAGGATAATCAGTTCCGCCTGCTTGTAGATGGCGCGCGCGATCGCCACCCCCTGGCGCTCGCCGCCGGAAAGCTGGCCGACGATCGACTGCGGCGTGAACACTTTCGAGGTGAAGCCGATTTCGCGCATCAGCCGGCTCGCTTCCTCGATCTCCTTGTTGACCTTCAGCCAACCGAGAAAGCCGGTGAGCTCGCGGCCCATGAAGATGTTGCGCACGATCGTCTGCTGGACGGCCAAGGCCCGGTCCTGGAACACCGTTTCGATGCCGGCGTCGCGCGAGCGGGCGGCACTCCATCCGGTCACCGGCTTGCCGCGCACGAGGATCTCGCCGCTGGTCGGCTTGACCACGCCGGACAGGATCTTGATCAGCGTCGACTTGCCGGCGCCGTTGTCGCCGATCAGGCCGACCACCTCGCCGCGATCAACGCTCAGGTTGACGCCGCCTAGTGCATAGACCTGGCCATAGGATTTCTTGATGTCGCGCAGTTCGATGATGCGTTCGCCCATGCGATCCTCGCTTGAATTGTCTGCCTGCCGACCGCTTGCCGGCGATCCGGCCGGCCGGGCGTAGTCCCGGCCGGCCGCCTGGGAGGTTAACGCAGCGCCTGCTTGGCCAGCTCGGAAACAATCTCGTAGTTCTGCGGCGTGACGAAGCCGGCGCCGGTGTCGACATTCATCGGCGCCAGCCCCAGCACCACCTGCTGGCAGAGGCTGAGGATCGGCAAATAGCCCTGCAGGAACGGCTGCTGGTCGGCCGTCAGCTGCACCCAGCCGCCCTTGAACCCTTCGACGATCTGCGGGCTGGTATCGAAGCCGAAATTAAAGATGTCGCCCGGCTTGCGGCCTGCCGCCTGCATGTAGGTGGCGACGTTGCCGAGCATCTGTCCGCCAGGATAGCCGACCGCCTTGACATCAGGGTGGTTGAGCAGCGCCGCGGTGATCACCGGAATGGCGAGGTTCGGATCGGACGCCCACTCGCCGCTCGGCGGCGAGGAGAGCTGGATCACCTCGACACCGGCTTCCTTCAAGGCCGCCACCGTGCCGCGCTCGCGCGCGCCTCGGTTCTCGTTCTCGAACGGACCGATCATGATCGCCTTGTCGCCGGCCTTGAGCTTGCCGAGCTTGAACGCCTCGACGCCGAGCGCGCGGCCCTGCTGCTCCTGCTGGGCGCCGACATAGCCGCCGCCGAACGCCGCCACCACTTTCGGCACCGGCACGTTCTGGTACATCATCTTGATGCCGTCCTTATGCGCCTGCTCGGCCAGCGGCATGATCGCAGCGTCGCCCGGATGGCCCATCATGGCGATGCCCTGGGGCTTGACCGCGACCGCCTCGCGCAATTGCTGGACCATCTTCTCGACATCCCATTGGGAGAAGATGTAGTCGACCTTCGGCCCGAGATCGGCAGCCGCCTGCTTGGCGCCATTGTAGACGATGGTGCCGAAGGCGTCGCCCTCGGCGCCGCCGACGAAGAAGCGGATATGGACGTCCTTGCACCATTGGCCGTCCAGCGCGAGCGCCGGCAAGCTGGAGATCGAGGCGCAGAGCGCCGCGGCAGCCGCCACGACGGTCGAGCGCAGAACAGTCCTTCTGGTCGTGATGCTCATGCACGTTCCTCCCTTTTGTCCCTCGCAACAGAGGGTTTTCGAATTGATCTGGTCGGCCGGCTCCTCCCGCCGGCCGTGTCCTCACACCGGGTTTGGCAGGTAGCTCGTTCCTCCCCTGCACTGCTTCAGATATTCCAGCGCCCGCACCTGGCCGGTGATCTCGAGATCCCCGCGATAGACCGGGTCGTGCCAGCCTTCGATGTCGATGGCGCCCGTGTAGCCGGCGAGCCGCAACTCGCTGATCACCCGCGTCCAGTCGCTGTCGCCGAAGCCCGGGGTGCGCATCTGCACGAAAGGCAGACGGCCGAACACGCCATGCTCTCGGATCACGTCCCAGCGCACGGTCGCGTCCTTGCCGTGGACGTGGAAGATGCGCGGCGCCCATTTGCGGATCTGAGGGATCGGGTCGATCAGATAGACGAGCTGGTGGCAGGGCTCCCATTCGAGGCCGAGATTGTCGTTGGGCAATTCGTTGAACATCAGCTCCCAGGCGTCGGGATTGTGGGCGATGTTCCAATCGCCGCTCGCCCAGTTGCCGTCCATCGCGCAATTCTCGAAGGCGATGCGCACGCCCCTGTCGGCGGCGCGCCTGGCCAGCGGCCCCCACACCTCGCGGAAGCGCGGCAGGCTGTCGGTCAGCGGCTTGCCGCGGATGCGGCCGGTGAAGCCGCTGACCGTGGAAGTGCCGAACAGATGCGCATTGTCGATCATCGTCTCCCAGGCCTTGAGCACGCCGCGGTCGACATCGCCGCTTTCCAGCGGATTGCCGAACACGCCGATCGACGACACCGTCACATCGGCATCGCCGATCGCCTCGCGGATCTCGCCGGCCAGCCGCGGCAGGTCCTTATCCCCCAGCGTCTGCCAGAAGAAGGGCTGGATGCTCTCGAAGCCAAGCGGCAGGATCTGCCTGACATAGGCGGCCGGGTCGTCGAGATTGGCCCGCACCATCGTGCCGATCCTGATGTCGAGAAGCGGGTTTGGCATCGTCATCCTTCCTGGGTCGCGATCGCCACGCGCCGTCCGGTCTCCGCGCTTTCGATCGCGCCGAAGACCATGGCGAGGCTTTTGATGTTGTCGGCGCCGCGGGTCTCCGGCTCGGTGCCGGTTTCGATCGCACGCATGAAATCCTGTATGATGCCGAGATGTCCGCCGACGCGGTCGGTCGGGTCGAGCGCTGGCACCTCGATCGGCTGGGTCTTGTCGATGATACCGTCACGGCCGGACGCAACCACCTCCGCCTTCAGGCCGTCATGGCCGTCCCACAACAGGCTGCCGCGCTCGGCGACGATGCGCCAGCTGCCCTCCCAGCTGGTGCGGAAGCCGTCGGCGCACCAGGAGCCGGCATAGGTGAAGACCTTGCCGCCGCCGAGGTCGAAGACGGCGCTGGCCGACGAGCCCTGTCGGTACCAGGAACTGGTCGGCTCCCATTCCTGGCAATAAACGCTGGCCGGCTCGCCGGCGACCATGTAGCGCGCGGCGTCGAAGGTGTGGATCGCCATGTCGAGCAACAGCACATGCGCCATCTCCTCGCGAAAGCCGCCGAAATGCGGCGCGATGAAGAAGTCGGCGTGGACGCTGGTCGGCTTGCCGATGGCGCCGGAATCGAGGAAGCGCCGGATCCGCCTGACATTCGCGACATAGCGCCGGTTCTGGACGACGGCATGGACGCGCCCGGCCTGCCGCGCCGCCGCGATGATGGCCCGCGCGTTGTCCGGGCTGTCGGCCAGCGGCTTTTCGGTGAGCAGATGGCAATGGTGGGCGAAGGCGGAGAAGGCGACTTCGCGCCGGGCCGCGGGAACCACGACGTCGAACACGGCGTCGGGTTTTGTCTCATCGAGAACGGCGTCAACGCTGGTGCCGATGACGGCGGCGGCAAGCCCATATTCGCGAGCCCTCGCCTGCGCCCGCTCGGCATCGAGATCCACGAGGCCGACGATCGCCAGCCCCTCGATCCGCCTTGCGGCATCGAGCCACTGCCTGCTCATAGCTCCGCACCCGACCAGGACGACCTTCATCATCCAGCGCTCCTCCTCCGCTCGGCCCCTCCAGGCCGAGTGTCACGGCATCCACGTCACCGTAAACGTTTTTCCGTAAACGTTTACGACAACACACCCGATAGCGTAGAATGTCAATCACCTGCTCGCGAAAATCGACATCCACTGCTTGGCCTGAAGGGCGGCCGGTGCTAGCGAAGACAGGGGGAGAACCGGCTTTGGCGTCCAGCATCCACGATCTCGCGCGTCACCTGAACATTTCGATCGGCACCGTGTCCCGCGCGCTGAACGGCCGCGCCGATGTCAATGCGGAGACGCGCCAGCGCGTGCTTGAGGCAGCCAGGAAGCTGAACTATTCGCCCAACCAGTCGGGCCGCAGCCTGCGCCAGGGCGCCACCCGTTCAATCGCTTTCATGCTGCAGCCGCATCCCGGCGACCAGCAATATGGCGAGCCGTTCTTCATCCCGTTCCTGACCGGTCTGCAGGCGCGGCTCGCCGAGTATGACCTGGATCTGATGGTCGTCATGGGTGAGCCCGGCCAATATCAGCAGGAGAGGCTGCGCCGCGTGGTTGAGACGCGCCGGGCCGATGCGGTCGTGTTGGCCAATACACGACGGGAAGACGATCGGATCGACTATCTCAGCAAGGCCGGCTTTCCTTTTGCCACGCTTGGCCGAAGTCAGTCCGGCGGCGACACCTATCCTTCGCTTGATATCGATTTCGAGAAGGCGGGTGATGAAGCCGTCGACCGGCTGGTCGCGCGCGGCCACCGCCGCATTGCCGCCATCCGCCCTTCGCTTGATCTCAACTTCGGCTACCTGTTCCTCGACGGCTACCGCAAGGCGCTGAAGCGGCACGGCATCGAAGTCGACCCCGGCCTGATCGCCGACGGCTTCATCAACGAGGCCGGCGGCTACCAGGTGACGCCGCGCGTGATGCTCTCCAAGGACCGGCCGACAGCCATCATCTTCAACAATGACGCAATGGCGCTCGGCGGCTGCAAGGCGCTGGCCGAGATGGGCATCAGGCCCGGCCACGACATCGCGGTGATCGTCATCGTCGACACGCCGCTTTGCCGCTACTTCTCGCCGGCGCTGACGGCCTTCCGTCCATCACTGGAACCGATGGGCCGGCGGCTGGCCGAAATGCTGCTCGCCTCCCTCCCCGCCTTCGCCGGCCCTGAAGGCACGCGCATCATGCGCGAAGTCTGGCCGCTGGAGCTCGTCGCGCGCGAGAGCGATTGAGCGGCCTCCTTCTCCCTTGTGGAGAAGGATAGGGCGCACCCCTTCTGTCACGCAACCATCACGTTCAAGTCCTAGACCGCGTGTCGGAAAGGTGGCCGCACTCCGGATGCCGCCCCCCATTCAGGCTTTGGCCTCCGGCATGCTCGACAAGAAGGGGATATTTCATGAAGCATCTCAACCGAACCGTCGTGCTCGGCGCGGCACTGGCCCTGTTCACCGCCCTCACCCCGGCGCTCGCCGACGGCGTCGCCTATGTCAACAAGGGGCTTGTCGGAGTCGGCCGCATTCCGGCCAGCCAGAAGGACAAGTTCGGCGAGACCTTCGGTTCGGGCTCGGGCATGGCGATCGACACCAAAAGCTGGGCGCGTGACGGCGCGGGCTACAAGGGCTCGCTCTGGCTGCTGCCGGATCGCGGCTACAACGTTGCCGGCACCACTGACTACCGCCCGCGCCTCAACACCGTTGCGATCGAACTGACCCCGACCGCCCCGGGCGCCGCGCCCGCCGCCGGACACGAACAGTCGGGCCTGAAAGCGACGCTCGCCGACACGAGGCTCTTGACCGACGACAAGGGCGCCGACGCCACCGGCCTCGACCCGTTGAACGGCGTGCGTAAGGCCGCCGGCGACATGCCGATGCTGCCGCAGGCCGACAACGGCAAGCTCTCGCTGGACGACGAGGCGATCGTGCGCCTGCCCGACGGCACCATGTTCATCTCCGACGAATACGGCCCGAATATTTACCGCTTCTCGGCCGACGGCCACCTGATGTCGGCAACACAGCCGCCGGCCGCCCTGGTGCCGATGCGCCGCGGCAAGCCGAACTTCGCTTCGGACAATCCCGGCCCCGGCGCTGCCGAGCCCGATCCGAAGGATCCCGAGACCGGCCGCCAGAACAACCAGGGTCTCGAAGGCATGTCGATGACGCCGGACGGCAAATTCCTGATCGCCGTCCTGCAGTCGGCGACCCGCCAGGATGGCGGCGATTCCGGCTCGACCCGCCAGAACACGCGCGCGCTGGTCTATGACGCCTCCGACCTCGCCCACCTCAAGCTGGCGCACGAATATGTCGTGCCGCTGCCGGTGTTCAAGGACGCCAAGGGCAAGACCAAGGTGGCCGCGCAGAGCGAGATCGTGGCGCTGTCCGACAAGAGCTTCCTGATGCTGGCGCGAGACAGCGGCAACGGCCAGGGCGTGAAGGGCGACGAGTCGCTCTATCGCAAAATCGAGGTCGTCGACCTCTCCGCCGCCACCGACATCGCGGGCGGCCCGTTCGACGCCGCCGACAAGCCGGTCGCGCCGAAGGGCGTGCTCGACCCGTCGGTGACGCCGGCGAAGCTGACGGCCTTCATCGACATCAACGACAAGGGCGAGCTCGGCCGCTTCGGTCTGCACAATGGCGCGCCGAACGACAAGAACAACCTCTCGGAGAAGTGGGAAGCAATGTCGCTGGCGAGCGTGCTCGATCCGAAGCTGCCCGACGACTATTTTCTGTTCGTCGCCAACGACAACGACTTCCTGACCCAGGACGGCTTCCAGGTCGGCGCGCCCTACAAGGCCGAGGACGGCGCCGATGTCGACACCACCTTCCTCGTCTATCAGGTTACGCTGCCCGGCCTGTCGGGAAGCAGCCTCGCCGCGAACTGACGCTGCCATTGACCGCCAGCGTCCGGCCCAGCCTGGAAGGGATGCATCCATATCAGGCCTGCGATAGCATCGCGGGCCTGATTCATTTTCGGTGCCCGCCATGGATGACGACAAGCCCGCTCGCCGGCGGACCAGCGATCTGACCAGCGGCCCCATTCCCCGCACGCTGCTTTTGTTTGCCCTGCCCGTGCTCGGCTCCAACGTGCTGCAGTCGCTCAACGGCTCGATCAACGCCGTCTGGGTTGGACGCTTCCTCGGCGAGGCGGCGCTGACCGCGACCTCCAACGCCAATCTGGTTCTGTTCCTCATCCTCGGCACGGTCTTCGGCATCGGCATGGCGGCGACCATCCTGGTCGCGCAGTCCGTCGGCGCCCGCGACCTTCCCGAGGCGCGGCGCATCGTCGGCACCAGCGCCACCTTCTTCTTCCTCGTCTCGGTGGTGTTCGCTGTCTGCGGCTGGATCTGGGTCGACGCCATTCTCGCCGGCCTCGGCACGCCGGCCGACGCCTTGCCGCTGGCGCGCGCCTATCTGCGCATCATCTTCGTCGCCGTGCCGATGATGAACCTCTTGTCCTTCGTCATGACGGTGCTGCGCGGCGCCGGCGATTCGCGCACGCCGTTTGTCTTCATGGCCCTGGCTGTGGTGCTCGACGTCGTCCTGAACCCGCTGCTCATTCGCGGCGTCGGCCCCTTCCCCGAGCTCGGCATCGCCGGTTCGGCCACCGCGACGCTGATCGGCCAGACGGTGAGCGTGGTCGCCATCCTGATCGTGCTCTATGCACGCAAGAATCCGCTGCGGCTGGCGGGCAGCGATCTCGCCCTGCTCACGCCCGACCCTGCGCTTTTGCGCATCGTCGTCTTCAAGGGCATTCCGATGGGCCTGCAGATGATCGTCATCTCGGCCGCGGCGCTGACCGTGATGGGGATCGTCAACGCCTACGGCTCGCAGGTCGCGGCCGCCTACGGCATTGCGGCGCAGCTCTGGACGTATATCCAGATGCCGGCTTTGGCCATCGGCGCCGCTGTCTCCTCGATGGCGGCGCAAAATGTCGGCGCCGGACGCTGGGATCGTATCGGCAAGGTCGCCGCCTCGGGAGTCGGCTTCAACCTCGCGCTAACCGGCGCACTGGTGGCGCTGCTTTTCCTCTTCGACAGGTCCGTGCTCAGCCTTTTCCTGAGCGGCGACAGCATGGCGATCGACATCGCCGCCCACATCAACAAGGTGGCGTCCTGGTCCTTCATCCTGTTCGGTGTCACCATCGTGCTGTTCGCCACGGTGCGCGCCACAGGCGCTGTCATGCCGCCGCTGGTCATCCTGATCATATCGGTGCTTATCGTGCGCACCGGCTTCGCCTATTCCTTCCGAAGCATCATCGGCCAGGAGGCGCTGTGGTGGAGCTTCCCGGCGGGCTCGATCAGCTCTCTGCTGCTGGCCGCCACCTACTATCGGTTCGGCCGTTGGCGGACCATGCAAACGATCGAGGGGCGTCCTGCCGCCGGCGAACCGCCGGACACCGGCCTCGGCGTGCCGCGCCAGCGCGCCCGTCTCGCGCCCGAGACACCGAACGGCTGACATCAGATTGGAACGGCAAATCACCGGGCGTATTTGGCGCCGAACCCCAGCGCTACCAGCGCAAAGATCGTGATCATGCCGGCAAAGGCCAGGCTTGCCACGGTCGCGCTCGTCCAGCTCGACAGCACGCCGATGCCGATGACCGGCAGCGCGTTGCCGCAGAAGCAGCAGACGAAGAAGGCCGAGACCACCTCGCCGCGGCGGTCGGCCGGTGCGATGTGGTTCACCACTTGCAGACCGCCGCGATAGCCGAACGCGGCGGCAACGCCGCACAGCGCCGTGCCGATGATCATGGTTGCCGCGGAGGCGAAGACCTGCGCCGCGACGATCAGCGCCACGGTCGGGATCATCAGGACAAGCGCCGCGAGCATGGTAAAGCGGCTGGACAGCCGCGCGGTCGCCAGGATCGTCGCCGCCGCCACAATCGACAGCTCGAAGAACAGACCGCCGGCCTCCGCATGACTGGTGACATGAAGCTGCTGCGCCAGGATGCTTGGCGCCAGCGCCGCGTAGAAGCCGACCAGCGCCATGGCGCCGAAGCCGGTCACCGCCGGGGCGACGAATTGCGCGCGGATGCCGGCCTGAACCGAAAGCCGCGGCCGCATCGGCATTTCGGCGAGCCGCCTGGTTTCAGGCACGGTTTCTCGCGTGCGCCAGATCAGCAAGGTCACCAGCAGGAGCAGGGCGAGATAGACGGTAAAGATCAGCCTGAGCGGCCAGGGCGCGTATTCGGCAAGCAACCCCGACAGCAACGCGCCGCCCCCAAGGCCGAGGAAGTTGGTGCTGGTGGCAATGATGGCGGCACGCGATTTGTCCTCGCCTTCGATCAGTTCGGCGAGCCACGCGGTGCCGGTGCCCGCCCCTACCCCGATGCCGAGGCCGCTGAGGATGCGGGCGATGTCCAGCCAGGCGACATTTTCCGCCAGCAGGAAGAACGCGGCGCTGACCACGGCAACGCTCATTGCCGCCAAAGCGGCCGGACGGCGGCCGATGACATCCGACAATCGTCCGAAAAACAAGAGCGCCGCCAAATTGCCGACCACATAGACGGCGTAGACCAGCGTCAGTGTGATCTGCGAGAAGCCGAAGGCTTGCTTGTAGATCACATAGAGCGGCGTCAGGGCCGTGCTGCCGGCAAAGAGCGCCGCGATCATCGCGGCAACGGCAACCATTGCGACGCCGCCGCCGAGTTCATTGTCGCGCGTCATGGATTGAGCGTAGGTCATGAGAACCTCCGGCCGGTTGCAGGTCCAAACCATGTAATGCTGGCCTCGCCGCTTTCCGAACGCCCTCCTGACAATTCTGTCAGTATGGCCTTGGGCGAAATCCTCCCGTAACGTCTGCCGACCTGCGAAGGAGGAACCATGGGCAAGGGAAGGGTCGAGGCGTTCACCGACGGCGTCGTCGCCATCATCATCACCATCATGGTGCTGGAGCTGAAGGTCCCGCACGGCGAGGACCTTGCCGCGCTGGCGCCGCTCTGGCCGATCTTCTTCAGCTACGTCCTCTCCTTCGTGAACGTCGGCATCTACTGGAACAACCTGCACAACATGTTCCACACCGTGCAGAGGGTCGATGGCCGTGTACTGTGGGCGAACCTCAACCTTCTGTTCTGGCTGTCGCTGATGCCGGTGACCACCGCCTTCATGGGCGAGAACCACTTCGCGCCGGTGCCGGTCGCCGTCTACGGCGTCGACCTGGCGCTTTGCGCCGTTGCCTACAACATCCTGGTCATCAAACTGCGCCATCTGCACGGCGCCGAGACGACCTTCGCCAGGGCCTTAGGCCAGGACCGCAAGGGCAAGATTTCACTGGCCCTCTATCTGGCCGGGATAGCGCTGACCTTCGTCAGCCAGTGGATCGGCGTGGCCATCTATGTGCTGGTTGCGACCATCTGGTTCGCGCCGGACAAGCGCTTCGAAAGGCTGATCGAAAAATAGCCGGGGCAATTCCAGGAAAAGTGCGTAGCGGTTTTCCGTCCAGAAGTTGCGAACCGCCCTACTTCCGCATCGCCTTCAGCTTCTCGGCCGCCGAAGCGGCAAGGTCGGCATAGCGCTCTTCCAGCCGCTCCGCCGCCTTGATGACGGGAAAGTCATGCCCGAACTTCTCCAGCGCCAAGCGCAGTTTCTCGGCGAAGTCCGCCTGTTGTTCCAGCGCCGAAAACAGCGTCTTGACCTGCGCCTCGCTGATTTCGGGGTTGGCAAGCATCTTCGGCACATCGCGGCCCATCTGCTCGCCGGTGGCGGTCTGCTCTTTCAGGATTCCGATCCAGTCGGTCAATACCGAACTCCTTTTTCCGGCAGCATGCGCGGCGCAAGCTGCTGCGGTCAACCCATTGCCGCTGTTGCGGTCAACATTGCGGCGATCGAGGCTTGTCTCGGCTCCGGCCGGCGTTAAGTTCGGCTCGACCTCGAACAAGGACATCGACCATGACCGCCGACGCCGAAATCCAGACCGCCCTGCCCGCCTTCGCCTCCGGCAATGTCGCCGTCATCACCGGCGGAGCCAGCGGCATCGGCCTTGCCGCAGCCAAGCGCTTCGCGGCCATGGGCATGAAGACGGTGCTTGCCGATATCGGCGGCGCGCGCCTCGACCAGGCCAGGCAGGCGCTCGCCGCGATCGGCGGCGACGATGCTGTTCTGACGGTTCCCACCGACGTCTCCAAGGCCGACCAGGTCGACCGGCTGGCGGAAGCGGCCTATGGCGCCTTCGGCGCGGTCTCGGTGCTGATGAACAATGCCGGCGTCGGCAACAATCCGGGCAAGCCATGGGAAAACCGTGACGCCTGGAAGCGGCTGCTGGACATCAATTTCTGGGGCGTCGTGCACGGCGTCGAGGCCTTCGCGCCGCGCATGCTGGCCGCGGACAGGCCCGGCCTGATCATCAACACCGGCTCCAAGCAAGGCATCACCACGCCGCCCGGCAATCTCGCCTACAACGTCTCCAAGGCCGGCGTGAAGACATTCACCGAGGGTCTGGCGCATGCGCTGCGCAACGAGCCTGGGGCAAAGGTCTCGGCGCACCTCTTGATACCGGGCTTCACCTATACCGGCCTGACCGAAGGCGCGACGGAAAAGCCGGCCGGCGCCTGGACGGGCGAGCAGGTGATCGATTTCATGCTGGCATCGCTCACACGCGGCGACTTCTACATCCTGTGTCCGGACAACGAGGTTGCGCGGCCCATGGATGAAAAACGCATGGCCTGGGCGATCGGCGACATCATCGAGAACCGCCCCGCCCTGTCACGCTGGCATCCGGACCACAAGGACGCATTCGCAGCCTTCATGAACCGCTAAAGCAATTCCAGGAAGTGTGAAAAGCTTTTGCGTCCGGAGTTGCGTCAAAACGAGGAGGTCCGTTCAGGCGGCTTTCCTCTTGGGACCGTGCTTCCTCGCCACGGCCTTCTTCGCGGCTTCTTCGGCAACCTTTCGGTCATGCCGTTTTGCCGCCGCCTCGCATTTGGCGCGAATCTCCTCGACCTCAGATTCCGTCAGATGCTCGATGCCAATGAACTGATTGTGGGCGCGGCTGACACGGATCAGCTCGTCGAGCTTGGTCTGGATAGCGGCGCCATCCCGGTTCTGCGTGTTCTGGATGAGGAATACCATCAGGAAGGTGACGATGGTGGTGCCGGTGTTGATGACCAGTTGCCAGGTATCCGAGAAACCGAAAACCGGGCCGCTCAGCGCCCAGACGATAACGATCGCCACGCAGACCGCGAAGCTTGGGGGCATGCCGGCAAGGTGAGACACCCAACTGGCAACCTTGGTGAAGAGTTTCTCGATCATCCATCCCTCGACAAACCGCACAAGCGCGGCATTTCGAGAGAAACAATGCGCCGGCCCCTCCGGTTCCCGACGTGCGAATTTTCCACCTCACGCACTTCGCAATCAAATACACGCGAAAGGCGTGGGCGCGCGAAGAAACACCTTATTCGATTGTTGCCATAGTGCCCCAGCAGGTCAAAAAGCCTGCTCCTTCCGCTTCACGGCGGTTTACTCCAGCCCCTTCCGCCGGCCACCCCCGCATGGCGAAAGGGGCACCGCCTTCCGGAAAATCGTGGAGAATCAAGGCGCTTCGTTTTCCCAGCGATCGAGGAAGGCCTCGATCGGCATGGATTGCATGTCGGGAATGGCCTTTGCCAACTTCTCCGGCGCCCAGTCCCACCAGGCGAGGCTCTCGATGCGTGCCACTATGGCAGCGGCGAACCTCTGGCGCAGCGGCTTCGCCGGGACGCCGGCGACGATTGCGTAAGGCGGCACGTCATGCGTCACCACGGCATTGGCGCCGATGACGGCGCCGTTGCCGATCGTCACACCAGGCATGACGACGGCGCCATGGCCTATCCAGACATCGTGGCCGACGTTCACGGGCCTCGCTTGCCGGCGTTCGCGAAATGCCGCGTCGACGCCAAGCCAGCGGAAATACTCGTTCGGCCGGTAGCTGACCTTGTGCTGGGTCAGCCGCTCGATCGGATGCTCGAGCGCATTGATGCGGCTATTGGCGGCGATCGAGCAGAACTTGCCGATCGTCGTGTAGATCGCTTCCGAATGCCGCTCGAAATAGGAAAAGTCGCCGACCGTCACCTCGCGCAGGATCACCCGTTCGCCGATTGCAGCATAGCGGCCGAGCTTGCACGCCTTCAGCTCCGCGGTCGGATGGATGCGCGGCTCGGGATCTTTCGGGACAAGGTGTTCGGGACGGTCCATGGCGCGGCTTTACGCCCGAGCGATTGGTCCCGCAAGCGGGACCATGATCCGCCCAGGCCGGCGCTATTGTGGCTTGCCCTTCGTCCAGTTCACGGTCTGGCCATAAAGCGGCACGGTCGTGACCGACATCTTCGCCGAGCCGTTCTGCACCTGGCGCGAATGCGAGAGATAGATCAGCGTCTCATTCTTCTTGTCGTAGATGCGGTTCACCACCTGCTTTTTCCAGATCAGGCTGAGGCCCTGCTTGAACACTTCCTCGCCGCTCTCGCTCATGTCGATGTCGCCGATGGTGATCGGGCCGGTCTGGCGGCAGGAGATCGAGGAATCGGACGGATCCTCGAACCAGTTGCCCTTGTGCAGCCGGTCGATGAGGCTGCGATCGAAATAGGCGACGTGGCAGGTGACGCCGTCCACTTTCGGGTCCTTGATGGCGTCGATCATGATGTCGTTGCCGACCCAGTCGACGCCGACCTTACCGACCTCGTCGGCCGCCGCGGCGCCGGCACCCAGGGCAAGGCATGCGGCGAATACGCCGATCAGTTTTCGCAAGGAAGCCTCCTCGGTTTGCGTTAGCCGATGTCAGGTGGGATAAGACCATGGCTTTTGCAAGCAGATCGATGGCCCCGCTCACGGGCGCCACGGTTGCGGCAACGCGACATCTTTGCGCCCGCGGCGCCGAGTCGCTAGAACTGTTGTCGAAACAGGCTAGCGCCCGATCCGGCGCGCCACGGCAATCACGACGGACACCCACTGATGATGCGTTCAATCCTGATCGGCATTCTCGTCCTGATGGCGGCAGGCATCGGCTGGCTCACCTTCGACTGGTACCGCGGCCATTATGGCGGCGAGCCTTATGGCGCGCCGTTCGCGCTCACCGACGAGAAAGGCGCGCCGATCACCGAGGCCGCGTTACGGGGCCATCCAAGCCTCGTCTTCTTTGGTTACACGAATTGTCCCGACGTGTGCCCGACCACGCTCTTCGAAATGGCCGGGTGGCTGAAGACTCTTGGCGATGATGGCAAGAACCTCCGTGGTTATTTCGTCACAGTGGATCCGGAGCGCGACACGCCTGAGGTCATGAAGACCTATGTGAGCAGCCTCTCGGATCGCATCACCGGCATTACCGGCGATCCGGACAAGGTGCACGCCATGGCCAAGGCCTTCGGCATATACTTTAGGAAGGTCGAGACGGGCGATGGCAACTACAGTATGGACCACACGGCTTCTGTGCTGCTGCTCAACGCCAAGGGCGAGTTCGCCGGCACCATCGCTTACGGCGAAAGTGCCGACACCGCTATTGCCAAACTGAAGCGGCTGGCAGCGGGTGGCCAAGCTTGATGGCGCAGACCAGGCTCCATTTCACTGCCGGCAAGATCGAGGCCGACCGCATCTTCGCAGCGCTGGACGCCGCCTTCGAGGATGAAGGCCTGCCGCTTGCCGTGCTGGAGGTCGACGAGGATAGCGACATCCACGAAGTGTCGCTCTACGCCGACGGCGATGTCGATGCGATTGAGGCTCGCATAAGGGACATCCTTGCGGGCCTCGCGTTATCGAAGCCTGTCGAGCGCGAAACTCTCCCCGACATCGACTGGGTGGCGCGCTCGCTCGAAGGCTTAAGGCCGGTGCGCGCGGGCCGCTTCTTCGTCCACGGTTCGCACGATCGAGCAAAACGCCATAGCGGCGATCTCGCCATCGAGATCGAGGCTGGCCTCGCCTTCGGCACCGGCCACCACGGCACCACCGCCGGCTGCCTCGAAATGCTGGACCAGGTGGTGCGGCGCGAACATCCGCGCAACGCGCTCGATCTTGGAACGGGAAGCGCGGTGCTCGCGATCGCGCTGGCGAAGCTCGCGCATATCCCGGTGCTGGCGACCGACATCGACCCGGTCGCAGTGTGCGTAGCCGCTGCCAATGCGCGTCTCAACCACGTGAAGGCCCTTGTCGAGACGGTGACGGCGCCCGGGTTCCACCATCCGATCTTTGCCAGGCGCGCGCCCTTCGACCTGATCGTCGCCAACATCCTGGCGCGACCGCTGATGCGGCTGGCGCCACAGATGGCGAAGCACATCAGGCTCGGCGGCTCGCTGGTGCTCTCCGGCATTCTCGAGCGCCAGCGCGACGCGGTGATTTCGGCTTATGTCGGCCAGAGCTTCCGCCACGTCCGCACCTTGCACCGCGAGGGCTGGGTGACGATCCACCTCAAGCGCTGAGGGCAGGCAACGTCTGGCCCTGCCGAAATCGATTCCGGTTTCCAAGGTCATGCGCTACGGTCTCCGCAAGCCACTCGAGGAGATGTCAAAAAATGTTCCAGACCTTTGATTCTGCCGGCGATCCGGCTGTCGGCAAGCCGCGTGTGGCGATGCTGCGCCAATGGCTGGCCGAGAACGGCCTGGACGGCTTAATGGTGCCGCGCGCCGACGAGCACCAGGGCGAATATGTCGCCGACCGCTCGGCGCGGCTGAAATGGCTCACGGGCTTCAGCGGCTCGGCCGGCGTCGCCATCATCCTGCGCGACCGCGCCTTCATCTTCGTCGACGGCCGCTACACGTTGCAGGTGCGCAATGAGGTCGACCTTTCGATCTTCACCATCGAGAGCCTCATCGACAACCCGCCGCCCAGCTGGATCAAGGACAATCTCGGCAAGGGCGCGAGGCTCGGCTTCGACCCGTGGCTGCACACCATTGGCGAGGTCAAGGCGCTGAAGGCCGCGGCCGAGCAGTCCGGCGCGACCTTGGTGCCGCTCGACCGGAACCCGATCGACATCATCTGGAAAGACCAGTCGGAGCCGCCGCGCGCACCGGTGGAGCTCCACCCGATCGCCTTTGCCGGCGAGCTCGCCAAGGACAAGCTGGCGCGGCTAGCGAGCGCGATCAAAAAGGATGGGGCGACCCATGCCATGCTGACCGACCCCTCCTCCATCGCCTGGGCCTTCAACATCCGTGGCGGCGATGTCGCACATACGCCGCTGGCGCTCGGCTTCGCCATCCTCGCTGCCGACGGCAAGCACCAGCTCTTCATGGACCAGCGCAAATTCTCGCGCCAGGTCGCGGCCTATCTCACCCAGCTTGCCGATCTGCATGATCCAGGCGAATTCGAAGCGGCGGTAGCCAAACTTGCCAAGGGCGGCGCAAAAATCGCGCTCGATCCAGTTCTGGCGGCGGAGAAGCTGAGGATGCTGGTCGAGGACAATGGCGGCAAGGT
Source organism: Mesorhizobium album (assembly GCF_033977205.1). Classification (NCBI taxonomy): domain Bacteria; kingdom Pseudomonadati; phylum Pseudomonadota; class Alphaproteobacteria; order Hyphomicrobiales; family Phyllobacteriaceae; genus Mesorhizobium; species Mesorhizobium album. Next base: position 95,003 of record NZ_JAVIIW010000013.1, on the reverse strand, counting down.
TGTGTCGGCGGCCGACCCCGCCCGCATTCCGCGCGCCACCAAGAACCAGGCCGAGATCGCCGGCAGCCGCGCCGCGCACCGCCGCGACGGCGCTGCGGTCGCCAGGCTGCTCTGCTGGCTCGACCGGCAGAAGCCGGACACGCTCGACGAGATCGACGTTGTGACCAAACTTGAAGAGGTGCGTCGGCAGACCGGCGAGGAAACGCAGATGCCGCTGCGCGACGTTTCCTTCGATACCATTTCCGGTGCCGGCCCGAACGGCGCCATCATGCACTATCGCGTGTCGCGCGCCACCAGCCGCAAGCTTCGAACCGGCGAGCTGTTCCTGCTCGATTCCGGCGGGCAGTATCAGGACGGCACCACCGACATCACCCGCACCGTGCCGATCGGCCAGCCGACCGAGGAGATGCGCGAGCGCTTCACGCTGGTGCTGAAAGGCATGATCGGCATCTCGACACTGCGCTTCCCTGCCGGCACGCGCGGCTCGGAAATCGATGCCGTCGCCCGCATGGCGCTGTGGAAGCATGGCTGCGACTTCGCCCATGGCACCGGCCACGGCGTCGGTTCCTATCTTGCCGTGCACGAAGGCCCGCAGCGCATCGCCCGTACCGGCACCGAGAAGCTGCTTGCCGGGATGATGCTTTCCAACGAGCCAGGCTACTACAAGGAAGGCTCCTACGGCATCCGCATCGAGAACCTCGTTCTGGTGACGCCGGCCGAACAGATCGAGGGCGGCGACATCGCCATGCACGGCTTCGAGACGCTGACGCTGGCGCCGATTGACAAGCGCCTCATCCGCAGCGACCTGCTGACCCGCGACGAGCTGCACTGGCTCGACCAATATCACGCGCGTGTGCTGGCCGAGATCGGCCCGATGGTGGACGGCGAGACGCTGGCCTGGCTGGAGAAAGCCACCGCGCCGCTGCCGCACGACGCCAAGATCTGATTTCTATCTGACGAACTGCCGCGCCAGAATCAGCACCGCCGCCCCGGCCAAGAACATCGCCATCAGGCCGTCGCGCAGCGACACTATCGCGGTGACCATCAGCGCCGCCCATTCGGCGGGTCCGGCATGTAGGAGCTCCGGCGCCACCAATGTCGTCAGCACTGCCGCGGGCACGGCGTTGAGACCTGCCTCGACGCGCGGATGGATGGTCTCGAAGCGCGAGATGACGAGGTGGCCGCCGACGCGGGTGAGATAGGTGGCTACAGCGCCGGCGAGGATGATCCAGAAGGTCGTGCTCATGGCCGCTCTCCCACGCCGCTGTGATGCGGCGGCAGGATCACCGCCAGCAGCACGCCGGCAATCGCGCCGATGGAAACATGCCAGGGCGATCCGACCGTCCTGTAGGCGACGATCGAGGCGGCCGCACTTGCGGCGACCACTGGCAGCCAAAGCGGCCGCTTGCGGAAGCCCATGACGAGGCCGAGGAAATAGATCGGCAGCAGGAAATCGATGCCCAGCGCATGCGTGTCCGGGATCATCTTGCCGAACACCGCGCCAAGCGCGCTTTCGGCCACCCAGAACACATAGACCGGCAGGCCGAGCCCCAGATACCAGACGAAGCCGACCGGCTGCCCGGACTCTGCCTTGGCCTCGGCAATGGCATATTGCGGATCGGTGAGCACGAAGTAGCCGAGCGCCTGCTGCAGCACCGGCCAATGCGCGATGCGCCGTCCGATGCCGGCGGAATAGAGCACGTGGCGGAAATTCACCGCGAAGATCGAGAGCACGACCAGCCATGGCGCGACATGCTGGCCGAACAGCTCGATGCCGACCATCTGACTGGCGCCGCCGAAGATCATGGCGCTCATCAGAAAGGCTTCGAACACGGAAAATCCGTTGTCGACGGCGAGCGCGCCGAACAGGATCGCGAACGGCGCCGAGGCGACGACGACCGGCATCGACAGCCGCACGCCGTCCCAGAAATCGCTTCTCGCACGGCTTTCGAAGATTGCTTCCGCAGACATCCGACTACTCCCTTGGGGTGCCTGATGTAGGGAGCGTCGCCTTCCTTGTCACACCAATTCGCTTGAGCCAACGACCAGCGGAACTGATCGCCAAGCGCTTAAATGGCTCAGGCAGCCGTGCCTTGGATCGCCCTGCCCCAATCGAGCAGCGGCTTGGCGCGCAAGGTGAAGCCGACGAGGTCGTCGACCAGCGCGGACGAGTAAATCGCCGCCGGATCGATCTCTTGCCGGACTAAAAAATGCCGGTTGCGCACGGCCTGGGCGAGATCGTCTTCGCCCACGTCCTCGAAGCCGCGCGGAGCGCGCTTCAGACAGTCTTCCGTATCGAGCGCGAGACCGCCCTTCTTCAGCGCCGCCACCATGGCGCGGAATGCCGCCGGCTTCGTCACGATCGCCTTGCGCATCGCCCGCAGCAGTTCGGGGCCCGGCTGCCACCAGGCGACGCCGGCAAAGCAGTTCTCGAGCCCGATATGCACATAGAAGACGCCCTGCTCCATTTTGGTGCCGTCGGGCGACAGGATCGCCGACAGATGCCGGTTGTAGGGGCGCTTGTCCTTGGAGAAGCGCACGTCACGATTGATGCGGAAGAGCGACCGCTTGCGGTCGCCGCGCAAGCCGAGCCCCGCTGCCGCAAAACGCTCGCTCAGCGTCTCGACGAGATCGCAGAACGGCTCATGCAGTTCACTCTGGTAGAGGTCGCGGTTTTCCTGGAACCATTCCCTGCTCTGATGGAAGTCGAGCGCCTTCAGGAACGGTATCGCCTTCTCGCCAAAACCCTTGAACGCGCCGGCCATCAGCCGCTCCTGCCGATGCGCTGCAGCCAGGTGTCCTCGTCGATCACTTCGATGCCGAGGTCGGTCGCAACCTTGAGCTTGGAGCCGGCGCCAGGTCCCGCCACCACCAGATCGGTCTTGGCCGAAACCGAGCCAGCGACCTTGGCGCCGAGCCGCTCCGCCATCGCCTTGGCCTCTGAGCGCGTCATCTTTTCCAGCGTGCCGGTGAACACCACCGTCTTGCCGGAGACCTCGCTGCCGGCCGAGACCTCCATGACATACGGCTTCGGATGAACTTGCGCCAGCAGCGCGTCGAGCACGTCGTCATTGCGTTCGTTGCCGAAGAAATCGCGCAGCGCGCCGATCACCGTATCGCCAATGCCGTTGATCGACGGGAAAACATCATGCGGATTCTCCGCCTTTGCCGTCTCCTTGCCGATGCGGATCAGTTCCTCGATCGTCGAGAACTCGCGGGCGAGCACCGCGGCCGTCGTCTCGCCGATATGGCGGATGCCGAGCGCGAAGATGAAGCGGTCGAGCTCGGGCTCGCGGCGCGCGTCGATGGCTGCGAACAGCTTGTCGAGGCCCTCGTAGTTGCGTTGCTCGACGCTGCGCACATTCTTGCGCGTCTTACCCGATGCGGCCTCGCGCTGCCTTGCCTGCTCCTCGCGCCGCTCGGCCAGCGCCCTGGTGACGGCCGGCCGGCGATCCTTGAGCGTGAAGATGTCGGCGGCTGTCTTCACCAGCCCGGCATTGAAGAAGAGGTCGATGTTTTCCGCGCCCAGTCCTTCGATATCCATTGCGCCGCGCGACACGAAGTGGCGCAGCCCCTCCACGGCCTGCGCGGCGCAAATCAGCTCGCCGGTGCAGCGCCGGCGCGAATCCTCCTTGCCGGTCTTCTCGTTGATCTCGCGCGTCGCCGGCGAGCCGCAGACCGGACAGGTGTGCGGGAATTCGTAAGGCACGGCGTCCGCCGGCCGCTTGTCGATGACGACGCTGACGATCTGCGGGATGACGTCCCCTGCCCGCTGGATCACCACCGTGTCGCCGATGCGCACGTCAATTCCGTCACGGATAGGCTGGCCGTTGCTGTCGAAACCCTTGATATAGTCTTCGTTGTGCAGCGTGACGTTCTCGACCACCACGCCGCCGACCGTGACCGGCGCCAGACGCGCGACCGGCGCCAGCGTGCCGGTGCGGCCGACCTGGATGTCGATCTTCTCGACCGTCGTCATCGCCTGCTCGGCCGGGAATTTATGCGCCACCGCCCAGCGCGGCTCGCCGGTCACAAAACCCCAGCGCCGCTGCAGCTCGAGCTGGTCGATCTTGTAGACGACGCCGTCGATATCGTAGCCGAGCGACGAGCGCTGCTCCTCGATCCGATGATAGTGCGCGATGAGCTCGTCAATGGACTTCGCCCGCACCATCAGCGGACTGACCTTGAACCCCCACTCCTTGAACTTCTGCACGGAATCGTACTGGGTCGGAGCCGGATCCGCCGTGGTGTAGCCCCAGGCATAGGCGAAGAATTTGAGATTCCGGCTGGCGGTCACCGCCGGGTCCTTCTGGCGCAGCGACCCGGCCGCGGTGTTGCGCGGATTGACATAATCCTGGCCGCCGATAGCCGCCGAGCGCTGCTTCAGCGCCTCGAATTCGGCATAGGTCATGTAGACCTCGCCACGGATTTCGATGACCTCGGGCCAGCCCGAGCCCTTCAGCGTCTTCGGGATGTCGTCGATGGTTTTCAGATTGGCGGTGATATCCTCGCCGACGGCACCGTCGCCGCGCGTCGCGCCCTGCACGAACACGCCGTTTTCGTAGCGCAGCGACGCCGATAGCCCGTCGATCTTCGGCTCGGCGGTGAAGGCGATGTCGAGATCCTTGTCGCGGTCGAAGAAGCGCCGGCCGCGCTCGATGAAATCGGCGACATCCTGGTCGGTATAGGCCTTGCCGAGACTGAGCATCGGCACCGCGTGGCGCACCTTGGCAAAGCCTTCCGCCGGCGGCGCGCCGACCCGGCGCGACGGCGAATCCTCGCGCACGAGATCGGGAAAGCGCTCCTCGATCGCAAGGTTGCGCCGCGCCAGCGCGTCATACTCGGCGTCCGAGATCGTCGGCGCGTCCTCGGTGTGGTAGCGCCGGTCGTGCTCCGCGATCTCCGCCGCCAGCCGCTTCAGTTCTTCCGCGGCCTCGCTCTCGCTCAGCGATTCGACTGGTTTTTCCGACATGCATCAGTCCCTGATCAATGCATGTCGCCCAAAGGTGTGCTGCAGTTTTGGGATGACGACATGCATAAGAACAACAAGCCAAAGCGCGACGCTACGCGACGCGCCTTGGCGGCGCGCCACTATAAAACAGGATTCGCTGCAAGGGAGTCGGCTTGCGAAGAAATCATTGCTGAACAGCAAGATGCAGCCATCTGCTGACTCAACCTTCGAAGCCAGAAAATCAAGCGTACGGGTGTGTTGAGATTCAGGTCAGGCTGGCATCACCTGAATATCGACGCAGCCTAGGCTGCCGCCGTATTTTCGCGTAGCAATCGCTCGGCCGCGGCGCGCGCCTCGTCGGTGATAGTGGCGCCGGCCAGCATCCGCGCGATCTCTTCCTGGCGTGCCGCGCGATCCATTTCGGCAATACCGGTGGCGACGCGGTCCTTGCCGCCGGACTTGGAGATCAGGAAATGCGTTGCTGCGCGCGCCGCAACTTGCGGCGCATGCGTGACGGAAAGCACCTGCACCCGCTTCGAAAGCCTGGCCAGCCGCTGGCCGATGGCGTCGGCTACCGCGCCGCCGACGCCGGTGTCGATCTCGTCGAAAACAAGCGTCGGCGCCGAGCCGCGATCGGCAAGCGCCACCTTCAGCGCCAGAAGGAAGCGCGAGAGCTCGCCGCCGGAGGCGACCTTCATCATCGGCCCGGGCCTGGTGCCCGGATTGGTTCGCACCCAGAACTCGACCTGGTCGATGCCCTCTTCCATGCGGCTTTCGGCGTCACTCACCATTTCGACGATGAACTCCGCTCGCTCGAGCTTGAGCGCCGGCAATTCGGCCATCACCGCCTTGCTCAGGCCGACTGCGGCGGCGTAACGGAGCGAAGAAAGCTGTGCCGCGGAAATATCGTAAGCCTCGCGCGCCGCGGCCGCCTGCTTCTCCAGCCCGTGCAGACGTTCCTCGCCGGCATCGAGGTCGGCAAGGTCGGCCGCCATCGTGTCGCGCAGCTGCGCCAGGTCATCGACCGTGACATTGTGCTTGCGTGAGGCTGCGCGCAGCGAAAACAGCCGCTCTTCCGCCTTCTCAAGGCGTTGCGGATCATATTCGGTGGCGCGAAGCGCCGTCTCGACGCCGGACTGCGCCGCGTCGAGCGAGATCATCGCCTCGTCGAGCGATTTCACCACGTCATCGAGCAGGCCGGGCACCTCACCCGACTTGCGCTGCAGTCGCCTGAGCAGGCTGGCGAGCTGCGGCAGAGGCGAGGACGGTCCCGACAGCACGTCCTGCGCATCGTGGATCTCGGAAGCGATCTTTTCGGCGCGCATCATCTGCGCGCGCAATTCGGCGAGCTCGGTCTCCTCGCCCGGCTGCGGATCGAGCTTCGCAAGCTCGGCGACGGCGGCCCTGAGATAATCGGCCTCGCGCGCCGCCGCCTCGACCTTGGCGCGATGCCTGGACAGCTCCTGCTCGCAGCTTCGCCAGTAGCGCCAGGCCTCGCCTGTCCCGCGCACGGCGCCCAAATGGCCGCCGAAACTGTCCAGCAATTCACGATGCGCGCCGGGATCGACGAGGGCGCGCTCGTCATGCTGGCCGTGGATCTCGACCAGGGCGCGGCCGACATCGCGCATCAGGGTCACGCTGGACGGCTGGTCGTTGACAAAGACGCGGGTGCGGCCGTCGGCGGTTTGCACGCGGCGCAGGATGATATCGCCGTCATCCTCGATGTCGTTGTCGGCGAGCAGCGCGCGCGCCGGATGATTACGAGGCACGTCGAACACGGCGATGACCTGGCCCTGTGCCGCGCCGTGGCGGACAAGCGAAGCGTCGCCGCGCGCGCCAAGCGCCAGCGACAGCGCATCGAGCAGGATGGATTTGCCGGCGCCGGTCTCGCCGGTCAGCACCGAAAGTCCGGGCAGGAAGTCGATGTCCAGCTTCTCGATCAGGACGATATCGCGGATCGACAGTCTGGACAGCATCAGCGAAGCTTCAGGCGCCGGTAATCAGCTTCCCGGCCTTGGAGATCCACGACCCGGCATTCTCGCGCGGTTCAAGCCCATTGCTCTGCAGGAGCTTGTAGGAATCCTTGTACCACTGGCTGTCCGGATAGTTGTGGCCAAGCACCGCCGCGGCCGTTTGCGCTTCCGAGGTCAGGCCCATCGCGTAGTAGGCTTCGGTCAGGCGGGCGAGCGCCTCCTCGACATGGCGCGTGTTGGAGTAATTCTCGACCACGGTGCGGAAGCGCTTGACTGCGGCAATATACTCGCGGCGTTCGAGATAGTAGCGGCCGATCTGCATCTCCTTGCCGGCGAGCTGGTCGGTGGCAAAGCGGATCTTGTCCTTGGCGTCATCGACATATTCCGAGGTCGGCCAGCGCGTCACCAGGTCCTGCATGGTCTGCACGGTCTGCCGCGCTTCCTTCTGGTCCTGGGTGACGTCCTTGATCTGGCGATAGTAGCTCAAGCCGATGATATACTGGGCATAGGGGGCGTCGTCGGTCGAAGGATAGAGCGTGAGATAGCGCTTGGCCGAGCCGATCGCCTCGTCATAATTGCCGGCGCGATAGTCGGCGAAGGCGCCCATCACCATCGATTTGCGGGCGAATTCCGAATAAGGATGCTGGCGATCGACGGCGTCGAACTTCTTGCTCGCCTCGTCGAGGCGGCCGGCATTCAGGTTAGCGAGGCCCTGGTTGTAGAGCACGTCTGCCGGTTCGGTCTGGTCGACATAGGTCGCCAGATTGACGTCCTTCTCCGACGACATGCAGGCCGACAGCACCAGCGACGGCGCAATCAACGAAAACGCCAGGAAAACAGCCCGATATGGCGCCTTCGATTGACCAACTCGCGAAAAAAACATGTCTGGATTCCGCCCTTTCGGCGTCGTTTCGGTCCGGGCCGCAGCCATAAACCATTATCCCCTTGCCCGGCAACGCTATGTCCGGCCAATCGCACATTTTTGTGGCGGCTTGGCGCTGTGCTCAAGGCTGCACAATTTCACCGGGCCTGTGATGCAATCGTGCAACACAAGCTTGCGATACAAAGCCAGAAAACGGTTAAAAATCAGATCACCCAGGGCGCGTAGACCGGTCCGCTGACGGCGATCATCTCGGCGACGCGGCCACGCTCGCGGCGCCTCGTCTCGACGATTTCGAAGGCCGTGCGGTCGGACAGCAGGCGGCGAAGCGCTGCCGCGTTCATCCGGTGGCCGCCGCGATAGGAGCGGAAGCAGCCGATGAAGCGCGCGCCGGCAAGCGCCAGATCGCCCATGGCGTCGAGCGTCTTGTGGCGGGCGAATTCGTTTGGATAGCGCAGTCCGCCAACATTGATGACGCGGTTGTCGTCGCCGATGACCAGCGAGTTTTCCAGCGACGAGCCGAGCGCATAGCCGGCGGCCCACAGCCGCTCGACATCCTTCATGAAGCCGAAGGTGCGGGCCCGCGCGATGTCGCGGCGGAAGATGTCTGGGTTGATGTCGGAGGCAAAGAGCTGCCGGCCGATCGCCGGGCTCTCGAAGTCGATCTCGACCTCGAATCGCGTGCCGTCATAGGGGCGGAACTCGGCCCAGGACGCGCCGGCTTCAATGCGGACCGGCTTGACCACGCGGATATAGCGGCGTTTGACAGCCAGCGTCTCGATGCCCGCCTGGTCGAAGGCCTCGACGAAGGCCACGGCGCTGCCGTCGAGAATCGGAACTTCCGGACCGTCGATCTCGATGATGAGGTTGTCGATGCCAAGTCCGAACACAGTCGCCATGAGATGCTCGACTGTTCCGATGTGCTCGCCGGCCGGATCGCCGAGCATGGTGCAGAGATCGGTGGCGCCGACCTCGGAGACCAGCGCGCGGAACTCGCGGCCCTCGCCGCCATTCGAAAGGTGGAACACGATACCGGTGTCGGCGTCTGCCGGCAGGAAGTGAACCGTGACGGGCTTGCCGCTGTGGACGCCCGTGCCGGTCAGCGTCACGCGCGCTTTAACTGTCGTCTGATAGTCGTGCAAGACAAACCCCATAAGCCCAAACTGCCTGCGTCCGCTTTGTCGGCCTCTTGAGCATTTTCCAGCCAGGCGGATGACCTAGCGTCCGCACAAATGCGGCGAAACAAGCAAAGGCATGCGGCTCTGATATGATCGGCAGGCAGGGCCAACTCCCCGAATCCCGGCAAACCGACTTTAGTCCGACGCGAAGATAATGGCCCGTCCGGGAGACTCCAAATCACGGTTTCTTACCCCGTGTAACCGCGACCTTGAACGAGAAGGCTCCCGTAGCGCTTTGTTTTATAAGCTCTTTTAACGCCAACAGGCAGACGACTTCTCGTCTGCCTGTTAACAACCGTTATATATCGTTAACGATCAGCGGCCAGCTGTGTCGATCAGTTGGCCTGGCGGCGCAGGAATGCCGGGATCTCCAGCTGGTCGTCTTCCTGGATGGTGCGGCTCTGCGGCGTGAGTCGGCCCTGGTCGTCGAGCTGGCCGCGGCGCGGCGCGTAGAGCTGCGGGTCCTGGCTGGCAAGGCGGCGCATTTCCGGTGCTGCCTGGCGCAGCTTCGGCTCGCGCGGCTGCGCCGGCTGGAGCCGGGCCGGCTCCTCCTCGCGGCGGGTCAGGCCGTTGGTCAGGCGCTTGATCAGCCCCATCGGTCCGCTGTTCTCATGATCCGCGGGGCGGCTCTTGGCTTCCACCTCGGCCCTCACGACGGGCGGAAAGTCCTCGACGCGTGGCATGCGCTGCGGGGCTGCCGCCACCGGCTGCAGCATCTCGCGCTGCGGCGCAGGCTGCATGACCGGCTGTTGGGCGACAGGCTGCGGCGCCGGCTGAGGCTGGGCCGGCGGAGCCTGGAAGATCTTGCTCTGCGGCCGGAAGTCGTCGACCGGCGCCGGACGCGGCTGCGCCATCGCGGCGGCATTGGCCTCGGCAAGCTGGATCGCCTCGGCGACCGGATCGACCGCGCGCGGCTCGTAAGTCTGCTGCTGAACCGGTGCCGGACGGCTTTCCTGAACGGGCGCCGCGGGACGGGCGACCGGCTTCTGCGGTGCGCGGATCGAGATCGGCGCTGCAGCGATTTCGGCCGCCGACTTGTCGATGCCGGTCGCGACCACCGAGACCCGGATCACGCCTTCCAGCTCCTCGTCGAAGGTGGCGCCGAGGATGATGTTGGCGTCCTGATCGACCTCCTCGCGGATGCGAGTCGCGGCTTCGTCGACCTCGAACAGAGTGAGGTCGCGGCCGCCGGTGATCGAGATCAGCAGGCCCTTGGCACCCTTCATCGAGGTCTCGTCGAGCAGCGGGTTGGCGATCGCAGCCTCGGCGGCGGCCATCGCACGGCCCTCGCCCGATGCTTCGCCGGTGCCCATCATCGCCTTGCCCATCTCGCGCATCACCGAGCGGACGTCGGCGAAGTCGAGGTTGATCAGGCCTTCCTTGACCATCAGGTCGGTGATGCAGGCAACGCCGGAGTAGAGCACCTGGTCGGCCATGGCGAAGGCGTCGGCGAAGGTGGTCTTGTCATTGGCCAGCCGGAACAGGTTCTGGTTGGGGATGACGATCAGGGTATCGACGCATTTCTGCAGTTCCTCGATGCCCATATCGGCCGTCTTCATGCGGCGCTGGCCTTCGAAATGGAACGGCTTGGTGACGACGCCGACGGTGAGGATGCCCTTCTCGCGCGCCGCGCGGGCAACGACCGGAGCAGCGCCTGTGCCGGTGCCGCCGCCCATGCCGGCGGTGACGAAGCACATATGCGTGTTGGACAGATGATCGATGATCTCGTCGATGCATTCTTCCGCCGCCGCGCGGCCGACTTCCGGCTGCGAGCCGGCGCCGAGGCCTTCGGTGACATGCGCGCCGAGCTGGATCAGCCGCTCGGCCTTCGACATCGTCAGCGCCTGCGCGTCGGTGTTGGCCACCACGAACTCGACACCGCGCAAGCCGGCGGTGATCATGTTGTTGACCGCATTGCCGCCGCCGCCGCCGACACCGAACACGGTGATGCGTGGCTTAAGCTCGGTGATGTCCGGCTTCTTGAGATTGATGGTCATAGCTCTCCGTCCTTTGCCTTTCCCGCCGCCTCGCCGCTGCGGCCGCCTATGGGGCTGTCCCCGTCAAATTAAAAACTGTCTCTCAACCACTGACTCATGCGATGCAGTTTTCCGCCCGTTCCGGTCATCCTGAAACCGGAAAGTCCTTTCGCCGAATGGCTCTCGAAGCTCGCCATCTGCGGATAGATCAGAAGTCCGACCGGGGTCGAGAACGCCGGCCCCTTGGCCGCTTCCGGCAGGCCTGCCACGCCGAGCGGCCGGCCGATGCGCACATTGCGTCCGAGGATGCGGCGCGCCGCCTCCGGCAGGCCGGCCAGCTGGCTGGCGCCGCCGGTAAGAACCACACGCTTGCCGACGGCGTTGCCATAGCCCGATTTGTTCAGCCGGTCGCGTAGCAACTCCAGCGTCTCGTCGATGCGCGCGCGGATAATGCGCGTCATCACCGAGCGCGGTATCTGCAGCGGCAGCTCTCCTTCCTCGCCGATCGGCTGGATGGAAACCAGGTCGCGATCGTCGGCGCTGCCTGGCAACGCCGAGCCGTGCATCACCTTCAGCCGCTCGGCCGCGTCGAGCGAGGTCGACAGGCCCTTGGCCATGTCGAGCGTCACATGATTGCCACCGATAGCGATGGCGTCGCCATGCACGAACTTGCCTTCCGAGAACACCGAAATGGTGGTTGTGCCGCCGCCCATGTCGATGCAGGCCGCGCCCATTTCGAGCTCGTCGTCGACCAGCGCCGCGAGACCGCTGGCATAGGGCGTCGCCACCATGCGCTCGACCGACAGATGCGAACGGTTGATGCAGAGCTCCAGGTTGCGCATCGGCGCGGAATCGCCGGTCAGCACATGCATGTCGACGCCGAGCGCGTCGCCGACCATGCCGCGCGGATCGCGCACGCCGCGTTCGGCATCGAGCGAGAAGCCCACGGGAAGCGAGTGCACCACCTCGCGTTCGGCCCGCAACGCCTGCTTGGCGCCGGCGGCAAGCACGCGCTTGATGTCGGCCTCCTCGACCTGGTGACCGCCGAGATTGATGGTTGCGGAGAAGGCTTCGCTCTTCAGCCGGCCGGCCGTCATGTTGACGATGAGGGAATCGACGGTGAGCCCCGCCATGCGCTCGGCCGCGTCGACGGCAAGCCGAACGGCATGCTCGGCGCGGTCGAGATCGACGACCACGCCCGACTTCACACCTTGCGATTTCTGATGGCCGATGCCGATTACCTGGATGCGATGCGAGCGCCCGCGCAGAAGCTTGCCGTCCTCGCGCGGCTTCAGCTTCGCCACCACGCAGCAAACCTTGCTGGAGCCGACATCGAGCACCGTGAGCGTGCCCGACCGGCGCGAAGAAGCATCACCGCTGCCGCCAAGCCAGCTCATATTTTCGTCTCCGGCTTGCGCTTCGTCAGGCTCTTCGGCTTTTCGCTGAGCGCGGCCTCGCGCTGCGTCGCGGCTTCCGGTGAGAGCTCCACCACCAGCCGATCAGAGAGCCGCATGTCGACGGCGGCGATGTCGCGCGTCAAAAGCCCATTGTCATGGTCGAGCTTCACGAGCTCGGCGATAGCCTGATCCTCGCCGTCTTCCGGCAACTTGACCGTGATGCCGTTCTCGAGCTTGAGATCCCAGCGCCGCTCGCCGACGCGGATATAGCCCTTCACCCGCGCCGCAAGTTCAGGATAGCGCTTGATCTTCTCCAGGAAGTCCGGCGCCTTGGCCGGCGCGCCCGTGCCGATGATCAGCGGCAGCAGAGCCTGCTTGCCGCCCGAGAACGGCGCGATCACCTCGCCCGACCGCTCGATCACCGAAAGCGAATCCCCCTGCTGCCAAAGCGCGAAGGGCTCGCGCTCCTCGACACGAACCTCCAGCGTATGCGGATAGATCTTGCGCACCGCCGCAACCTCGACCCAGGGCAGCGTCGCGATGCGCTCGCGCGCGGCCTCGGCATCGAAGCCTATCAGCGACGTCCAGCCGTCGAGGCCGAGCTGGCCCAGTATGTCGATCTCGGACGTCTGGCGATTGCCGACGACCTTGATCTGGTCGACGGCAAAACCGGTGCGGGCGGTCACGCCCTGCACGATGCCGTCGGCATAGCCGCCGAGATAGGAGCCGTAGGCTCCGGCGGAAGCCAACAGCGCAGCCGAGAGGATCGCGGCGGAAAAACGCGGCGCCTCATACTCGCCGTCGCAGAGGCGAGTAAGCAGTCGCACCGGTCGGCGAAGCTGGCGCGGCAACACGAAATGGTCGAACGACAGCGACACGCCGAACAGCGAGAGACCAGCCCCGCCGCCTTTGCCCTGTCCCCACCTCAACGCAGACACGAAGCGTCCTCCACCATCCAACTCAACAAATCGCCGAACGAGTGTCCCGCTTGCGCGGCGATTTCAGGCACCAGAGACGTCGGCGTCATGCCCGGCTGGGTGTTGATCTCGAGCCAGACAACCTCGCCGTTTTCGGAGTGACGGTCGTCGTAACGGAAGTCCGACCGGGAAACGCCCCGGCAGCCGATAGCAAGATGAGCCTTGAGGGCCAGTGTCTGTATTTTTTGGTAAATATTCGGTGAAATTTTTGCAGGGGTTTCGTGTTTTGACCCGCCGGGCACGTACTTTGAATCGTAATCGTAGAAGGAATGGCCCGTCGGGATGATCTCGCAGACCCCCAGCGCCACATCGCCCATCACAGCACAGGTCAATTCGCGCCCATGGATGTAGCGCTCGACCATGACGGTCTCGCCATACCTCCATTCGGACGAGCCGATCACCTGCGGCGGATGCGATTGCCCCTCATGCACGATGACGACACCGAAGCTCGAGCCCTCGTTGACCGGCTTCACCACGTAAGGCGGCTTCATCGGATGCTTGTTCCGAACAGCGAAGCGGTTGACCACCTTCGATTCCGCGACCGGGATGCCGGACGCCTTGGCAACCTTCTTTGCCTGCTCCTTATTCATGGCCAGCGCCGAAGCGAGCACACCCGAATGGGTGTAGGGGATTGCGAGATATTCGAGAATTCCCTGGATGGTGCCGTCCTCGCCGAACGGGCCATGCAGCGCATTGAAGGCGACATCAGGCCTGAGTTCGGCAAGCACAGAGCCGACATCGCGCGAAACATCGACGCGGGTGACCTGATAGCCTTCGTTCTCGAGCGCATCCGCACATGCCTTCCCCGAGGACAGAGACACGGGCCGCTCCGAGGAAAATCCCCCCAGGAGAACAGCCACATGCTTCTTCTTCATCCCGTCATTCCCTCTCACGCCGGGCCTGCAACCGATATTTCCGCACGCAACATTCCCGCATAGTGAGTCCGAGTCTTCCGGCAGGTTGCCCCCCAGACGGAAAACGCGGGTAACGCGTCAAACGACTCAAATCAGGAAACGCTTTAGGGCAGAGAATCAGAGAGTTGATTCCCTGGCAAGTGCCTATGATTCCGAGAGATTCACTTTCCGCGAAAACAGGAGAAAAAAGCGTGTCGTTGAGTCTTTACGGCAACGCCTGACGACCGTTGCCGACCAGGGAAGTTCACGTACTACTTGAACTTTCTACTACGGTGAGGCGTGTTGAGATTCAGGTCAGGCCGAGCCGAGAATGGTGGTTTCCGAGAACCGGAGCGGAGCGTACTTGAAGTACGTGAGCACCGGCCTACGCCGGCCGTAGCCTTAACTACCACGCCACTCATGAGTGCCTCGGCCGGCGAAGGCCGGAAGCGCATGAAGCCGCCTTTCGCAGGCCGGCCTCACCTGAATATCAATACGCCTCAGAGAAGTTGCCCCAGAAATTCCTGCACCTCGTGACCCGGCCGGAAATTGCCGAGCCGCTGGATCTCCCAGTGCAGCCGGATGCCGGAATTCTCGAGCACCCTCGCCCGCACCGTCTCGCCGAGATATTCGAGGTCGTAGCCGGTCGCGGTGCCAGTGTTGATCATGAAGTTGCAGTGCATCGGCGACATCTGCGCGCCGCCGATCATCAGCCCGCGGCAGCCCGCCTTGTCGATCTCCTTCCAGGCCGAGGTGCCTTCGGGATTCTTGAAGGTCGAGCCGCCGGTCTTCTCGCGGATCGGCTGCACCGTCTCGCGGTGGTTCTGCACGGCGTCCATCGCCGCCTTGATCGCCTCCTTGTCCTCCGGAACGCCTTCGAAGATGGCGGAGGTGAAGATCAGCCCGGAAGGCGCCGACGAATGGCGATAGGCATAACCCATGTCGGCGTTGCTCAGCGTATGAACATTGCCCGCACGGTCGAGAGCTTTGACTTCGACCACGCGCTCGCGCGTCTCGGCGCCATTGGCGCCCGCATTCATCCGCAGCGCTCCGCCGACGGCGCCCGGAATGCCATGATAGAAGTGGAAGCCGCCGATGCCGGCTTCGTAAGCCACGGCCGCCAGGCGCTTGTCCGGCGTCGCGGCGCCCGCCTTGATGGTGGTCGGCCCGGTGATCTCGGCCTCGCCGAAGCCCTTGGCCGAAAGCCTGACGACGAAACCAGGGATGCCGCCGTCGCGCACCAGAAGGTTCGAGCCGACGCCGACGACCGTGATCGGCATCTCTTCCGGCACAGCGCGCAGGAAAGCCGCGAGATCTTCCTCGTCGGCCGGCTGGAACAGCGCTTCCGCCTGTCCGCCGGCGCGGAACCAGGTGATCTTGTCCATCTCGGCGTTGGGCGTGATGCGGCCGCGCAGGCCGGCAAGCTTGTCGCCGAGTTTGTCGATCAGGGCTTGGCCACGCATCATGAGAGCGTTCCCCCCAGTTCCTTCGGCAAAGCATAGGCCCATTGGGTAATGTTGCCCGCGCCAAGGAAGACGACGAAGTCGCCGGGCTTGGCCAGATCGCGGATAGCCGGCGCGATCGCCGTTGGGCCTTCGATATAGCGCGCGTCGCGATGGCCACCGGCGCGGATGCGCGACACCAGCGCGTCCGAGGTCACGCCCTCGATCGGCTCCTCGCCGGCCGGGTAGACCGGCGCCAACATCACCGTGTCGGCATCGTTGAAGCAGACGGAGAACTCATCGAACAGGTCGTGCAGCCGGGTGAAGCGGTGCGGCTGCGCGATCGCGATGACGCGGCCCTTGGTCGCGCCCCGCGCCGCTTTCAGCACCGCCGCGATCTCGACCGGGTGGTGGCCGTAGTCGTCGAACACATCGACGCCGTTCCAGGACCCGGTGTGCGTGAAGCGGCGCTTGACGCCGGCGAAGGACGAGAGGCCTCTCTTGATCGCTTCCTCCGACAGGCCGAGCTCATGCGCGACCGCGATCGCCGCCGTGGCGTTGGAGACATTGTGCCGGCCCGGCATCGGCAGCCGCAGGCCCTCGATCGTCGTCGTGCCGCGGCCCTTGCGGTCGCGGATCACCACGTCGAACTCCGATACCGCGCCTTCCATGCGATGGTTGGTGAAGCGCACGTCGGCCTGCGCATTCTCGCCATAAGTGATGACGCGCCGGTCCTCGATGCGGCCGACAAGCGCCTGCACCTCCGGATGGTCGGTGCACATCACGCCGAAGCCGTAGAACGGCACATTCTCGACGAACTGGCGGAAGGCCTCGCGAACCTTGTCGAAGCTGCCATAGTGATCGAGATGCTCGGGATCGATGTTGGTGACGACGGCGATATCGGCCGGCAGCTTGAGGAAGGTGCCGTCGCTCTCGTCGGCCTCGACCACCATCCACTCGCCGCCACCCATGCGGGCATTGGTGCCATAGGCATTGATGATACCGCCATTGATGACAGTCGGATCGAGCCCGCCGGCTTCGAGCAGCGCCGCCACCATCGAGGTGGTCGTCGTCTTACCATGCGTGCCGCCGATGGCGACGGCCTGGCGGAAGCGCATCAGCTCGGCCAGCATCTCGGCGCGACGCACGATCGGCAGCAGCTTTTCGCGCGCGGCCTTGAGCTCGGGGTTGGATTTCTTGATGGCCGTCGACACCACGACCACCTCGGCGTCGCCGACGTTCTCGGCCTTGTGGCCGACGAAGCATTCTATGCCCTTGTCGCGCAGCCGCTGCACATTGGCGCCGTCAGCCTGATCGGAGCCCTGCACCTTGTAGCCCAGATTGTGCAGCACCTCGGCGATGCCGCTCATGCCGATGCCGCCGATGCCGATGAAATGCACGAGGCCGATCGTCTGCGGCATCTTCATGCGCGCGTCCTCCTGTAGTCCGAAACCGTCTTGCCGGACGCAATAGCCTCTGTCAGATCGGCGAGCAACCGCGCCGCGTCGGGTTTTCCGGCCGAGCGGGCGGCAGCGGCCATCGCTGCCAACCGGCCAGGGTCCTGCATCAGCCCGCCGACCAGCTCGGCGATCCGCTCGGCCGACAGCGTCGATTGCGGATGGAGCTCGGCGCCGCCGGCCGCGGCAAGTGCTGCGGCATTCGCCGCCTGGTCATGGTCGAGAGCGTGCGGATAAGGCACTAGTAGCGCCGGGCGGCCGATGACGGCGATCTCCGATACGGTCGAGGCGCCGGAGCGCGACATCACCAGATGCGCCGCCGCCATGCGCGCCGCCATGTCTGTGAAGAAGGGCGAGACCTGCGCGTCGACGCCGAGATTGGCATAGGCGGCCTTCACGCGCGCCACGTCTTCGGCGCGCGCCTGCTGGGTGACTGCCAGCCGCTTGCGCTGCGCTTCAGGCAGAAGCGCGATAGCCGCCGGCACCGCGTCGGAAAAGAACTGCGCGCCCTGGCTGCCGCCGAACACCAGGAAGCGGAACGGTTCGCCGTCGTTGGATGCCGTGTAGGGTGTCTTCGCCGCTTCGAATATCTGCGGCCTGACCGGATTGCCGGTGGTCACCGTCTTGGCGCCGGCGGCACTTGCCCCTTCTGGCAGAAAGCCGCCTGCAATCGCATCGACGCGGCTCGACAGGGCCTTGTTCGCCCGGCCCATGACGGCGTTCTGCTCATGAATCAGCGTCGGCACCTTGCGCCGGGTCGCCGCATAGAGCGGCGGCAGCGTCGGATAGCCGCCGAAGCCGACGACGGCCTCGGGCTTGATCCTGGCGATCACCCGCCCCGCTTGCCGCACGCCTTGCCAGATTGTCCAGAAGGCCGAGAGCACGGCGAAGGGGTTCTTCGAGCCCAAAGTCGCCGAGCGGATGGAGTGAATCGCGACGGCGGGAAAGTGGCCGGAGTAGCGTTCGGCGCGATGGTCGGTGGCAAGATGCACCTCCCAGCCGCGCTCGATCAGTTCATGCGCAAGCGCCTCGGCCGGGAACAGATGCCCGCCCGTTCCGCCGGCTGCGAGCAGGATGACACCCTTCGACATCCTGCCTCATTCCGCCGGCATGGTGCGCTGCGAGAAGGTATAGCCCATCTGCTTGCGCTTTTCGGGATGTCTGCGCGTCAGCGCCAGCACCATGCCCATCGAGACGGCAATCGCGATCTGCGAGGAGCCGCCATAGGAGATGAAGGGCAGCGTCATGCCCTTGGCCGGCATCAGCTGCAGGTTGACGCACATGTTGATGGCCGACTGCAGGCCGAAAATGGTGACGAGCCCGCCGACGGCGTAACGGGTGAAATCGTCGTGTTCCTTGAGCGCGATGCTCAATCCGCGCAGCACGATGAAGGCGAAGATCGACATGATGAAGAAGCACATGATCAGCCCGAACTCCTCGCCCGCGACCGAGAAGACGAAGTCGGCGTGGCTGTCCGGAATGACGCGCTTTACCGTGCCCTCGCCCGGGCCGACGCCGAACCAGCCGCCATTGATCAGCGCCTCGCGGCCCATGTCGACCTGGAAGGTGTCGCCTTCGCCGGTGAGGAACTTGTCGATGCGGGCAGCGACATGCGGAAACACCGTGTAGGCCGCGAACACGCCGCCGATGCCGGCGGCACCCAGCGCGACGATCCAGAACCATGGCAGGCCGGCCATGAAGAACATCACGCCCCAGGTGCCCAGCACCAGCATGGTCTGGCCGAGGTCAGGCTGCGCCACCAAAAGCGAGATCACCAAGGCCAGCAGCAGCATGGCGAAGAGGTTGCCGGGAATGTCTGGCTGGCGCTTGTGCTCGGCGAACAACCACGCGCAGATGACGACGAAGGCCGGCTTCAGGAATTCGGACGGCTGGATCGAAAGGCCGGCAAGCGAGACCCAGCGCCGCGCGCCCTTCACCTCGACGCCAATGTAGAGCACTGCCACCATCAGCACCAGCATGATGCAGATCATCACCAGCGACATTCGCCTTATTTGCCGGGCCTCCAGGAAGGAGACCGCGAGCATCACGATGAGCGCCGGGATAGTGAAGATGATCTGCCTGGTGGCGAAGTGGAAGCTGTCGAGACCGATGCGCTCGGCGACCGCCGGGCTCGCCGCAAAAGACAGAACGATGCCCAGCCCCATCAGCGACAGGAATGCCGCCAGGAACCAGCGATCGATCGTCCACCACCAGGTTGCAACTGGACTTTTGTCGAGACGGCTTTGCATCAACGTGGCCCTCCGATGGGTTTCACCCCATCAATAGCAGTCGCAGCTTGCCTGAAGGCTTCGCCGCGCACCTCGAAATTCTTGAACTGGTCGAAACTGGCGCAGGCCGGCGAAAGCAGCACCACGGCTTCGCCGCCGGCATCGCTCGCAGCGTCGTGCGCGGCGTGCGCGACCGCGGCAGCCAGCGTTCCGGAAATCTCGTAAGGCACCGCCTCGCCGAGCGTGGCAGAGAAAGCAGGGGCGGCCTCGCCGATCAGATAGGCCTTGGCGATGCGCGGGAAGAACCCGCGCAGCGGCTCGATGCCGCCTTCCTTGGGCAGGCCGCCGGCGATCCAGTAGATGCGGTTGAAGCTCGACAGCGCGGGAGCGGCCGCATCGGCATTGGTCGCCTTGGAATCGTTGACGAACAGCACATGATCCTTGCGGCCGACCTGCTCCATACGGTGCGCCAGCCCCGGGAAGCTCTCCAGCCCCGCCTGGATCTCGCCGAGTTCCAGCCCGACCCTGAGACAGGCAGTGACAGCGGCGAGCGCGTTCTGCGCATTGTGCTGGCCGCGCAACGAGCCAATGCCTTCGAGGAAGGCGATACGGCTGTAACGGCCGTTCACAGCTTCCATCAGATTGGTGCCGTCGGCGAAATAGCCGTCGGTCAGCGGCAGGCGCTTGGATATGCGGATCACTTGCTTTCCGGCTCGCTCCAGTCGGTCGGCGATCTGGGCGCACCAGGAATCGTCGACGCCGATGATGGCGGTGTCGCTGCCGGCGACCAGCCTTTCCTTGATCGAGGCGTAATGCGCCATCGTGCCGTGACGGTCGAGATGGTCCGGCGTCAGGTTGAGCAGCACGCCGGCCGTCGGGTTGATCGAGGGCGCGAGATCGATCTGGTAGGACGAGCACTCGACCACATAGTGCCGTTCGAGCCCGGGCGGATCGAGCGTCATGACGGCGCGGCCGATATTGCCGCCCATCTGCGTGTCGCGTCCGGCCGACTTCAGGATATGCGCCGTCAGCGCCGTCGTCGTCGATTTGCCGTTGGTGCCAGTAATCGCAATGAACGGCGCCGCAGGCACTTGCTGGATACGCTCTCGGCAGAACAGCTCGATGTCGCCGATTACCTCGACGCCCGCGCCGCGCGCCAGTTCCACCGCCCAATGCGGCTTCGGATGGGTGAGCGGTACGCCGGGCGACAGGACGAAGGCCGCGAAGCGCGACCAGTCGGCGCCGCGCAGGTCGCCCGTCGCAATGCCGGCGGCGGCCGCCTTGGCGACGCTGTCCGGATTGTCGTCCCAGGCGAGGATCTCGGCGCCGCCCGCGATCAGGGCATGCGCGGTCGCGATGCCCGAACCGCCGAGCCCGAAGAGCGAAACGCGTTTGCCTGCGAAGGAAGCGGCGGGGATCAAGCGGTGTCCTATCTGAGCTTGAGGGTCGAAAGGCCGACCAGCGCCAGGATCACGGCAATGATCCAGAAGCGGATCACCACCTGGCTTTCGGTCCAGCCGAGCTTTTCGAAATGGTGATGGATCGGCGCCATCAGGAAGACGCGCTTGCCGGTCATCTTGAAGTAGCCGACCTGGATGATGACCGACAGGATCTCCACCACGAACAGACCGCCGACGATGACCAGCACGATCTCATGCTTGGTGGCTACCGCAATGGTACCGATCAGGCCACCCATGGCGAGCGACCCGGTATCGCCCATGAAGATCGCGGCCGGCGGCGCGTTGAACCAGAGGAAGCCGAGGCCAGCGCCGATCACCGCGCCGAGCACGACCGCGAGTTCGCCGGTGCCGGGAACGAAATGGATCTGCAGGTACTCGGCAAAGACCGCGTTGCCCGAGAGGTAGGCGATGACGCCGAACGACGCCGCCGCGATCATGATCGGCACGATCGCCAACCCGTCGAGACCGTCGGTCAGATTCACCGCATTGCCCGCGCCGACGATGACGAAGCAGGAGAACGGCACGAAGAACCAGCCGAGATTGACGAGGAATTCCTTGGCGAAGGGGAAGGTCAGCGAGGACGAGAACGGCGCCTGTCCGTTGCGCATGATGATCCAGGCGGCGATGCCGGCGATGACGAACTCGATCGCCAGCCGCGCCTTGCCGGAGAAGCCCAGATGCGACTGTTTCGTCACCTTGAGATAGTCGTCGTAGAAGCCGATCGAACCGAAGCCCAACGTGACCATCAGCACCACCCAGACATAGATGCTGGAAAGGTTCGCCCACAAAAGCGAGGAGCCGATGATGCCGGACAAGATCATCAGCCCGCCCATGGTCGGCGTTCCCGCCTTCTTGAAATGCGTTTGCGGTCCGTCGGCACGGATCGGCTGACCCTTGCCCTGACGAAGTCGCAGCGAATTGATGATTGTCGGCCCGAAGATGAAGACGATCAGCGCGGAGGTGATCAGCGCGCCGCCGGTGCGAAAAGTGATGTAGCGGAAGACATTGAAGACCGAGATCTTGTCCGCGAAATCAACGAGTAGAGTGAACATGCGCTTTCGTCCCCCGGACGCCCGACCTCAAGTCGGTTCAACGGTTGTGGCTTCCGCCGGAAATTTGCCGAGCAATGCCTCGACCAGCTTTGAAAATCCGATGCCTTTCGACGACTTGACCATCACCACGTCGCCCGGCCTGATTGCCGACATCACGACCGGCTTCAGCTCTTCCGCTCCTGCCCGGTATTCTGTTTCGACATCGGAAGGCAAAACGTCGGCCAGCGCCCGCATCTCCGGGCCGCCGAGAAAAACGTTGCGCGTCTGCGTGCCGACGATCAGTTCGGCGAGCGCCGCATGGAGCTTCGCGGAGTGGCTGCCCAGTTCCAGCATGTCGCCAAGCACCGCGATGCGCCTGCCCTCACCCGAGACAGGCGTTGCGTTGAGCAGCGCCATGGCTGCCGCCATCGACGCCGGATTGGCGTTGTAGCTCTCGTCGATCAGCGTGATCGGGCCGTTCGGGTGATGCAATATGTGACGCCTGCCGCGTCCGCGCTCGGCCGAAAGATCGGCAAGCGCGGCCGCCACCTTGTCGAGGTCGGCGCCGACCAGTTGCGCGGCGCCCAGAACGGCGAGCACGTTCTGCACGATGTGCCGGCCGGGCGCACCGACGCGGGCCGTCACTTCCTTCTTGCCTATCCTGACAGTGATGTCGGAATGGTCGGCATGAAGCGCGCAGTTGGTGAGCCGGAAGGTCGAGCGGGCGTTTTCGCCGAAGCCGAAGACATGCGCGACGCCGGCCTCCTTCGCCATTTTCCCGAGCAGCATCCAGCGCCGATCGTCTCGGTTGAGCAGCGCGGCGCCGCCGGGCTCCACCCCCTCGAAAATCTCGGCCTTGGCCTTCGCGATCTCATCGAGATTCTTGAAGAAGCCGAGATGGGCGGCGGCAATGAGCGTCACGATGGCGACATGCGGCCTAACCATCTTGACCAGCGGCCTGATCTCGCCGGGATGGTTCATGCCGATCTCGAAGATCGCGTAGTCGCAATCCTGCGGCATGCGCGCCAAGGTCAGCGGCACACCCCAGTGATTGTTGAAGGACTGCGCCGAGGCATGCACCTTGCCGACAGCCGACAGCACATGGCGCAGCGCTTCCTTGGTGGTCGTCTTGCCGGCGGAGCCCGTCACCGCGATGATCTTTGCCTTTGAGCGGGCCCGCGCGGCAACGCCGAGCTTCTCGAGCGCTGCAAGCACGTCCTGCACCACGATCATCGGCGCCGTCAGCCGGCCGAGGGACGGGAGCTTGGCCTCGGCGACGACCAGCACGGCAGCACCCGCCTTCACCGCGGCGGTGGCGAAATCGTGGCCGTCCATCGTCTCGCCCTTGATGGCGAAAAACGCATTCCCGGGCTCGAGGCTGCGGCTGTCGATGGAAATGCCGGTGATGCCTTCCGGCAGCAAGCCGATCGGCCTGCCGCCCATGGCCTCGACAAGCGCTTCCGACGTCCAGAGCAAGCTCATGCCGCGCGCTCCTGGAGCGCCTCGCGCACTTCCTCATGGTCGGAGAAGTGGAAGGTTTCGGTGCCGACCGTCTGGCCTTCCTCATGTCCCTTGCCGGCGACGATCAGCGTATCGCCGGCGTGAAGCATGGCCACGGCATCATGAATCGCCTTGCGGCGGTCGCCGATCTCGATGGCGCCGGGGGCTGCGGCAAGGATTGCCGCGCGGATGGTTTCGGGAACTTCCGTGCGCGGATTGTCGTCGGTGACGATGACGACATCGGCGAGCCGGGTCGCGATCTCGCCCATGATCGGCCGCTTGCCGCGGTCGCGATCGCCGCCGCAGCCGAACACCACAACGACGCGGCCGGTGGTGAAGGGGCGAACCGAAGTCAGCACGTTTTCAAGCGCATCCGGCTTGTGGGCATAGTCGACATAGACCGGAGCGCCGGCCGACGTCGTGCCGACGAGGTCGAGCCGGCCCGGCGCGCCTTTCAGTTTCTCCAACGCGGCCAAGGCTTTGCCGACGGATGTTCCAGTCGAGATGGCAAGCCCGGCCGAAACCAGCGCATTGGCGATCTGGAAGTCGCCGGCGAGCGGCAGGTCAATTTCATGGAGGACACCGTCCACCTCGACTTCGGCGCGCTGGCGGTGGCGCTCGTGCTCGACCCGCTTCAGCGTGAGGAAATCGCCGTGACGGCCGACAGTCAGCACCTTTAGACCCGCCGCCCTCGCGGCTTTGATCGTCGGCTCCGACCATGGATCGTCGGCAAAGATGATGGCCGGCGCGCCTTTCGGCAGCAGCGTATCGAACAGGCGCAGCTTGGCGCGATGATAGTCCTCGACCGTCGGATGGTAATCCATGTGGTCGCGGCCGAGATTGGTGAAGCCGCCGGCGGCAAGCTTGACCCCGTCGAGGCGGCGCTGGTCGAGACCATGGCTGGAGGCTTCCATCGAAGCGTGGGTGACGCCCGCGTCCGCCAATTCCTTCAGCAGCTTGTGCAGCGCCACCGGATCCGGCGTGGTCAGCGAGCCATATTCGTTGCGGCCGGGCGCCACGACGCCCGTCGTGCCGATCGAAGCGGCGGCAAAGCCTGCCTGCTCCCAGATCTGGCGGGTGAACGCGGCAACCGATGTCTTGCCGCTGGTGCCGGTGACGGCGACCATCGTTTCCGGCTGCTTGCCGAAGAAGCGCGCCGCGCTCAACGCCAGCGCCAGGCGCGGATCGTCCACGGCAACGACCGGGGTCGACAGACCTGAGATTGCGTTGCCTCTGGCCGCCACGATTGCGGCAGCGCCACGGCCGGCCGCGTCGGCGGCGTAGGTTGAGCCATCGGCCTTGCTGCCGGCAAGCGCGAAGAAGACGACGCCCGGCCTTACCTGGCGGGAATCGGAGGAAATTCCGGTCACCTCCAGATCGGGGGGAACTGTTCCCTCGACAGGCAGGATACCGGCTAGATCTTTCAGATGCATCGAGTCCCGTTCACCGCAACAAAATAGCGCGCAGTTACCGGCGCGCCCCAAGAATCACTGATAGGAAACCAGCGTTGCACCATTTTCATGGCTGAAATCTGGCTTCACGCCAAGCATGGATGCCGCACGCCTGATGATGTTGGCTGCCATGATGCCCGCATTCGAGGCGGCGGTGGCCCCCATACCGGGCTTTTCCGGCTTCGGCTCGTCGGCGATCGTCAGCACGATATATTGTGGATCGTCCATCGGGAAAGCCGCGACGAAGGCATTGAAATTCTTTTCCTTCGAGTAGCGTCCGTTGACTACCTTCTCCGCCGTGCCGGTCTTGCCGCCGACGCGGTAGCCCGGAACCCTGGCGTTCTTGCCGGAACCCTTCTCGGCGTTGAGCGCGTAAAGGTAGCGCATCCCTTCCACGGTCTTGTCCTTGACCACCCTTTTGGCTACCTCCATTGCCTGTTCTGCCGTGCGCGGCAGAAAAGTCGGCTCGATCAGATAGCCACTCATCAATGCGGCGCAGCCGACGGCGGTCTGCAGCGGCGTCGTCGAGACGCCATGGCCGAAGGCGATGGTGATCGAATTGACCTGCTTCCAGATTTTCGGTTCGGTCGGGCGCGCCACTTCCGGCAATTCCGTCTGCATCTTTTCGAGCACGCCAAGCCGATGCAGGAACTCGCGATGCCCTTCGATCCCGACAGCCTCGGCTTCTTTGGCTGAGCCGATGTTGGACGAATAGATGAACACTTCAGGCACCGAAAGCACACGGCCCTTGCTGTGGAAGTCATGGATGGTCTGGCGGCCGATCCTGATCGGACGGGACGCGTCGAAGCGGCTCTCCAGCGTCACCTTGCCGGAATCGAGCGCCATGCCGGTGGTGAAGCTCTTGAAGGTTGAGCCCATCTCGTAGAGGCCGGCCGACATGCGGTTCAGCCGGTCCTTGTCCTGGGCGTTGTAGGGATTGTTGGGATCGAAATCCGGCACCGAGGCCATGGCCAGCACTTCGCCGGTCTTGATGTTGAGGACGACCGCGCCCGCAGCGATCGCGTGGAACCGCTCCACGCCGGCCGCCACCTCGTCGCGCACCACGTGCTGGACACGCAGGTCGATCGACAGCTTCACCGGCTTCAGGTCTCTGGCCACCGCCAGTCCCGACGCCTGCAGGTCGGTCAGACCCTGGTCGTCGATATATTTCTCCATGCCGGAGATGCCCTGATTGTCGATGTTGGTGAGCCCGACAACGTAGGAGGACGTCTCGCCGCTCGGATAGAAGCGGCGCTTTTCGGTGCGGAAGCCGAGGCCGGGAATGCCGAGCGCCATGATGTCGGCCTGCTGCTTCGGCGTCAGCTGCCGCTGTAGCCAGACAAAGCCGGCGCCGCTCTTGAGCTTGTGATAGGTCTGCTCATAGTCGATCTCGGGAAGCACCGTCGAGAGCTTCTCGATCGCCTCGTCGGCGTCGACGATGCGGCGCGGCTCGGCAAACAGCGACGCCGTCTTGATGTCGGTCGCCAGCACCTCGCCGTTGCGGTCGACGATATCCGGCCGTGAGGCGGTCACCCGGCTCTGCGGGCCGCCCGAAGTGTCCGGGTTCTGCAGGCCAAGATAGACCAGCCGGCCGGCAATCGTCGAATAGATGGTGAAGAACACCGCCATCGTCATGACGATGCGGGTTTTGGCCTTGCCGCCGGTTGCCTTGCGGGCGGCATCGACGACGATCGAGCCGTCCTCGGCCGCCTTCCTTCGCTGCCTCAGCAGGTTACCGATCCTTGGAAGCCTGCCGATCATTGAACGGTGCTCCCGGTCACCACCGGATCCTTGCCGTCCGCGGGCCCTTTGCCGGCATTGTCGGCCATGCCGCCAAGCCGCTGCGAGGACAGGTCCTCGATGGTGACCGGCTTCACGGGCACGTCGTCGAGGCCGCCGATCTGGCGGGCGTTGAGGGGCTCGAGCCCGAGCTGCGTCTTGTAGATTTCGGCAAGCTTCTGCAGCCGCGAAGGCTGGGTGAGCAGGCTCCAGTCAGCCTTCAGAAGATCGATCGTGTCTTCCTCATAGCGGATTTGCGCCTGCAGCTTCTGCACTGCCGCCAATTGGTCCTCGGCCTCGCGCTTGGTCTTGTAGGTCAGGGCCGCCGCAGAGACCATGATGGCGATCAGGACTATGTCGCTGGTACGAAACACGTGTTCACCTCTCCCCCGGCCGCTCGACGGCGGGAAGCTTTGGAAGGCCGAAAATCGAAAAATCGCCGGCGCGCGCCGGCACGTCGGTGCGGATGGCAGCGCGCAGCCTGGCCGAGCGTGCCCGCGGATTGGCGGCGATCTCGGCCTCTCCCGGCGTTACCCCGCCTCCGGATTTGCGGAAGGTCGCCAGCCGCGCCGGCGCGTCGGGCATGTGGCGCGAGCCCGATGCCGCATCGGCGCGATCGGCGATGAAGCGCTTGACGATGCGATCCTCCAGCGAATGGAAGGTCACGACGGCCAGTCGTCCGCCAGGTTTGAGCACCCGCTCGGCGGCGAACAGCGCGCTAGCCAACTCGCCAAGCTCGTCATTGACGAAGATGCGCAGCGCCTGGAAGACGCGGGTGGCCGGATGGATCTTGTCCTTCGGCGCGCGGCCGATATGGGTGGCGATGGCGTCCGCGAGGTCGAGCGTGCGCTCGAAAGGCCGCTTCTCGCGCCGGCTCTCGATCATGCGGGCGATGCGGCCGGCATGCCGCTCCTCGCCGAGAAAACCGAAGATGCGGGCAAGGTCGCCAGCCTTGAAGGTGTTGACGACATCGGCGGCGCTCAAGCCCGCCTGCGCCATGCGCATGTCGAGCGGCCCGTCGGCGCGAAAGGAAAAGCCGCGCTCGGCCTGGTCGAGCTGCATGGAAGAAACGCCGATGTCGAGCACGACGCCGTCTGCGCTCTCGACATGTTCGTCCAGCGTCGAGAAGGGCGCCTGAACGAGCTTCAGCCTGCCGCCGGCCTGCTGCTCCAGGGCCCGGCCCGCGGCGATCGCATCCGGGTCGCGGTCGATCGCCACGACCGAGGCGCCCCGCTCGAGGATGGCGCTGGTATACCCGCCGGCGCCGAACGTCCCGTCGACAATTGTTTCGCCGGCCTTGGGCTGAAGCGCCTCCAGCACTTCGGCAAGGAGGACCGGAATGTGACGGACCAGTCCGCCAACGGCGTGAGGATCATCGCCGTGGCCAGCCATCATTCCGGTCGCTCCCCGCGCTTCGTCCCCTGCCGAAGCTGCAAAAGCCTGGCGCGCGCCTGCGCCCCATAGGCGGCAAGCCGGCCCGGCTCCCAGATCTGGAAGAAATTGCCGCGGCCGACAAAGGCCGCTTCCGTCGAAATTCCCGTATGCTCGCGGATGAAATCGGTCATGGTGATGCGTCCGTCCTGGTCGAGCCTCAGGAATGTCCCGTCGCCATGGCAGAAGAACGACATGTCGTCCGCCGTCTGCAGGAAGGGATCCTCGAGCGCGATCCGCTGCTCGTAGCGGTCTAGCAGGTCGAGCCCGCCGACATCCATCGCCGGACGATCCAGGCAGCGCAGCGCATAGAGCTCCGAATAGCCGCGCTTCTGCACAACCGCGCGGAAATGCGCCGGGACGGACACTCGCCCCTTCGCATCGATCCTGTTCACTGCGTTTGACAGAAACCGGTCCACTACGCGCTACAGCCGCTGTCGCCGCCGTACCCCTTCCCATGTTTTTCTCCGCGCCGCCGCGCATCGCCTCGCGACAAATCGCTTCATTCACCAAGGCAAAAACCGGCAAACGCGCAGCCGCCGCGACTGCCCGATTGGCGTACGCTTCACCCTGACGCGGAACGAAGGCTTGATGATGCGAATGGGATATCATGGGGCACTATGGGCGTCAACGGGAAGAGGCATCACAAACACACTCGCCACAACCAGGAAGAGCAGGCCGACGGCGCGTCTCGTCTTTATCGTCTATTAAGCCTAACGAACCGTTTAGAGCGCTCTGGCCCAAGAAGACGCGGCTTGCTGCGAATGGCCGGCACGCATAGCGTCGGACCTCTATTCAGCGAAGGAACGAGCCCATGTCCGAAACCGCGAGGTCACGCGCCGCAGCGCTTGCACATCTGCGCAGCGGCGATTTCGCCAAAGGCGATCCTATCCCCTTACCGCTGACCATGGCCTCCATCTTTCATTCGCCGGGCGACGCAACTGGCTTCGATCAGTACGGGCGTTTCAGCAATCCGACATGGCACGCAGTCGAGCACGCGCTTGGTCATCTGGAAGATGCGCAATGCATTGCCTTTCCGTCGGGAATGGCCGCGATTTCGGCAACGTTCTTTGCGCTCGTTAAATCGGGCGACCGCATTCTCTTGCCTTCGGACGGCTACCACACGACGCGCGCGCTGGCGGAGCGTTTCCTGAAACCGCTCGGCGTCGCCTATGACGTGAGACCCACATCGAGCATGCTCGACGGCGGTTTCGCCGGCTACCGGCTGGTCTTCGTCGAAACCCCGTCCAACCCGCGGCTGGACATCTGCGACATCGCTGCCGCCGCCAAGGCCGCCCATGAGCAAGGCACGCTCCTCGTCGTCGACAACACCACGATGACGCCCTTCGGCCAGCGCCCGCTCGACCTCGGCGCCGATATCGTCGTGTCGGCCGACACCAAGGCGATCAATGGTCACTCGGACGTGCTGTTCGGCCATGTCGCGAGCCGCGACCCGGACATTGTCGCCAAGGTCAAGGATTGGCGCGAGACCGCCGGCGGCATTCCCGGACCGTTCGAGGCTTGGCTCGTGCATCGCGGTCTCGAAACGCTCGAGGTGCGTTTCGACCGCATGTGCTCCTCGGCGGAAACGATCGCTCGTCGTCTTGAGGGGCATCGCGCCGTAAACGGCTTGCGCTTTCCAGGCCTCGAGGGCGACCCCTCGTACAATCTGGCGCGGGCTCAGATGGAGCGTTTCGGTTTCATCATCTCGTTCGAGCTGGCCTCGGAAGAGAAGGCCGAGGATTTCATCAACAATTGCGCATTGATTGAATCGGCGACATCATTCGGCGGCGTGCACAGCTCGGCCGAACGGCGCTCGAAGCGTGGCGACGCCGTGCCGCCCGGCTTCGTACGGCTGGCCATCGGCTGCGAGCCGGTCGAGGAACTCTGGCAGGCGATCGAGGCGTCGTTGGATAAGATCGGCAGCTAAGGTCATCACGGCGCCAGATCGTCGGCTCCGATCTGGCGCCTGCCATGGAGTACACGAAGGATTTCGATCGCGTCGCCGCTGACGCGGTACAAGGTCAAATACTCGCCGACGATAAGATGGCGAATGCCCGACGCGATGTCGTCACGAGGAGGGCCGGATAAGGGATAGGCGGGCGGCCAGTTGCCGCCAGCGCCCTTCGATGCGATCGGGCAGACGATCCGCATCGGCGTCATTGTCGGCTGCGACGTAAAGCCAGATGGCGATCAGGTCTTCTTCAGCTTGCGCAGCTCGAGCGATGGGCAGAGAGCTCATGCCGCTCCGTTTGACTTCCAGCGCCTGCGTGCCTCGGCCTTTATTTCATCCATCGACACGTACCGTCCCGCCCCGCTGTCGATCCCCTCTTGCACCAGCTTGCGCAGTTCCTCGACCGTATAGCCGAGCAGGTCGCGCCGGTCCTTCCATTGCCTGAGCCTCCCGGATCACTTCGCTCGCTGAGGCATATTCGCCCGCCGCGACGACATCGTCGACGGCCGCCGCCAGTTCCGGCGAAAGCGTGATGCTGCGTTTGCCGACTTGGCCCATGACGTGCTCCTGTGCTTTCGGCAAGGTACGATTAATCGTACCGGTTTCAAGGAACACAGCGGCTCGCACCGAAGGCGACCAGGCCAAGACTTGAACCAGAAGGGACGTCGGCCGGCGCAACCTTTTGCTGTTAGAGAGCGATATCGGAAGACGCCAGCTGGCCTGTAAGCCGGGTTCTGTATGGCCCTCGCGCCTTGCGGCGCGAGAACGTGGCGGCCATTCATCTTGGACGCATGTCGCCATGCGCCTCACGCAACCTACCCGGGCGGTGGGCCGGAAACAGCCCTCGAAGGTTTCCCTTCGCACCGCCCCTATTCGGTCTTGCTCCCGGTGGGGTTTGCCGTGCCGCTCCTGTTGCCAGTCGCGCGGTGGGCTCTTACCCCACCCTTTCACCCTTGCCGCAGCATTTGCCGCGGCGGTTTGCTTTCTGTGGCACTTTCCCTGGGGTCTCCCCCGCCGGCCGTTAGCCGGCACCGTGTCTCCATGGAGCCCGGACTTTCCTCACCCGCAGCCTTTCGGCTCTTGCGGGCGCGGCCGCCCGGCCAGCTGGCAATGGCGTATAAAGGGGTTCGCGCCTGAAAACGCAAACAAAAAAGGCAGCTATCCCGCTTTAAAGCGCGTCGCGCCGAAGCGGATTCAGGCGACGCGCTTTATGTCCTGTATTTACGCATGACGTTTTCCCAAAACCGCTGCGCACTTTTGGGCGACATGCGTTAGGCAGGCGAACCGAGCGCCGCCATCTGCACCTTCACCTTGCTGCAATAGGCGGCCGAAACCGGATTCATCCGCGTCGCGCCATGGCCGGCATTGTATTTGAGGATGGTGCCGCAAGTCGTGCCGCCGCCCAGGCCCTGTGCCATGGCGAGGTACTTCATGCCGTATTTGATGTTGGTGTCGGGATCGAACAATCCCTTTGCCGAACCGGTATAGCCCATCATTCGCGCGGTCGCCGGCTTGATCTGCATCAGGCCGATCTCGCCGGCGCTACCGACCATGTTCGGCCGGTAGTTGCTTTCGATCTTGATGACGGCCCTGGCGAGCGACACCGGCACGCCATAGCTTGCCGCATAGCGGGCGATGATCGCAGAATATTGGCCGCCGCCCGTAGTGGCGGACGCCGACGTGGATAGTTCTGGATGGATGGAAGCGGTCGTTGTCAGATCGATGGTCTGCCTGCTGCTGCGCTTCGTACTGCGTTTAACCGTTGATTTTGCCGGCCTCGAGGCGGCGGCTTTCTGTACCTTCGCCGGGGCGGCTCTCTTGGTCGTTGAAGCCTTGGCGCCTTGGGCAGCTTTGGGCGTTGCCGGAGCGGCAGCGAAGCTATTATCTGCCCGGAGGCTCATTGGCGCGCTGTTCGCCGGGCTGAAGGCAAAAGTCATCACTCCGGCAGCAATGGCTGCCGCTACAACGGTCAAATTTTGCATGTAGTCCTGTTCTGTTAGAACCGTGCGAAGAACTTCGCACGGCGAGGCCAATTCAACATCGGAGCATCTTGGGGGGATAGATGTCCGACAACTTGCGGAAGTCGCCTTTGACGAGCGAATTGGCGCCAAAGAAGGCGAGGCAATTCACTTTGTATGACGAATTGTAATTTAGTTAGTTCGGCAGGATTATTTGGGTGAAGTTGCCTTTACGGCAGCCAGCAGCCTTTCCAGCGTGCGGATGGTCGAGCCATCCGCCACGCCATCGACCTGCCGCCGCCGGAAATGCCGCTGAAACGCCGCCACCACGATTTCGGTCTGGCGATCGAAGGCGCCCGATATCTCGACGCCATAACCATAGAGCGCCAGCATCGACTGCAGCGCCTCAACGCCGGCGCCTGTATCGCCGGCCTTCAGCGCCGCGCCCGGCCTGATCGGGGCCGCAGGAACGAGATGGCCGACGCCGGCCGCAAAAAGCGCTCTCCAGGGAAACTTTTCGCCCGGATCGAGCTTGCGCCCCGGCGCGACGTCCGAATGCGCAAGCACCCTTTGAGGTGGAATAGGGTGCCGGCCGACGATCCCGGCGCACAAGCCGATGACGGCATCGATCTGCCGCTTCTGAAAGGCTTTGTAGCCGAGCGAATGCCCGGGATTGACGATCTCGATGCCGACCGAACAGGAGTTGATGTCGGTGCGACCGAACCAGGAGCTCTTGCCGGCGTGCCAAGCACGGTCGCTCTCGCGCACCATCTGCACGATGCGGCCGTCCTCATGGACGAGATAATGCGAGGATACCTCGCTTGCCGGATCGCACAGCCAGGCTTCGGCGCCGGCCCCGGTCGCCATGCCGGTATAGTGCAGCACGATCATGTCGGGTCTGAGCGTCTCGCGTCGCGGACCGAAATTCGGCGACACCCTGACCTCGGCACCCGGCTGGTCGGGCAAAAAACCGCTCATGCGTGCCTGAGGCCCCGTTCGATCATCTCATAGGCCGCGTTGATCGCCGCGACCCTTGTCGTGGCGATCTTGATGAACTCCTGTGGCAGGCCGCGCGCGATCAGCCTGTCCGGGTGATTGTCGGAGATCAGCTTGCGGTAGCGCTTCCTGACCTCCTCGAACGGCCTCCCCCGCTCGATGCCGAGAACGACATAAGGATCGGCGGCACCGAGATTAACGTGCCGCGACAGGATCGCCTGGTAATGCGCCTCGTCGATCCGGAAGATCTGGGCAATGCGATGCAGGAATTGCCCTTCCCGCTCGTGGATCAGACCGTCCGCCTTGGCGATGTGGAACAGCCCGTCGAGTATATCTTCCAGCATCATGCAATTCGCATGACCGGAACCGCAGAGCTGCGCCATGCGCTGGGCATAGATTTCGAACCCGGCGACATCGCGTTTGGCAAGGTCATAGAGGCGAGCCACGTTGCGCGTCTCGCGCGGCGGCACCTCGAAGATTTCCTGGAAAGCGCGCACCTCGTCCTGGGTGACGATGCCGTCAGCCTTGGCCATCTTGGCCGAGAGCGCGATCATCGCTACGGAGAAGGCAACGCGCCGGCGCAGATCCGCGTCGCCGGAGAACACGGTCCGCACGGCCTCGACGACATCGGCGACGCCCGAGGACGCCGACGACGAAACACGAGCGATGAAGTCGCCGAGGCGGTCCCAAATCGACATGCAGGCTTCTTAGTGCGAACCGGCCATTGCTATCAAGCCGAGACGATGCCGCAGGTCTGGCGGGCGGCGGGGTTGGAAAACCGCTCGCGGAAACAAAAAATACGGAAGGCCGGCGCAAGGCGGCCTTCCGTATTGCAGTCAGTTCGATTTCTACTGCGCAGGCGCAGCAGGTTTTGCCGGAGCCGGTTCGGCTGGTTTCGAAGTGCTGGGAGCAGCCGGCTTCATAGGCTGTTCGTTGGCCGGCGGATTGGTGCTCTGGGTGGTTGTGTTGTCTGTACCGGTGCCGCTGTTGCTGCAAGCCGCGACCCCCAGCAGGGCGAGCGCTGAAACAGACGCCAGGATGAGCTTCTTCATGGTATCTCTCCTTCAACTAACGCTCACATTTCGGTGAACGGTCGCAGAGGAAATGCATCAGGTGGCCCGCGGTTTCGTAACGTTGCGTTTCCATATGTAACATCGACTGGCGATTGCCGGCGCCGAAAAGGCGAATTAACAGAACATGTTCTCGCAGACATTGGATAATGGAATGGAAGACGCAGCCAACGGGAAATGGGATTTCTGGATCGACCGGGGCGGCACCTTCACCGACATCATCGGCCGCGACCCGCAAGGACGACTGCATCCGCGCAAGCTCTTGTCGGAGAATCCTGAAGCCTATGCCGACGCAGCCATCCAGGGCATCCGCGATCTGCTTGGCTTGAAATCCGGCGCCGCCATCCCCTCGCACCGGATCGGCGACATCAAGATGGGCACCACTGTCGCCACCAATGCGTTGCTGGAGCGCAAGGGCGACCGCGTGCTCCTGCTCGTCACCAAGGGTTTTCGCGACGCGCTGCGCATCGCCTATCAGGCGCGGCCGGACATCTTCGCCAAGGAGATCATCCTGCCGGAACAGCTTTACGAGCGGGTGGTCGAGATCGACGAGCGCGTGCGCGCCGACGGTTGCGTCGAGCGCCTGCTCGACATCGCCGCCTGCCGCCCGGCCATCGAGCAGGCCAAGGCGGACGGCATCGACGCGGTCGCCATCGTGTTCATGCATGCCTGGAAATATCCCGATCACGAAAAGGCGGTGGCCAAGGTCTGCGGCAAGATCGGCTTCAGCCAGATATCGGTCAGCCACGAGGTCTCGCCGCTGATCAAGCTGGTCGGCCGCGGCGACACCACCGTGGTCGATGCCTATCTGTCGCCGATCCTGTCGCGCTACGTGCAAAGGGTGGCCGGAGAGCTGGGCGCGTCGCCAATCTCCACCCTTGAGGGTGAGATTGGCGACGCGCCCCGCCTGATGTTCATGATGTCGTCGGGCGGGCTGACCGCCGCCGACATGTTCCAGGGCAAGGATGCGCTGTTGTCCGGTCCGGCCGGCGGCGTGGTCGGCATGGTCGAGACGGCCCGGCGAGCAGGCTTCGACAAGGTCATCGGCTTCGACATGGGCGGCACCTCGACCGACGTGGCCCACTATGACGGCGAATATGAGCGCGCCTTCGACACCGAAGTCGCCGGCGTGCGCATCCGCGCGCCGATGATGCGCATCCACACCGTTGCCGCCGGCGGCGGCTCGATCCTCCACTATGAGGCCGACCGCTTCCGCGTCGGCCCGGACTCGGCCGGCGCCAATCCGGGCCCCGCGGCTTACAGGCGCGGCGGGCCGCTCGCCGTCACTGACGCCAATGTCATGCTCGGCAAGCTGCAGCCAGATTTCTTTCCGGCGATCTTCGGTCCCGGCCAGGACCAGCCGCTCGATGTCGCCACCGTGCGCGACAAATTCGCGGCTTTAGCCGCCGAGATCGGCGACGGACGCACGCCGGAAGCGGTGGCCGAGGGTTTCGTCACCATCGCCGTCGAGAACATGGCCAATGCCATCAAGAAGATCTCGGTGCAGCGCGGCTATGATGTCACCGAATATCTCCTGAACTGCTTCGGCGGCGCCGGCGGCCAGCACGCTTGCCTGGTCGCCGATGCGCTCGGCATGGAAGCAGTGCTCATTCACCCCTTCTCCGGACTGCTTTCGGCCTACGGTATCGGGCTGGCGACGGTTTTCGCCTCGCGCCAGCAGGCGTTGCTCAAGCCGCTCGCCGAAGAGTCACGCTCCTCGATCGAGGACCTGATTGCGGCATTGCATCAAGGCGTCGTCGCCGAACTTGCAGCGCAGGGCATTGCGGAAGCCGCCATCGCCTCGAAGCCGGTCCTGCAGATCCGCTATGACGGCACCGACACGGCTTTGCCGGTGAATTTCGAGCACGGCTCGATCTTCCGCGCCAGGAGCGATTTCGAGGCTGCGCACAAGGCGCAGTTCGGTTTCGTCTACGAAGACAAGCCAATGATCGTCGAGGCGGTGGGTGTCGAAGGCAGCGATGCCGGGACCGCCGGTCGCGACGAAACTGAATCAAGTCTCGAAGACAAGGCGGCAGGTCCCTGGCAGACGCGGCAATTCTTTGCCGACGGCGCCTGGCGCGATGCAGGCATTTTCCGGCGCGATGGCCTGAAGCCCGGCCACAAGGTGGCCGGCCCTGCGCTCGTCATCGAGCCGAACCAGACCATCGTCGTCGAGCCCGGCTGGCAAGCCGAGATCACGGCCAGGAACCATGTGCTGCTGCGCCGCATCGAAAAGAAGCGCCGTCTGGCAGCGCTCGGCACCGATGCCGATCCGGTGATGCTGGAGGTATTCAACAACCTCTTCATGTCGATCGCCGAGCAGATGGGCGTGACGCTGCAGAACACCGCCTATTCCGTCAACATCAAGGAACGGCTGGACTTTTCCTGCGCTGTGTTCGACCGCCATGGCGCGCTGGTCGCCAACGCGCCGCACATGCCGGTGCATCTCGGCTCCATGGACCGCTCGGTCGAGACCATCATCCGCCTCAACTCGGGCGACATTCACCCGGGCGACGTTTTCGCGCTCAACGCGCCGTACAATGGCGGCACGCACCTGCCCGACATCACCGTCGTGACGCCGGTGTTCGACGGCGCTCGCAAGGAAATCCTCTTCTACGTCGCCTCGCGCGGCCACCACGCCGATGTCGGCGGCACGGCGCCCGGCTCGATGACGCCTTTAGCCAC
This sequence comes from Mesorhizobium album, assembly GCF_033977205.1. Classification (NCBI taxonomy): domain Bacteria; kingdom Pseudomonadati; phylum Pseudomonadota; class Alphaproteobacteria; order Hyphomicrobiales; family Phyllobacteriaceae; genus Mesorhizobium; species Mesorhizobium album. The sequence goes on along the minus strand of NZ_JAVIIW010000013.1, from coordinate 58,336 downwards.
CACCGTCGACGAGGAAGGCGTGCTGTTCGACAATTTCCGCATCGTCGATCGCGGCCGCTTCCGCGAGAAGGAGCTGGAGACCCTCCTCACCGACCATCCCTACCCCGCCCGCAATCCCGCCCAGAACATCGCCGACCTCAAGGCGCAGATCGCCGCCAACGAAAAGGGCGTTGCGGAACTGCGCAAGATGGTCGCGCATTTCGGCCTCGATGTCGTCGAGGCCTATATGGGCCATGTCCAGGACAATGCCGCCGAGAGCGTGCGCCGCGCGCTGGAGCGGCTGCCCGACAGTTCCGTCTACGAATACCCCACCGACACCGGTCAGGTGATCAAGGTGAAGATCAGTGTCGATCGCGAAAAGCGCGAGGCGACGGTCGATTTCACCGGCACCTCGAAGGTCGAGAAGAACAATTTCAACGCGCCGGAGCCGGTGGCGCGAGCCGCCGTGCTCTACGCCTTCCGCGTCATGGTAGAGGACATGATCCCGATGAATGCGGGATGTCTCAGGCCGATCAACATCGTCATTCCCGACGGTTGCATGCTCAAACCGTCCTACCCTGCCGCCGTCGTTGCCGGCAATGTCGAGACCTCGCAGCACGTCACCAACGCGCTGTTCGGCGCCATGGGCGCGATGGCCAACGCGCAAGGCACGATGAACAATCTCACCTTCGGCAACAAGCAATACCAGTATTACGAGACGATCTGTTCCGGCTCGCCCGCGGGCCGGATGAATTCGGGCCGCGGCTTTGCCGGCACCTCCGGCGTCCACACTCATATGACCAACTCGCGGCTGACCGATCCCGAAGTGCTGGAACTGCGCTTCCCCGTGGTGCTGGAGGACTTCCACATCCGCCAGGGCTCCGGCGGCAAGGGCAAGTGGAACGCCGGCGACGGCACCAAGCGCACCATCCGCTTCCTGGAGAAGATGGAATGCGCCATCTTATCCTCGCACCGCAGCCGGCCGCCCCAGGGCCTCAACGGCGGCGGCGATGGCGAGGCAGGCTCGACCAAGATCAGGCGCAACGACGGATCGGTCGATGTGCTGAAAGCCTGTGACCAGACCACGCTCGACGCCGGCGAGGCCGTCATCGTCATCACCCCGACGCCCGGCGGGTTCGGCAAGGCGTGAGCGACGCGCCGACCCGGCGCAATCTGTCAGCCGTCGTGCACTTTGCCGGCTTTGCAGGCCACGGCGGAGGATGCGTTTGCGAACGACCCAGGCTTCTCGACACCAAGCAAATGGCCGCCTGGAAATGCGGTGACGGTGGCATTTGCCCAGCCTGCCTCTGATGGCATTCGCCGCTTTATCCAGGCAATCATGGGCTTTTCTATCCGCTCGTGAACACGCCAAGACGCTAATAGCGAGACGAGGATGGCAACCACGATGATCACATTCGGCTCAACTGGATAGAAGACCCACATGATCGCGAGCGCGGATATCAAAATCGGATGCACAAGGTAGAGCGAATACGAAGCCTCGCCGAGATAGGTCCACACGCTCTGTTGAGCTCGGAAGTGCATGGTGCCGTATACGATAAGGACAGCGGGGATCCCGAGAACGGCTATGCGCTGGAGATTTTCCTCACCGGTCAGAAAGAGCCCGGTATGGCCGTTTGGGATAACCTCCAACCAGGCTGTAAAGAAAAGGGCTACAACCCCCAACGGCAGCATGCCAAAGCCCCACCGAACCTTGCCGATCCTGGCGATCGCCACGCCAGCGATGAATTCGAGAATGATCGGGTTGCCAAGAAATTGAAAAACAGGGCCGGCCCAACGAAGCAGAAATGCACCGATGAAAATGGCCCCAAGGGCATATAGCCATCGCCGATCGCACAGGACGAGCGCAACCGCGGCATAAAACAGCATCTCGAAGCATAGTGTCCACGCCACGCCGAGCGCAGGCGCCGCCATCTGGTCCGTTGCCGGCCACAGGAACAGCGTGGCCAGTATATTGCGCCAACACAGTCCAGGGCCGATGGCCATCATCGGCAGCGCCGGAATGCTGCACAACAGGTAGATTGGGACGACCCTGAGCACTCGTGCCTGGATGAACTCGGCGGCTGTTCTGCCAGGGGCCACCGTCGCCATGATGACACCGGAAATGACGAAGAAGATGTCGACGCCGGCTGAGCCCACGAGTGCGTATTGGTAGGGAACTGCTCCGACGCCGGAAATCCGCATCGCGGATTGCACCGCATGCAGAAACAGGACCATCGACGCGGCTACAAACCGCAACGTTTGAAGCGACCAGATCATAATTTACTAATGTAGCTAGCGCTAAACAATAATACCATAATGTATCAGTTAAGTTAGCGACGACCCCTATCCGCGAATAAAGCCCAAATACGCACGGAATGTTGTTATAGGCAGAAAACTTCCTATTTTTCCTTTAAACAAATCTAAGAATATCGAGTGGATTTGATTGGCAAAGGCAAGTCCCGACGAAGGAATGGCGGCGGCCAAAGCCGATAGGAGTTTCACAAGCTGCCGCGCCAACCGCCAGAAGGAGCAGTCCCTGATCAACGGCTTCCAGATGGCTGGATGAAACTCTGATGCCGGATTCCTAAGTGAGCTCGGGCGAAGGTGCCCGGCGATTTTGCGTCCTACCTAGCGGCAAGTCGACGTCAACAGACTGTCACCTGCCTGTCATGACGCTGCGCTACCCGCTTGCGCCAACGCAAACGGGGAATCACTTCGCCATGTCGGATGTTTCGGGAGAACTCGTTTTTCGCCGTGGCAAGGAAGTCGGAAAAGCCGTCTATCAGAACCGCGCGCTGTCGAAGGACGGCATTTCCGAGCGGCTTTTCGCCTTCCTGTTTTCCGGTCTTGTCTATCCGCAGATCTGGGAAGACCCGGACGTCGATATGGAGGCTATGCAGCTTAGCGCCGGGCATCGCGTCGTCACGATCGCGTCGGGCGGCTGCAACATTCTGGCTTACCTCACCCGCACGCCCGCCCGGATCGACGCGGTCGACCTCAACGCGGCTCACATCGCGCTGAACCGCATGAAGCTGGAAGCGGTCCGCCACCTGCCGTCGCAGGGCGACCTGTTCCGTTTCTTCGGCGCCGCCGATACCAGCCACAATTCCCAAGCCTACGACCGCTTCATCGCGCCGCATCTCGATCCGGTGAGCCGCCACTACTGGGAGCGCCGGAACTGGCGCGGCCGTCGCCGCATCTCGGTCTTCGACCGCAACTTTTACCAGACCGGCCTGCTCGGCCTGTTTATCGCCATGGGCCATCGCGTGGCAAAACTGTTCGGTGTCGATCCGGCCGGCATCATGAAGGCCGAGAACATTGGCGAGCAGCGCCGCTTCTTCAACGAGGAACTGGCGCCGGTCTTCGACAAGAAGCTTTTGCAGTGGGCAACCTCGCGCAAGGCTTCGCTGTTCGGCCTCGGCATCCCGCCGGCCCAGTACGACTCGCTGATCACCTCCGGCGACGGCTCGATGGCGAGCGTCTTGAGGGCGCGGCTGGAAAAGCTCGCCTGCGACTTCCCGCTGAAGAACAACTATTTCGCCTGGCAGGCCTTCGCCCGCCGTTATCCAGAACCGGGCGAGGCTGCGCTTCCCGCCTATCTGGAAAAGCGCAACTACAAGACGATCCGCGCCAACATCGATCGCGTTGCCATCCACCATGCCAACCTGATCAAATTCCTCGCTGGCAAGGATGCAGGCTCGGTCGATCGCTTCGTCCTGCTCGACGCGCAGGACTGGATGACCGACGACCTGCTCAACGATTTGTGGACCGAGATCACCCGCACCGCCTCGGTTGGCGCCCGCGTGATCTTCCGCACTGCGGCCGAACCCAGCCTGCTGCCGGGCCGCGTCTCCAACTCCCTGCTCGACCAATGGCACTATGATAGCGAGGCCTCGCGCGAATTCTCGGCCCGGGACCGCTCGGCGATCTATGGCGGCTTCCACCTCTATGTGAAGCGCGCCGCATGAGCACGACTGAGCTGCCGGCCAGCCATGCCGAACTGATGGACGGCGTCTATCGCTGGCAGCGCCACATCTACGACCTGACCCGCAAATACTATCTGCTCGGCCGCGACCGGCTGATCGAAGGTCTCGACGTGCCGCAAGGCGGCACCGTGCTGGAGCTTGGCTGCGGCACCGGCCGCAACATCGTGCTTGCCGCCCGCCGCTATCCGGATGCCCGCTTCTTCGGTCTCGACATCTCGGCCGAGATGCTCGAAACCGCGAATGTCGCGATGGCCCGCGAAGGTCTGGCGGCGAGGGTCAGCCTGGCGCGCGGTGATGCCACCGACTTCGACGCAAAGGCGCTGTTTGGCAGCGCGCGCTTCGATCGCGTCTTCGTGTCCTATTCGCTGTCGATGATCCCCGGTTGGGAAAAGACCGTCTCGGCAGCATTGGCTGCCCTTGCGCCAGGCGGCTCGCTGCATGTCGTCGATTTCGGCCAACAGGAAGGCCTGCCGCGCTGGTTCAGGGCATTGCTGCGCGGCTGGCTGCGGAAATTCCATGTCGAGCCGCGTGCTTCGCTGCGCGACGTCCTCGAATCGGAATCCGAACGGACCGGCGCGACCTTCCATTTCAGGACGCTTTATCGTGGCTATGCCTGGCTGGGCGTGATCGGCGCTCGAAATTAGGCCGCCCCTTACTGATGTAAGGCTTTCAGCAGCGCGGCTACCATCGTCTGCGGCCGGTAACCGAGCTTGGCGGGCGTCAGACCGAGCCTTACCACCACCAGTTGCTCCGATGGAATGATGGCCACTGTCTGGCCGTCATGGCCCTCCATCCAATAGGTATCCTTGGGCAGGCCGGCGGCGGCGCCCGCGCCAGGATTTTCCTCGTCGCCCGGGCCTTCGATCCATACCTGGCCCTTGCCGTAGACCTTCGAGGCCGGCGCCGGCTGCCGCATCCAGTCGACGAAGCCGGCTGGCAGGATCTGCGCGCCGTTCCAAACGCCGCCCTGCAGCAGGAACTGGCCGAAGCGGGCCCAGTCATGCGCGGTGGCATAGAGATAGGACGAGCCGACGAACGTGCCCCGCTCGTCGGTCTCGAGCACGGCGCTGCGCATGCCGAGCGGCTCGAACAGCGCCGTCCGCGGCCAGGCCAGCGCCTTCGCCTTGTCGCCGATCGCGTCCTGCCACAGCCGCGACAGCATCACGGCCGTGCCGCTCGAATAGGAAAATGCCTTGCCAACCTCGCCGCCGAGCGGCTTTGCCTCGGCGAAGCCCGCCATGTCCGGCTCGAGATAGAGCATGCGCGTCACGTCGGCGACATCGCCATAATCCTCGTTGAACTCCAGCCCGCTCGACATCGCCATCATGTCGGCAAGGCTGATCGCCGCCCGCCCATCGGCCTTCCACAGCGCGAACAGGCCCTTGCTCTCGAGCCCCATCTTGCCGTCCTTGACCAGCGTGCCGACGATCGCGGCATTGACCGTCTTGGTCATCGACCAGCCAAGCAGCGGCGTCTTGGCTGAAAAGCCGTCGCCATAGCGTTCCGCGACAATGCGGCCGTTCTTCACCACCACAACCGCGCGCATGCCGGTTCCGACGATCGCGGCATCGTCGACGATTTTCGTCACTTCGGGGTTTTGCAAGGCGTCCACCCTCTCACCCTCCGGCCAGAGCGCGTCCTGCGAGGCCACCGCCAGAGGTTCGACATGCACGGAGGCCTGCCGCGCCTTACCGGTGTCGCCGTTGGGAACCGACGCGCAGCCGAGCCCATCTCGCTCGACGGCGACGCTTCTGCCCAGCACCCATAGCAGGCCCGCCGAAACAAGCCCCCTCTCCTTGTCGACGGAGACCTTCATCAGGCGGAGCAGCGGATGGCCCGGCGCCTGTACGTCGACCGCAAGCACTTCACTCGGATCGCGCCCGGCAATGAAGACATTGGAGCAGACGATCTTGGCCGAGTAGCCGGAGCCGACACGGATCAGCTCGGGCGGTGCAAAGTAGAGCCAGCTAACGAGCGCGACCACCGCCAGCACCACAAGGCCCAGCAGCCATTTGATGAACTTCACCACAGCCCGCATCTTTCCCGCCTTTTTGGATTTCCGGCCCGCTTTATGTCATCGATTTGCCGTCATTGCTTCCGCAAAATCGTGGGTGTTGTCGAGCGCCGTCAATGGATTATCAACCATGTCCGGCGATTATGGAGGGATGTCGCCCAAAAGCGCCAAGCTGCTTTGGGACAACGACATGCATGAAGGAAGGGCGGTCCTGTGGGGCGATCGTCCGGAGGGGGCCCGCGTAAGCGACCACCATCAGTGAAGGACCCATCAGCGGCCGGCTGATCCCGGCTCGGGGGATACCATGCGCCGTCTTGCGGCCATCCTGATGCTTACGCTGTTGGGCGCCTGCTCGACTGTGGACGATCTTTCGCCGCTGGCGCCATCGTCGCAGACGTTTGCCGTGCGCGCGCCCCGTTTCGAGGATTCCAAGCCGCATGAATGGGACAGCGGCGCGCCGTGGAGCTACGCCATCCATGGCACCGATGTCTCCAAATACCAGACCTCCGTCGACTGGCCGACGGCCAAGGCCAGCGGCATCTCCTTCGCCTTCATCAAGGCGACCGAGGGCGGCGACCGGTTCGACGACCAGTTCAACGAGCACTGGGCGCGCACCAAGGCCGCGGGAATTCCGCGCGCGGCCTATCATTTCTTCTATTTCTGCACGCCTGCCGCCACGCAGGCACGCTGGTTCATCGCCAATGTTCCGAGGGATCCGTCGGCAATGCCGCCGGTGCTCGACATGGAATGGAACCCGAAGTCGCCGACCTGCAGGCTGCGCCCAGATCCCGCAACGGTGCGCAGCGAGATGACGACCTTCCTCGAAATGGTCGAGCGTCACTACGGCAAGAAGCCGATCATCTACACCTCGCTTGACTTCTTCGACGACAACCAGCTGGCGACCTTCCGCGGCTATCCCTACTGGCTGCGTTCGGTCGCTGGCCATCCGCGCCAGAAATATGGCAGTAATCCTTTCACCTTCTGGCAGTACACCGGCACCGGTATCGTGCCCGGCATGACCGGCAAGTCCGACATCAACGTTTTCAACGGCTCGGAAGCCGCCTGGAACAAGTGGTTGCGGCAGAACACCCGTTGACATCGGCCCGCGCGCCTGCTTTTCGACACGGCGGGCGGGCGATAGTTGCAACCGCTGATGATGCGGAGCGGCGCACCCCCTGCCGGGTGCCGGATGACGCTCCTGAACTTTGAAATCTACGCATGATCCTGTCCAAACCCGGCCGGGTTCCGCGGATCATGCCGCGGTCTCGAAAGGGAAGCGATGCGATTGCGCGTTGATATCCTGGCGGCGCTGGTTCTCGGCGCTCTGGCTTGGCCTGCGGCGGCGCAGGAATGCGGGGGCGATTTCGAAACCTGGAAACAGGGCGTCGCGGCCGAAGCCAAGGCGGCCGGCGTCGGCGCGGTCGGCCTAGACGCGCTGGAAGATGCCGCCATCGACGAGAAGGTGCTGGCGCGCGACCGCGCCCAGGGCGTGTTCACCCAGACCTTCACCGAGTTCTCGAACCGCATGATCTCGGCCTACCGCCTGAAGCAGGGCGCGGCCAATCTGAAGAAATACGCCGACGTCTTCGCGCGCGCCGACAAGGAGTTCGGCGTCCAGCCGGCCGTCATCACCGCCTTCTGGGGGCTGGAGACCGATTTCGGCGCGGTTCAGGGCGATTTCCATACGCTCGATGCGCTGGTCACGCTCTCGCATGATTGCCGCCGGCCTCAGCTCTTCCGGCCGCAGCTCGTGCCGCTGCTGACGCTGATCGACCGCGGTACGGTGCCGGCCGACGTCAAGGGTGCCTGGGCCGGCGAGATCGGCCAGACGCAGATCCTGCCCACCGACTACCTCGCCCGCGGCGTCGACGGCGACGGCAACGGCAAGGTCGACCTCAGGAACAGCGCGCCGGACGTGATCATGACCACGGCCGACAAGATCCTGTCGCGCGGCTGGAAGCGCGACCAGCCCTGGGTCGAGGAAGTGCGCGTTCCGGACGAGATGCCGTGGGATCAGACCGGCCGCACCAACAAGCTGCCTCTGTCGCAATGGGCGCAGTGGGGCGTCACCAATCCGAACGGCACGCCGCTGGTCGACAATGGCCTGAAGGCCGGCCTCGCCTTGCCGATGGGGCGCAAAGGTCCGGCCTTTCTGACCTACGACAATTTCGACGTTTACCTGGAGTGGAACCAGTCCTTCACCTATGCACTCACCGCTGCGGTGCTTGCGAGCCGTCTGGCCGGTGCGCCGCAATTCGACCCACGCACGCCCGAACCCGGCCTCAACGGCGACCAGATGAAGGCGCTGCAAGCGAAGCTCGAAGCCAAGGGCTACGATGTCGGCGCGGTGGACGGTATCCTCGGCACCAACACCCGCGAGGCGATCCGCAAGGAACAGATGCGGCTCGGCCTTCCCGTGGATGGCTGGCCGACGCCGGAGTTGCTGGCGAAATTGTGAATAGTAGCGAAATTCCGCTACTCTCGTCTCGACCGCACGAAATCAATGAACGCGCGCAGCGCCGGCGGCACAAGCCGTCGACTTGGGTGGTATAGATAGAAGCCCGGAAAGCTAGGCGACCACGATTCGAGAAACCGTACCAGCCTGCCCTTCTCGATCCATGGCTGGACTTGATAGTCAATCATGTAGGCCACACCTGCCCCATCCAGCGCCGCCCTGAGCATCAGTTCGGTATCGTTGACGGTGAGACTTCCCTTCACCGCGATTTCCAGCGATCGCTTGCCGCGCGAAAACTCCCATCGGTAGATGTTGCCGCCGCTGGGCCACTGGAAATTGATGCAGCGGTGCTGGTGCAGGTCCTGTGGGTGACGGGGGATTGCGCGGCCCTCCAGATACGCCGGAGCAGCCACCGCTGCCATTTGCAGATCGTCACTCAGCTTCACCGCCACCATGTCTTTTTCCAACCGCTCACCGAGGCGGATACCGGCGTCGAATCGTCCCTCGACAATGTCGGCCAGCATGTCGTCGACGATGACTGTCAGCGCAACGTCGGGATAGGCGTGCTGGAAATCGCCGAGGACCGGCGCGACGAAGCGCATTGCGGCAACGCGCGGAACATTGATCCGCAGCGAACCGGCCGGCCTGTCCCGTGCGGCCTGAACCTCGGCGACAGCGTCTTCCAGCTCTCCGAACGCAACGCCAAGGCGCCTAAACAGCGTCTCGCCAGCCACGGTTGGCGAGACGCTGCGCGTCGTGCGATTGAGCAATCGAACGCCGACACGCGCCTCCAAATGTCGGATCGTCTGGCTGAGCGCCGGCGGCGACACTCGCAGCCGCGCCGCCGCACGAACGAAATTGCCCTCTTCCACGATTGCAGCGAACGCCTTGAGCTCGGTGAATTCGGACCCGCGCATTATGTATCTCTGGATTAACAAGACAGTCAGATAATAGGCGATTATCCGATCAATTGCATGTCGCTATTTCTCAACCAGCCGCCACATCGGCGCGACGGTGAAGGGTTGAAGGAAATCGATCATGTCTCAGTCGTTGCAGGGCAAAACCGCAATCGTCACCGGCAGTTCACGCGGCATCGGCCGTGCCATAGCCGAGGGTCTAGCCGCCAACGGCGCGTCCGTCATCGTCAACTATGTCGGCAACAGGAAAGCCGCCGATGATGTGGTCGCCGCCATCTTGGCCAACGGCGGAAAAGCCTTAGCCATTCAAGCGGATATTTCCATTCCGGCCGATGTCCGCAGGCTGTTTGACGAAACCGAGAGCCAACTGGGCGCCATCGACATTGTCGTTGCCAATGTCGGCGTCGCCGTCATCAAGCCGCTCGCCGAAGCAAGCGAGACCGATTTCGACCGCGTCTTCGGCACTAATGCCAAGGGCACGTTCTTCACGCTTCAGGAAGCGGCCAGGCGTGTTCGCGACGGCGGCCGCATCATCGCCGTCTCCACCGGCGGCACCAAGATGTTCTTCACGCAGACGGCGCTCTATCTCGGCAGCAAGGGTGCCGTCGAACAGTTCGTTCGCGTGCTCTCGCGTGAGCTTGGGCCGCGCAGCGTCACCGTGAATGCGTTGTCGCCAGGCTTCACCGACACCGACTTGCTGCCGGAGCGGGATCGTGCTGTGGCGGCCGGTATGTCGCCGTTCGGCCGGATAGGCGCACCACGCGATGTTGCCGATGTTGCCGTCTTCCTCGCCAGCGACGAAGCCCGCTGGCTGACCGGCGAGAATATTCAGGCGGGCGGCGGGGTTGCCTAGTCCGCCATCGTCTCCAGACTCGCAAACCCCTGCGGCGCATCGCCTTCGTCGAAGGGTGTTGTAACCTCGACGAAGGTATCCGGAAAGAATCCGTTGAAGCGCGTCCTCAGCGACAGCGAGTAGGCGCCGATATGGCCGATCTCGATCCAGTCACCGGTGTCGACCGTCTCAGGCAGCCAGAATGGCCTGGACAGGATATCGACGGAATCGCAGGTCGCGCCGCAGACCTTGAAGGGCACGATGGTCTTCTCACTGCCATTGCGCGTGCGGATCGCCGGGTCGGGGATGAAGCGCGCCGGCAGCGTGATCTTGCCGGTCCACGAATCCGACAGCGACGCCCAGATGCCGTCGTTGATGTAGAGCCGTTTGCCCTTGCGCAAGAGCACGCGCACGATCAGCGACAGGCAGCGCGCCACGATCACCCGCCCGGGCTCGGCCACCAGCGGCATCGCGTCGAACTGATACTCCTTGAGGTCGCCGGCCAGCCGCGACATGAGTTGCCCGAGCGAAGGCATCTCGATGTGCCTGCGGTTGGGATCGTGGCCATATTCAGCTGGAAAGCCGCCGCCGACATCGAGCCCGGCAATGTCGAAGCTCAGCCGGTTGCGCACCCAATCGGCCGAAGCCAGCGCGCGCTCATAGGTGTCTGGGTCCTCGATCTGGCTGCCGACATGAAAGCAGAGGCCGACCTTGTAGCCGGTCCGGTTGAGCCGCTCGGCAAGCTCCACCGCATTGGCAGGCCCGGCGCCGAATTTCTTCGATAGCTCGTAGGCGGCGTGGCCCTTGGTCTGGATACGCACGAACACCGTCACCGCACCCGGGTCGATATCGAGCGCCCGCACCACGCGCGTCAGCTTGGTGATCTCGTCCTCATGGTCGAGCGAAATCACCCGGATGCCGTATTTCTCCAGCGCCAGCTTGATGTCGGACTGCGCCTTGACCGGATGCATGTAGAGCATCTCGGCGTCCGGCGAGACGGCGCGCACGGCGGCGAACTCGCCTGGCGAGGCCACGTCGAAGGCGCTGACGCCCGCTTCCACCAGCGTCTTCAGCACGATCTGCTCGCCATTGGTCTTGACCGCATAGGCGGTCTTGCCTGGGAACATGCCCATGAACTGCAAGGCATCGGCCTTCAGCACTTGCGGGCGGATGCAATAGACCGGATCGTCCGGACGAAGCGCCAACGCCGCCTCGCGAGCATTTTCGAATCGCTGCATGGACGAATCCTCAATCAGGCGCGCACAATTAATCCTAGCTAGCCGCCAAAGAAAACAGTTCTGTGTCTCTCCTTCCCGCGCGGTCCGCTGCACTTTCCGCCAACGCTAAGCCAGCGGTCAGGTTTCGGGTGGCCCTTGCCGCCGGAACGGATATCGGTTGCAGATGCGGCGGCTGAGATTGCGATCGGCCTGGGAGGGTGACGACATGACGATGACGGCTGGCGCGGCGGTGACGCGCGGACCGATGACGATCAGGGACTGGGCACAACTCCTGTTGCTCGGCGCGATCTGGGGCGGCTCGTTCTTCTTTGCCCGCATTGCCGTGTCAGAGATCCAGCCGCTGGCGCTGGTGCTGTTTCGCGTCGTCATCGCGGCGGCCGCGCTTCAGCTCTATCTGGCGATCCGCGGGCCGTCTTTCCGCCTCGCCTTTCCCTATGCCGGCCTGTTCTTTCTGCTGGCGCTGACCAACAACGTCATTCCCTTCTCACTGATCTTTGCCGGCCAGACCGAGCTTGGCGCCGGCGTCGCCTCCGTTCTCAATGCCACGACGCCGTTCTGGACGCTGATCCTCGCCAATGCGCTGACCGCCGACGAGAAACTGTCCTGGAACAAGCTGGCCGGCATCGCGCTCGGCGTCGCAGGCACCGCCGTGATGATCGGACCCGGACTGGTGGCCGGGCTCGGCGGCCCGGTCTGGGCCAAATTCGCGCTGATCGGCGCCTCGCTGTCCTACGCCGTCGCACTGATGATTGCGCGGCGCCTCAAGGGCGTGCCGTCGCCGGTCATCGCAACCGGACAGTTGACCGCTTCGACCGTAATCATGATCCCCGTCGTGCTCCTCACCTACGGCCCGGCCGGGCTGTTCTCGGTCTCGCCGCCGGTCTGGGCCGCAGTGCTGGGGCTGGCGCTGCTGTCCACCGCCATCGCCTACATTCTCTATTTCAACCTCGTCGCCTCGGCCGGCGCCACCAATGCCTCACTGGTCACTTTGATCGTGCCGGTGAGCGCCGTGCTGCTCGGTTTCCTGTTCCTCGGCGAGCGGCTGCAGTTCTTCGAGATGGGCGGCATGGCGCTGATCGGACTCGGCCTGATCACCATCGACGGCCGCCTGTTCGGCCGATGGTAGCGGTGTCATGTCACGCCGCCGCCACAATTTTTGCACAACTTTTGAGGCCGCTTTTGCCGAGGAGTTTCAATGGCTAACGGCAAATGGCAAGTCGCAAATTCCACAATCATGTCGCATTGCAGCACGTTTTCCGCTTGCCTGTAACCCAAATGACTCTAGATTCCGGCCATAGCTCTGAAGAGGAGACTATGGCATGGGACTGACGAGGCCAATCAACGCATTGATGATTTGTGCTGCGTTTGCATTCATCGGCGCCCTCATCATAGGCGTTCTTCCCTGACCCGCCGAAGCCGGGAAGACCAGCACCGAAAATAGTCCAATCAATTTGAAAAGGCCGGGTTCCACCCGGCCTTTTCCATTTCAGCCTGCTCAAAGCGCGTTGCGCTTTGAGCGCCTTGCCTTACGCATGTCGTACCCCCAAAACCGCTGCGCACTTTTGGGCGACATGCATCAAGCCGCGGCCGACCCGGCCGCCTCCGATTCATGCGAGCGGATGCCGATCATGTGGCAGACGGCAAAAACCAGGTCGGCGCGGTTCATCGTGTAGAAGTGGAAGTCGGCGACCCCGCGCTCGATGAGGTCGAGCACCTGCTCGGCCGCCACCGCCGCGGCCACCAGCGCGTGCGTCTGCGGGTCGTTCTCCAGCCCCTCGAAGCGCTCGGCCAGCCATGCCGGCACTAGCGCACCGCAGCGCGACGAGAAGTTGGCGACCTGGGTGAAATTGTGCACCGGCAGGATGCCCGGCACGATCGGGATGTAGATGCCGGCGCGGCGCGCCCGCTCGACATAACGTTCGTAGAGGTCGTTATCGAAGAAGAACTGGGTGATCGCCCGCGTCGCGCCATTGTCGGCCTTGCGCTTCAGCATGTCGATGTCGGTGGCGAAATCCGGGCTTTCCGGGTGCTTTTCCGGATAGGCCGAAACCGAGATGTCGAAATCGCCGACGCTCTTCATCGCTCCGACGAGTTCGGCGCCGTTGGCATAGCCGTCGGGGTGCGGTCGATAGGCGGTTCCCACGCCCGCCGCCGGATCGCCGCGCAAGGCGACGAAACGCTTGACGCCGAACTCGGCGAATTCCCGGATGACGGCATCGACCTGATGGCGGGCGGCGTCGACGCAGGTCATGTGCGCCGCCGGCGTCAGCGTCGTTTCGTTGAGGATGCGCTTCACCGTGCGCGCGGTTCGCTCGCGCGTCGAGCCGCCGGCGCCGTAGGTCACCGACACGAATCTCGGCTTGAGCGGCTCGAGCCTGGTCACGGTGTCCCAGAGCCTTGCCTCCATCTCGTCCGTCTTCGGCGGGAAGAACTCGAAGGAAACCCGGACCTTCTCGCCAATGTCGGGGCGGCGGGAAAAGCGGAACTGGTTCATCAGGCTGTTTCCCTTGCTGGTAGCGAGTCATTGGACGGATCGGCGATCAGCAGCCGGCGGTCGCGGCCGAGCCAGAGCTTGACGGTCAGTTTTGCCTCCGCCTGGCCGCGCGGCTCGAATTCCTGGCTGTCTTCGAGATCGAGCCCAGCCTCCTCGAACCAGTCCGCGATCTGCCGGTCGGAGAAGCCTAGCCGCATATGGGCGTGCTGGTCGCGCAGGAACTCCAGATTATGGGGCGCGAAGTCGACGATGACCAGCCGGCCCGCCGGGCGCAGCAGCCTCGCCGCCTCGCCGATGGCGCGGGCCGGATCGTCGAGATAGTGCAGCACCTGGTGGATGGTGACGAGATCGAAGGCGTTGCGTTCGACCGGCGGCGAAAAGATATCGCCCTGGCGCACCTGCGCATTGGCGACCCCCGCTCTGTCGAGATTGGCGCGCGCCACCGTCAGCATCTCGCGCGACATGTCGATGCCGACGCCGCGCCTGTAGAGCGGCGCAAAGATCTCCAGCAGCCTGCCCGTGCCGGTGCCGAGATCCAGCATCGACTGGAACGGCCGCTTGCCGACGAGCTTCAACAGTGCTGCCTCCACCGCACGGTCCGGCACATGCAGCGAGCGTATGCGATCCCAGCTCGCGGCATTGACCGAGAAATATTCGGCGGCCCGGTCCTGCCGCTTGCGCTTGACCGCCGCCAGCCGCTCCAGATCGCGCACCACCTGCGGATCGGCCTCGCGCACGCCCGCGACCAGGCGCTGCACGAAGTCGCGCGAGCTGTCTGTGTCCGAAAGCCTGAAGAAGGCCCAGGACCCTTCCTGGTAGCGGCCGATCAGCCCGGCATCGAGCAGGAGCTTCAGATGCCGCGAGACGCGCGGCTGCGACTGGCCGAGGATTTCGGTAAGGTCGGAGACCGTAAGATCCCCGCGCGACAGCAGCACCAGGATGCGCAAGCGGCTGGATTCGGCCGCCGCCTTCAATGTATCTACCATCGTGTCGAGCGTGACATGCATGAGCGGGCTCTCGCTGAAAGATATAAAGATATGTTTATGTCGATTTTGAAACCCTGGCAAGCGCTATGTCGCTTGCGGACAAGAAAATGGCGCAGCCATGATCGGCGCACGGCAAGCCGGTCCCCTGCGAACTGATCGGACGAAGGCGATGTTCGAGACACGCGAAGGTGAGAAGCTCCTGAAGACCGACCCGGCGGACCTGCCGCCGGACGACCATGTCGTCTTCATCGGCCATATCGCCTCGCCCTGGACGAGCCGCGAGGATTGTCCGAAGAACATGCGCGCCGCCCGCGAGACCGGGCGGACGGCGACGGTCCTGATCGACGAGCCTTACCGCCCGGGACTGCAAGACCTCGGCCGCGCCAGCCACATCGTCATCCTGTCCTGGCTCGATCATGCGCCGCGGAATCTCATTGTGCAGAAACCGCGCCACGCAGCTGAACCGAAAGGCGTTTTCTCGCTGCGCTCCCCTGCCCGGCCGAACCCGGTCGGCCTGCATATCGCCAAGCTCGTCGTGCTCGATATCGGGGCCGGCCGGATCGAGATCGACGCTATCGACGTGCTCGACCGTACGCCGGTCATCGATATCAAGCCCTACTATGCTTCGATCGATGCCTTCCCTGAGGCGACCATTGCCGGGCGAGATGAGAAATGAGCGCACCCACCGGCCGACGCCGCGCCATTGCCAAGGCGCTGACCGCGCTCTTGCCGCTCGCCCCTTACGCGGACATGGAAAAGATCCGCGCCGATGCCGGGGCCGCGCATATGAAGACCTTGCCGCCGACGATCGCGGTGTGGCTGGCAACCATCGCTCATATCCGCCACGCCCATACCGACTACGAGAAGCTGCTTGGCGAAGGCTATGACCGGGATTCGGCACGCTTCTTCGTCATCGAGCAGACCAATGAGGTGCTCACTCACTGGCGCGCGACGCGCTTGTTGGAGGGGGACGACGAGGACGAGTGAGGCTGATGGAAACCGCCTGGAACGCGCCGTCGCCTCGCAGGCCAAGCGGCGCCCGTGACCTGGCTCTACTGCATTCGGAGCCGGACGCTAGCCTGCCTTGCCGCAGACGACGTGGAGGAATGAAATGAGCCAAGCCGCCTCCAAGCCCGCCGGGCTGCTCCCAGTTCTTTCAGATCGTCACGTCGACCCGCACGCCTATCCCGACGGCGTGGCTCACCTGGATGGCCAATACCTTCCGACGTCGCAGGCCAAGGTCTCGGTGTTGGACTGGGGCTTCCTGCATTCGGACGCCACTTACGACACGGTCCATGTCTGGGACGGCCGCTTTTTCCGACTCGACCTGCATCTCGAGCGTTTCTTCGGCGGGCTGGAAAAGCTTCGCATGACGATCCCGTTCGACCGCGACGGCGTTGCCGAAATCCTGCACAACTGCGTCGCCTTGTCCGGCCATCGCGCCGCCTATGTCGAGATGCTGTGCACGCGCGGCGCATCGCCGACCTTCAGCCGCGATCCGCGTCAGGCGATCAACCGGTTCATGGCTTTTGCTGTTCCCTTCGGCTCGGTCGCCAATGCCGAGCAGTTGCGTCGCGGCTTGCATGTCGCGATCAGCGACAAGGTCCGCATCCCGCCTGCCTCGATCGATCCTTCGATCAAGAACTACCATTGGCTGGACTTGGTGCGTGGGCTCTACGATGCCTATGACCGCGGCGCCGACACCGCGCTGATCCTCGACTTCAACGGCAACGTCGCCGAAGGTCCGGGCTTCAACGTCTTCTGCGTCAAGGCAGGCAAACTGTCGACGCCCGCCGTCGGCGTTCTGCCCGGCATCACGCGCCGCACCGTGTTTGACCTATGCGCCGAGGCGGGACTGCCCGCGGTTGCAGCGGATGTCGGTGTGGCCGCGCTCAAGACAGCCGACGAAGTCTTCATCACCTCGACCGCCGGCGGCATCATGCCTGTCACGGTGATCGACGGCGCGCCGGTGGCCGACGGCAAGGTCGGCGCGATCACCGAGCGCCTGATGCGCCTCTACTGGCAAAAGCACGAGGATCCGGCCTGGTCGAGCGCGGTGCGCTATTAGAGCAATTCCAGGATAGAGCGGTTCGCCGTTTCCGTGAAACGGTGAAACGCTCTAAGCGCGATAGATCCACTGCTCCGGCACCCGCACCGATATCTCCTCGCCTGCCTTGATCACGCCCGGCCTCTCGACCCAGGCGACAAGGCCGCGCAGGCGCTTGGCTGCCTTCGGAAACAGCAATGCCCCAGCCTCGTGATCGGCCATACCGGCATGCTCGGCCACCGAGCGACCGGAGAAGCGGCAAGGCCCGTTCTGCGCATCGACCTTGACGGTCACGCCGCCCTTGAAGAACAGCAGCGATCCCGCCGGCAGCATCGAAAGATGCGGCACGCCTTCGATCAGCAGATTGGCGCCGATCCACTCCGGCTTGATGTCCGCAATGCCCATCCGCTCGGCGACGATGGCGAGTTCGTCCGCCGCCACCAGCGACAATTGCCTTTCGTTGCGCATCTCGGTGCCGCGCGGATACCAAGGCTCGCGGCCGCCGGAACGCCGCGTCGCGCCGGCGTGGAAATCGCCCTCGATGCCGTCGAACCCAAGCCGTAACTCGTCCACCGGCCTCGTCTCGAAGTGATCGAAAGGCGCTTTGTAGAGCGCGGCCGCCCTCGCTGCGAGCTTGCGGCCCGGCACGATGTCGACGGCAGGTTCAGTCGTTGGCAACAGGTCCGACATCGGCCTCACCTTTTGAGTCGGCCGCTTTTCGCACTTCGGCTGCCCAGGCAGCAAGGGTGGTCTCGGCCAGAGCCTGCAGGTCTTCGGCCGAAGCGCCGTCACGCGCCTGGATCGACATTCCGTGCATGACGCCGGTCAGGTATTTGGCCAATCGCTCGACGGATAGACCCGCCGGCAATTCGCCCGCATCACGTCCCTTGGCTAGCCGGGCCGCGATCGCCGCCTCAGTTGCCTTGCGGTATGTCTTGAGCTCGTCCGCGATACCTTGCGCCTGCGGCGACGCCGCCAGCGCGCCACTGATGAACAGGCAGCCGCCGGGCTTGCCCGGCCGGGTGTAGGCCATGGCCGCTCCCGTCAGCAGCAACCGGATCGCCTCCTCGGTCGGTATCGCCGCGCTGAGCGCGTCCAGCGCAAACCCGATCTCCCTGTCGTGGTACCGGGCCAGCGCCCGACGGAACAGCGTCTCCTTGTCGGTAAAGGCGTTGTAGATCTGCGGCGGCGTCAGACCCATGGCCTCGCGCAGCATGGCAAGCGATGTCGCCTCATAGCCATGCTCCCAAAACAGATGCATCGCGGCATCGAGTGCAGCCTCCGGGTCGAATGCGCGCGGCCTGCCCCCCCGAGGCCTCTCCAAATTTTCCATAACGATCGATACGAAACCTATTGACTCATCGTTCGCAAGAAACGTATCAATCAATACGAAACATGGCAAGCAGAAAGCCCTGCTGTAGGAGTCGCTCGCAACCAGGAAAGGAGACCCAAACATGCCGATCACCGTGACCGCGCCCGAAGGCGTGCTGACCCCGGCGGGAGAGCGCGAGATACTGCCCCGCTTGAGTGCCGCTCTGATCGAGGCCTCCGGGGCAACCGGAAATTCGTTCTTCACAGCGATTGTCGGCGGAACAGTGCATGTCCTGCCGCTTCATCGCATCTATGCGGGCGGAGCCAACCGGCCTGTCGTCATGGTGGAGTTGAAGCTGCCAAACATCGGCCTGGCGTCCATCGAGGCCCGAGAGGCATTCATCACGGCAGCCGCCAGGATCGTCGCCGAGTTCTGCGTGCCCGGCCACAAACCTGAAAACACCTGGATCAACATCGTCAACGCGCCCGACGGCGGCTGGGGCATCGGCGGCCGGCAATATTCGGGCGATGCGCTTGTCGCAGCCGTGATGGCCGCAGCGTGACGACCACGGTTGAGGAGCAAGGGCACGCGATGCGGTTTTCGCCCTCGCTGTTCTTCACGGTCAACTGCGAGGAGGCCCTTGCCTTCTACGAACGGTGCGGCCTCGGCCGGGGAACGGTCCTGCTGCGCTGGGGCGAAAACGATATGCCCGTGCGAACTGAAGCCATGCGAGGGAAAGTGCTGCATGCCCGGTTCGAGGGGCCGGGCGTCCTTTTTCACGCGTCTGACAATGACGACGCCGAGCCCATGAAGGGGTCGGCACTGATGTTGGAATTCGACGACCTTCTCACGATGCAGGCTCTGTTCGGCACCATGGCCGAGGATGGCAGGATCACGGTGCCTCTGGCGCGTCAAGATTGGGGGACGAGCTTCGGCATGCTCGTCGATGCTTTCGGCATGCAATGGTTGTTCAGTTGTTCGAGCGAATAGTAGCGGTGTCTGCTCGGCCCTCGCCTTGCGATCACAACGATCACGACGTTCTTACTGCCCTCCACTATCTTTCGCCGCGCGGCATCGCTTTGATGGCGGTGCGAGTAGGAGGTCGACCATGCATCCCGGACCCGCAATCGCGGCCCTGTGGCTGATCTGGCTGGTGTCCTGGGCTCTCGCCTCCTTCTGGGCCGACCCAGTGAAAAAGCGTGCAGGCTTCAAGGCGGAAGCCCGTTACCGGGCTCTGTGGCTCGCCGGCACTATACTGCTGTTCGTGCCGGCGCATGGCTATGTCGGCCGGCTGCGGCTGTGGACGCCAACCCTTGCCGAGGCGTGGATCTGCGTCGCCCTGATCGCCCTCGGCCTCGCCTTCGCCTGGTGGGCGCGCCTGCATCTCGGCAGGCTGTGGTCGGGCACCGTCACGGCCAAGGCCGATCACCGCGTCGTCGACACCGGGCCCTACGGGCTGGTCCGCCACCCGATCTACACCGGACTGCTGCTTTCAATCCTCGCCACTATGGCCGCGAAAGGTACGGTATGGGGCATCGCCGGCGCCGCGTTGTTGCTTGTCGGCATCGTCGTGAAGGCCAGGCTGGAAGAGAGCTTCCTGCGCGGCGAGCTTGGCAGCGCCTATGACGACTATGCCAGGCGCGTGCCGATGCTGGTGCCCTTCGCGCCGGCCTGACGCCCTTTCACAGCATTCTAAGAAGCGCGCCGCCGATCGAATAGCCGGCGCCGAAGGCGCAGATCAGCCCGAAATCGCCGGCCTTCATATCGGCGTGGTTTTCCGACAGCGCCACGATCGCCCCGGCGCCCGCCGTGTTGCCGAGCCGTTCCAGCACCATCGGCGCGCGGTCATGGTCGACATCGTGGCCGAAGGCGAGTTTCAGGATCATCGCATTCATGCGCGCATTGGCCTGATGCAGCCAGAAGCGGCGGATGCCCTGTGGCGTCAGCCCATGTTCGGCCAGGAACTCGACGATGAACTTGTGCCCGGCGACGGTGACTTCCTTGAACACCTTGTTGCCGACCTGCTTGATCAGGTTACCCTCGAGATCGATCATGTAGGGATCGTCCTGCGCGGCGCGAGTATGGTAGCCGAGATTGGTGCGGATGTTGTTCGACAATTGCGTCCAGGTGCGCGTGTCGAGCACCTCGAAGCGTCCCGGCCGCTTCTCGCCCTGGTCGAGCCCTTCGACGATCATGGCCACCGAAGCGTCGCCGAAGATGAAATGCGTCTGCCGGTCGCGGAAATTGAGATGGCCGGTGATGATCTCGGGCGTCGACACCAGGATGCGCTTGTGCGCCCCTGCCCTGACCAGATTGACCGCGACGTGCAGCGCAGCCGCGGCGGAGGAGCAGCCGAGCCCCATGTCGAAGCCGGCGCCCCTGGTGCCCAGCGCCTGCTGCATCTCGATGGCGATCGCCGGATAGGGCCGCTGGTGGTGCGAGGCCGAGCAGATCACCAGGTCAATATCCGACGGCTTTAGCCCGGCATGGTCGAGCGCCTTCCTGGCGGATGCGATGCCGAACTCAGCCTCCAGCGACAGGGCGTCGTCCGGCCGCGCCGGAATGCGCGGCGCCATGCGGCTGGGATCGAGGATGCCTTCGCGCTCGATCACATGGCGGGTCTGCACGCCCGACGCATGGACGATGAAGTCGCTGTCCGACTTCTGCAGCAGCGTCTCGCCGGTCAGGGCGCGGCGCCCATTCTCCGTGTCGACCCAGCTGTTGAAGCTTTCGACCAGCTCTTCATTGGTGATGACGGGCGCAGGGATTTCGGCGCCGATGCCGCTGATGATGACGCGATGCATGTCCAATCCGTCCGAGGCGCGGCCTTTGGTGCTCGAGCGAGCCTTGGCTACCCTTGTCGCATTCGGCCGGTTTATGCCAGCTTAAATCGGCCACCGCTGCTGGTATTTTGGTCGTGAGTGGTCAGGCGCGCTTGGCGATGATGAAGATGCGGGGAAAGCGCAGCAGCACCTTGCCGTTCGCCGTCTTCGGATAGGCCTTTGCAATCTTCGCGGTATAGCCTTCGAGGAACAGCTTCTTCTCATCCGCGTCGAGCGGGTCAAGGAACGGCTTCAGCCCTGTTGACTTGACCCATTCGACGATCGCTTCGGCGTCGGCAAGCGGGTGGTTGTAGATCGTGTGCCAGATGTCGAGCCGGTCGGCGAGCGGCGACAACAGATCATAGTAGAAGGAAACCGGCGGCAGCGGCGCCCGCGCCGCGCCCTTGAGCTTGGCCGCGAACGACATCTCGGCCGCCGTTTCCCGCATCAGTTGGTGCGAGGGCTCGGCGAGATTGTCCGGCATCTGGATGGCTAAAGCGCCGCCTGGAGCGAGCAACCCCATCAGCCGCTGGAACACCGCCGGATGCTCCGGCAGCCACTGGAAGACCGCGTTGGCGAAGATGACGTCGACCGGCTTTTCCGGCTGCCAGGCGGAAGCATCCGCGAGCTCGAAATTGACGTTGGGAAGCCGCTCCCTCGCCTTCTCGATCATGTCGGGCGAAGTGTCGAAGCCGCTGACCTCGGCATCCGGCCAGCGCTCGACCAGAAGCTCGGTCGAGTTGCCCGGCCCGCAGCCGATGTCGATGACGCGGCGCGGGAAGTCGACGGGAACTTGCGCGGCCAAGTCCCGCGCGGGCCGCGTGCGCTCGTCCTCGAATTTCAGATATTGGGCGGCGGACCAGTCAGCCATTTGATCACCTCGCTCGTGTCTCGCCGCCCTGCTTGGTTTTTACCTTGTCAGTCGTTTGTGCGTCATGCGGTGCGGGGTGGCCGCTTCCGCGCCCAGGCGGCGGAGCTTGTCCTTCTCATATTCCTCGAAATTGCCTTCGAACCATTCGACATGCGCGTCGCCCTCGAAGGCGAGCATGTGGGTCGCCATGCGGTCGAGGAACATGCGGTCGTGGCTGATGATGACGGCGCAGCCGGCATAGGCTTCCAGCGCGTCTTCCAGCGCACCCAGCGTTTCGGTGTCGAGGTCGTTGGTCGGTTCGTCGAGCAGCAGCACATTGCCGCCGCCCTTCAGCATCTTGGCCAGATGCACGCGGTTGCGCTGGCCGCCCGAAAGGTTGCCGACCTTCTGCTGCTGGTCGCCGCCGCGGAAGTTGAAGGACGAGCAGTAGGCGCGGCTGTTGACCTCGTGCTTGCCGAGCTTGATGACCTCGGCGCCGCCGGAAACCTCTTCCCACACGGTCTTGTTCGGGTCGAGCGCGTCGCGACTCTGGTCGACATAGCCGAGCCTCACCGTCTCGCCCATGCGGATCGAGCCGGCGTCCGGCTTTTCCTGGCCGGTGATCATCTTGAACAGCGTCGTCTTGCCGGCGCCGTTCGGGCCGATGACGCCGACGATGCCGCCCGGAGGCAGCTTGAACGACAGGTTCTCGATCAGAAGCTCGTCGCCGAAGCCCTTGTTGAGGCCTTCGATCTCGACAACCACATTGCCGAGGCGCTCGCTCGACGGAATGACGATCTGCGTGTCGGTCGGCTTGCGGTTCTGCGACTGCTCGACCAGTTCCTCATAGGCCTTGATGCGCGCCTTGGACTTGGTCTGGCGCGCCTTCGGCGAGGACTGGATCCACTCGCGCTCGCGCCAGATCGCCTTCTGGCGGGCGTCGTCCTCGCGGCCTTCCTGGATCAGGCGCTTGGCCTTGGCGTCGAGATATTTGGTGTAGTTGCCCTCGTAGGGGATACCGCGGCCGCGGTCGAGCTCGAGGATCCAGCCGGTGACATTGTCGAGGAAGTAGCGGTCGTGGGTGATGATCAGCACCGAGCCCGGATAGTCGCGCAGGTGCTTTTCCAGCCATTGCGTGGTCTCGGCGTCGAGATGGTTGGTCGGCTCGTCGAGCAGCAAAAGGTCGGGCTGCTCCAGCAGTAGCCGGCAAAGCGCCACGCGGCGGCGCTCGCCGCCCGAGAGGTTGGTCACCTCGGAATCGGCCGGCGGACACTGCAGCGCGTCCATCGCCATCTCGACCTGCTGCTCAAGATCCCACAAGTTCAGGCGGTCCATCTCGTCCTGGAGCTTGGCCGACTCGTCCGCCGTCTCGTCGGAATAGTTCATCATCAGCTCGTTGTAGCGCTCGATGATGGCGGTCTTCCTGGCGACGCCGTCCATGACGTTTTCGCGCACGGTCTTGCTTGCGTCGAGCTGCGGCTCCTGCGCGAGGTAGCCCACCGTCGCGCCCTCGGCCAGCCATGCCTCGCCCTGAAACTCCTTGTCGAGCCCGGCCATGATGCGCAGGATGGTCGACTTGCCCGAGCCGTTGGGGCCGAGGATGCCGATCTTGGCGTCCGGATAGAAGGACAGGTGGATGTTATCGAGCACCTTCTTGGTGCCGTAGGCCTTCGACAGGCCTGACATGTGATAGATGAACTGGCGTGCCACGCGCGCTTTCCCTGAAACTGAACTGTCGAGTTTGATGGAGGTTGCGCGCTATGTAGGCGATGAAGCGCCGAACGGCAATCGCTTTCGGCATGCCTCAATTTGTCCCGGAGCCTTCGCCAGGCCCGAAGCACCTCATTCGATATCGATCTTTCCCGGTGTCGCGCAGGTCAGCGAAAGCCGCGGTTAACCATTCCCGTTCAGAACGGAGAAGGTTGGGAAATCGCGGTTCGGACCGCGATTTCCGGAAAAGATCGGATCGAGTCGTTGAACGCTCTCCTGCTCCTTGCCGAAGCGGTTCTTTATTTCGGCGCCATGGTCACGTTCTTCCGTTTCAGGAACCGCATCGGGCTCGGCGTGTTCCTCTGCGCGCTGGGTGTCATGCACTTCCTCGAAACCTACCTTGCCAGCGTCTTCTACGTCGCGACGCCCTTCGGCATGGTTTCGCCGGGCTCGGCCGTGCTCTTTTCCGGCAAGCTGGCGATGCTGCTCCTGCTCTATTTGAAGGAGGACGCCGCGACCGTCCGCCAGCCGATCTACGGCCTGCTGCTCGGCAATGCGCTGATGATCGCGCTTGTCCTGATCCTACGCCTGCATGCGATTTCGCCGCTCCCGGACGGCAAGATGCCGGATATCGGCTTCATCGACGAGATGGGCTGGCTGATGGGCTGGGGCACCACCTTGCTGTTCGTCGACGCCATCTTGATCATCCTGCTCTACGAGAAGCTCGGCGCCTATCTGCGCCACATGCCTTTCGCCCGCATCCTGGCGTCCGTCGCCTGCGTGCTGACATTCGACCAAGCGGGCTTCTTCACGGCGCTGCATTTCGTCGCCAGCGCGCCGATCGGGGTCTTCTTCGGGGGCTGGTTCGCCAAGATGGCGGCGGCACTCGTCTACAGCGGCATGCTCGTCGCCTACCTCCGATGGGTCGAGGATCACGAGATCGCGCTCCCGCGCGGCCTTTCCGATATCTTCGATACCCTCACCTACCGCGAGCGCTACGAGGCGCTCGTCAAGCATGTCGGGCGCGACGGGCTGACCGGGCTATTGCATCGCGGCAGCTTCGATGCCGACGGCGAGGCCGCCGTGGCGGCCAGCATCAGGACCGCCAAGCCGCTCAGCCTGCTGATCGTCGATGTCGATCACTTCAAGTCGATCAACGACCGCTTCGGCCACGCGGAGGGCGATAAGGTGCTGAAGTCCGTCGCTTCGGTATTGATCGAGACACTCGGCAATGCGGATCAGGTGTTCAGGATCGGCGGCGAGGAGTTTGCGATCCTATGCCAGCAGCCGCATTCGCTGGCCAAGCTGCTGGGCGAAGGCATCAGAAACGCGGTCAAGACTTCCGTGCACACCAGCCGCTTTAACATCACGGTTAGCGCCGGCGTCTCCACCGTCGGCGAGACGACACGCTGCCTGGCCGACATCTTCGCGCTTGCCGACCAGCGCCTCTACAAGGCGAAGTCCAGCGGCCGCGACCGGGTGATCGGCGAGCCGGGGGGCGATGCCGGTTCCCGCGAAGCAGCCCCAAAGACCGCCTGATTTCGACGGCCGAACACGACAGTTGGAGGTGCTCTTACTGGAATCCGATGGCATCGACGGTGCCTTTTGGGCAACCGGCCTTGCTCGTCGGGGCTGAGGCCAAAAGCAGCTCGCCGAGCTTGCTGTCGGGGCCGATCGGACCCGAGAGGCCGAGCGTCAGCTCGCCGATCAGCCGCCTGCCGCTTGAAGGATCGACCAGGCACGAGACACGCACGCGCTCGCCGGCACCCTTGCCAAAGGCCTTGTCGAAGGCATCGCGGATCTGGTCCGACGTAAGCTGCTTGCCGATGTTCTTGGTGAAGAGATCGCGCACCGGCGAGGCGTTCACCGCGCGCATCAGATTGACCGCGTCGGAGAAATAGTCCTGCTGGCTCTTGCCGTAGCAGGTCCCGTGCTTGATCCACTCGTGGCGTTCGAGCTTGGAGGCGGTGCCCGGCATCACCTGCTCGAGCTCGGTGCGCGTGTTGGCATCGAGTTTGACGGCCGGCAATTCCGCCCAATGCGCCGGATTGTCGTTGGCCTTGTCGCTCGCCGGCACTTGGCAATAGAAATTGCCGTTCGGTTGCGGCCAAAGCCCATGCAAGGTGAAATGAGTGGCATCGAATTCGTTGGGGTTCTGCGCCTTGCATTCAGGCTTGTTGGCCTTGGTCTCGCAGAAGGCCGGCTGCCAGCTCAGCGCGAACACATATTCAGGCTTGCCGGAGGCAGGCAGCGACGGTTTCATTGGGTCGGTGGGCGCCGATGTGGTCGACGCGCTGCTGCCGCTGACATGGCCGCAGCTGATCTTCACCCAGCGCCGTTCCGGATCGGCGCCGGGCACCTGGATCAGATAGTGAGTGGGTTCGTCCTTGTTGCCGGCCAAAAGTGGATAGCTTTGTCCCGCTCGGGTTGACACGTCCCCGGGGTTCTTGCCGCTCTTGATCGCCTGCGTCGCCGGACAGGCGCTGTCGGCCACGAAGGTGCCGCTCATCTTTACGTCGGCCTGCGCCGTGTTGGCGCCGGCCAGAGCCAGAACAACCGAACCCCACAATCCCCAAACCCGCATTCCCGCTCTCCCGGCGATCATTGAACCCTAGTGGATTCGTCACACTAGAACAGGCGACGTGTCAGAATTACGATCTTTTTCGTCGCGCGAAAATAATCCCCAGGTGAACGTTTTCGGCCCTGCGCATGCCGTCAACCCGGTCGACGCGGGCGCTGCTCTCTTGACGCCATCCAAACCCTCGCCCATCAGTCACGAAGGGAGCGAGACATGCCATTCGACAAGCAGACCAGGCTGGCCTCACCGACCGGGGTCGACCTCAACCTCTATGTGAAACATGCCGGCGGAAATCCGCGCGCCGTGGTCCAGATCAACCATGGGCTGGCCGAGCATGCGGCGCGCTACGCCCGCTTCGCCGATTTCCTCGGGGACCGCGGCTTCCATGTCTACGCCCATGACCATCGCGGCCATGGCGCGACGAAGGCGCCGGACGCGCCGCTCGGCAGGTTCGCCGATTCCGACGGCATCGCCAAGGTGATCGCCGATGTCGGTGCTGTCCACGACCTGATCGCCACTGAGCATCCGGGATTGCCGGTGATCGTCTTCGGCCATTCGCTCGGCGCCTCGATCGCTCTGAATTTCGTGCTGCGCCATTCCGCGCGCGTTCATGCCGCTGCGATCTGGAACGGCAATTTCTCGCAAGGTCTGCTCGGGCAGCTGGCGCTGGGCATTCTCGGCTGGGAGCGGATGCGGCTGGGCTCCGACGTGCCCTCGCGCCTGCTGCCCAGGCTGACCTTCCAGGCCTGGGGCAAGGCCGTGCCCAAC
Organism: Mesorhizobium album; assembly: GCF_033977205.1. Lineage (NCBI taxonomy): Bacteria > Pseudomonadati > Pseudomonadota > Alphaproteobacteria > Hyphomicrobiales > Phyllobacteriaceae > Mesorhizobium > Mesorhizobium album. The sequence goes on along the minus strand of NZ_JAVIIW010000013.1, from coordinate 31,348 downwards.
CACCGGACCTTGTTCGACTGGCTGTCGCGCGATCCGGTCGAGGTCGACAAATACATCGCCGATCCGCTCTGCGGCTGGGATGCCTCCGTCTCCATGTGGCGCGACGTGGTCAATATGGCGCTCCACGGCGGCAAGGATTCCAGCTTTGCCGGCGTGCGCCGCGATCTCTTCGTCAATCTGGTCGGTGGCGGGAAGGACCCGGCGTCGGACTACGGCAAGGCTGTTCACCACCTCGCCCGGCGCATGGACAGAATGGGCTTTTCGAATCTGGTTTCAAAGATTTACGCCGACACGCGGCACGAAAGCCTGAACGAGGTGAACCGCGACATCATCATGAGCGATTTCGTTGCATGGGCTAACAGCGTGCTGAAGGCGTGACCGGCGTGGCCCACAGCATGAGTCGTGACAGCGCCCGCTACGATTGATAGTGCATGTCGCCCAAAAGTGTGCAGCGGTTTTGGGATAACGACATGCACAAAGCAGGATTCTGAGCTGCGCTTTCGACCCCATCACGGTGATCCATGGCCGAACCTCCGCTGAAAGGCATCCGCGTTATCGAACTCGCCCGCATCCTGGCGGGGCCCTGGGCCGGGCAATTGCTCGCCGACCTCGGCGCCGATGTCATCAAGGTCGAGAGCCCGGACGGCGGCGACGACACCCGCAAATGGGGCCCGCCCTTCGTCATGAGTCATGACGACGAGAACCTCTCGGCGGCCTATTATCATTCCTGCAATCGCGGCAAGCGCTCGATCGCCATCGATTTTTCCAAACCCGATGGCGCCGATACGCTGCGCCGCCTCGTCGCCACCGCCGACGTGCTGATCGAGAACTTCAAGCTCGGCGGCCTGAAGAAATACGGTCTCGATTACGAAAGCCTGAGGAGGATCAATCCGCGCCTCGTCTATTGCTCGATCACTGGCTTCGGCCAGGACGGCCCCTACGCGCCGCGCGCAGGCTACGATTTCATCATCCAGGCGATGGCGGGCATGATGTCGATCACCGGCGAGCCCGGCCGCGAGCCGCAAAAGGCAGGCGTTGCCATCTCCGACCTGTTCACCGGCCTCTATTCGGTGATCGCCATCCAGGCCGCGCTGCGCCATGCCGAAAGGACCGGCGAGGGCCAGCACATCGACATGGCGCTTTTCGACAGCCAGATCTCGGCGCTCGGCAACCAGAACCTCAACTATCTGGTTTCGGGCAAGTCGCCCGTGCAGATGGGCAATGCGCATATGAACATCGCGCCCTACGAGGTACTGCCGGTGAAGGACGGCCACATCATCCTTGCCGTCGGCAATGACAGCCAGTTCGCCAAGTTCTGTGCCGTTGTCGGCCTCACCGACCTACCCGCCAATCCGGATTTCGCCACCAATCCCGCCCGCGTCGCCAACCGCGCGAAACTGCGCGAGCTGATAATCGAGACGCTGAGCGCTTGGAATCGCGATCCGCTTTTGGCCAAGCTCGAAGCCGCAGGCGTGCCCGCAAGCCCGATCAACACGATTGGCCAGATGTTCGCCGATCCGCAGACGATCGCGCGCGGCATGCGACTCGACCTCGACGACGGCCACGGCAATCGCCTGCCTTCGGTGCGCGCGCCGATGGTGATGTCGGGCACGCCGCTCGTCTATGAGCGGCCCTCGCCGCGTCTTGGCGAGCACACTGCAGAAATCCTTGCCGAACTGGAGAAATCACCACAATGAAGACCGGCGGACAACTGATCGTCGAAGCGCTCGAAGCGAACGGCACGGACCGCATCTTCTGCGTGCCCGGCGAATCCTATCTGGCGGTGCTTGATGCGCTGCACGACTCGTCGATCCGTACCATCGTCTGCCGCCAGGAAGGCGGGGCTGCCATGATGGCCGACTGCCAGGGCCGCCTGACCGGCAAGCCCGGCATCTGCTTCGTCACCCGCGGTCCCGGCGCCACCAACGCCTCGGCCGGCATCCACATCGCCATGCAGGATTCGGTGCCGCTGATCCTGTTCATCGGTCAGGTCGCCAGCCACGCCAAGGAGCGCGAGGCCTTTCAGGAGGTCGACTACAAGCGCTTCTTCGGCGACATCGCCAAATGGGTGGTCGAGATCGACGATGCCACGCGCGTCCCGGAATTCGTTACCCGCGCATTCGCGGTGGCGACATCCGGCCGTCCCGGCCCCGTCGTGATTTCGCTGCCTGAGGACATGCTGACCAGCGAGGTCGAGGCGCCGGCAGCGCTCCAGCACACGCCGGTGGAGACGCGTCCCGGCGAAGCCGAGCTCGGCGCGCTCGAAATGCTGCTGAGCAATGCGAAGCGTCCGTTCGTCATTCTCGGCGGCACGCGCTGGAACGCGGAGGCCGTGGCGCAAATGCGCACGATCGCCGAGACTTGGTCGCTGCCCGTCGGCTGCTCCTTCCGCCGCCAGATGCTGTTCGATCATCTCCATCCTAACTACGCCGGCGATGTCGGCATCGGCATCAACCCGAAATTGGCGGCATCGATCAAGCAGGCCGACGTCGTGCTGCTGATCGGCGGCCGCATGGGCGAGATGCCGTCCTCCGACTACACGCTGCTCAAGAGCCCCTACCCCGACCAGGCGCTGGTACATGTCCATGCCGACGCCGGCGAACTCGGCCGCGTCTACCGCCCGACGCTGGCGATCAACGCCTCGCCCTCGGCCTTCGTCGAAGCCTTCGCCAAGCGCAAGCTGGCCGGCACGCCTGCATGGGCGGACGAGACGGCGAAACTCCATTCGGCCTATCTCGAATGGTCGACTCCGCCTGAGACTGGCCCCGGCGCCGTCCAGATGGGGCCGATCATGAACTACCTGGAAAAAGTGCTGCCGGAGGACGCCATCCTCACCAATGGGGCGGGCAACTATGCCACCTGGGTGCATCGCTTCCACCGCTTCCGCCGCTTCGCCACGCAGGCTGCGCCGACCTCCGGCTCGATGGGCTACGGCACGCCGGCGGCCGTCGCCGCCAAGGCACTGCACCCTGATCGCACCGTAGTTGCCTTTGCCGGCGACGGCTGCTTTCAGATGAATGGCCAGGAGTTCGCGACCGCCGTGCAATACGGCCTGCCGATCATCGTCGTCGTCGTCAACAACGGCATCTACGGTACGATCCGCATGCATCAGGAGCGGGAGTATCCGAACCGCGTCGTTGCCACCGACCTCAAGAACCCGGATTTCGCCGCCCTTGCCCGCGCCTACGGCGGTCATGGCGAGACGGTCGAAAAGACCGAAGACTTCGCGCCGGCCTTCGAACGGGCGCGCGCCAGCGGCAAGCCAGCTATCGTCGAGATCAGGCTCGATCCCGAAGCGATCACGCCGACCCGCACGCTGACGCAGATCCGCGACAAGTCGTGATCAACGCATGTCGTCCAAAAGTGTGGAGTGGTTTTGGGACATGCAAAAAACAAACAGGAAAAGAGGCGGTCGCCCGCCTCGTTGCTGTTGCGGATGGCTGCTACATCGAAGCGCCTGTTGACTTCTCGATCTGTCCTCGGATCTCGCCGTCCGGGTTAGCGGCGGTGTGGATGTTGACATAATATTTGCCGGCCTCCAGGTCGGTGGCCTGGGCATCCGTCAGCGTCGCCGAGCCCTTGATCGGGCTCTTGAGCTTTTTGAACGGGATCACGGGATCCGCGCTTTCACCCTTTGCCGCCGGGCCGTGAATGTGAGCTCCCGACGCCGGCCCGCTGAGACCGGAATATTTGACGTTCCAGCTGAGCTTCTTGCTGGTGGTGTTGAAGGTGAATGTGGCGGTTCCCTTGCCCTTGGTGGTGACGGGCGGGTTCTGCTGGCTGCCATCGAGCGTCGCCTTGAATTTCATCGTGTCGGCCATGGCCGGCGATGCGAGCAGGAAGGCGGTCGAAACCACGAGCGCCGAAAGCAGCGGCAGGGATTGGATGCGCATTGGAGGACCTCCGTTTGACTCACGCGTCCGCCACGGCTCCCCCGCGCGCGGATGCTCTACTGCAACGGTTGGCCGCCGCTTTGTATCCCTGCGCACGCATATTTTACCGGCACCAACAAAAAAGGGGGCGGTCGCCCGCCCCTTCTGGTTTCCATGAAGGCAAACATCAGACGGCCGCCAGCGCCTGCGCCAGATCCGCGATCAGATCATCCGGGTGCTCGACACCGATAGACAGCCTGACCGTGGTCTCAAGCACGCCGATGCGCTGGCGCACATCGAAGGGAATACCCGAATGGGTCATGGCCGCCGGATGACTGGCCAGCGATTCCGTTCCGCCGAGGCTTACCGCCAGCTTGAAGATCTGCAGGCTGTTGAGAAAAGCGAAGGCTGCCTTCTGCCCGCCGCGAATGTCGAAGGAGAACGTCGAGCCGGCGCCACTGCATTGCGTCCGGTAAGTGCGACCCGCAGGCGTGTCCTCGCCCACGAACGGCAGATAATGCACCTTCTCGACCTTGGGATGGTCGTGCAGGAATTCGGCGACCAGGCGCGCATTGTCGTTCGCCCGCTCCATGCGGATCGACAGCGTCTCCAGCGAGCGGCCGAGCATCCAGCAGGAATGCGGGTCGAGCTGCGTGCCGATCGCGCCGCGCAATGCCTTGATCGGCTTGGTGACCGCCTTGCTGCCCATGGCGGCACCCGCGATCAGATCGGAATGGCCGCCGACATATTTGGTCAGCGAATAGACCGAAACATCGGCCCCGTATTCGATAGGCCGCTGGAATACCGGGCCGAGCAGGGTGTTGTCACAGACGATGATCGGCGTCGTCCCTTGCCGGACGCCGATCTCGTCGGCGATCCTCCGCATCAGCGCAATGTCGACAAGGCTGTTGGTCGGGTTTGACGGTGTCTCGATCAGGATGACCGACACGCGGCCTTGGCTGACGGCTGCGTTGGCAGCTGCGCGCACCGTCGTCTCGTCGACGCCGTCCGCGAAGCCGACGGCGCCGATGCCGAAAACGGAAAGCGTGCGCGTCAGAAGCGTCTCGGTGCCGCCGTAGAGCGGCTGCGAATGCAGGATGACGTCGCCCGGGCGAGCATAGGCGAAAAGTGTCGTCGCGATCGCCGACATGCCGGACGAGAACAGGATGCAGGCGTCCGTCCCTTCATAAATCGCCAGCCGGTCCTCGACGATCTCGCTGTTGGGATGGTTGAAGCGCGAATAGACTAGACCGGAAGCCGCGCCGCTCGGAGGTTCCTTGCGGCCGGAGGTGTAATCGAAGAAGTCGCGCCCCTCTTCCGCTGATCTGAAGACGAAGGTCGAGGTGAGGAACACCGGCGGCTTGACGGCGCCCTCCGAAAGCTGCGGATCGAAGCCGTAGCTCAGCATCAGCGTCTCCGGGTGGAGCTTGTGGTTGCCGATATGGGTCTTCGAAGGGCGCGGCGCGGTCATGGCTTTTCCTGCTGTTTGGGAGTATCTCGCAGCAATTTATGCGATATTCCTCATGCAGTCCTTGCTATTTTTTCGTTGTTGTGGCTGCACTCCCGCAATGAATTGCCTTGAGAGTCCAAAAATGCAGCAGAAGATAGCCGACGATTTCGACCGCAAGATCCTGCGTGAGCTGCAAGCCGACGCCCGCATCACCAACAACGAGCTTGCCGAGCGTATAGGCCTGTCGCCGTCGCCCTGCCTGAGGCGCGTGCGGCGGCTGGAGGAAGCCGGCGTCATCAGGGGTTACACTGCGCTGGTCGATCCCGCCGCCTTCGGCTGGGGCATGGTCGCCATCGCCACCATACGGCTCAGCCGCCAGAACGAGGACGAGATCGTCATGTTCGAGGAAGCGATCCGCGGCTGGGAAGAGGTCCTGGAGTGCCATCTCGTCACCGGTTCGCGCGACTATGTGCTGAAGGTGGTGACAGGAAGCCTCGAACAGTACGAGCGCTTCATCAAGGAAAAGATCGCGCGGCTGAAATGCGTCGCCTCGATCGAGACCAGCTTGGTGATGAACACCATAAAGGAACGGCGCCTCTGAGGCGCCGTTGTCAAAATCAGGATGTGCCGTCTGGTCGGCCTACTTGATCGCCTTGTCGGTGATCGCCGTCGTGTAGGCGCCGGAAGGCTCCTTGGCGATGATCTTCTGGTCGAGCAGCGCCTTGGCGGTGCGCTCATAGGTCGCCGGATCGAGCTTGCCGTCGGCATTGTCGATCAGCTTGGCGACTTCGCCCATCATGCGCTTCTGGTGGTTCTCGTCCTGGCCGCCATTGTCCATAACGATCCCGGCCGCCTCGTCCGAATTGTCGACGGCGTATTTCCAGCCCTTCATCGAGGCGCGCACGAAGCGCACCATCTTGTCCGCGAAGGCCGGATCCTTCAGCTTGTCCTCGAGCGCATAGAGCCCGTCCTCGAGCAGGTCGTTGCCCATGGCCGAGTAGTTGAAGACGGTGAGCTGCTCCGGCTTGTAGCCGGCGTCGATCAGCTGCCAGTACTCGTTATAGGTCATGACCGAGATGCAGTCCGCCTGCTTCTGGATCAGCGGCTGCACGTCAAAGCTCTGCTTCAGCACGGTGACACCGTCCTTGCCGCCATCGGTCTTGAGGCCAAGCTTGTTCATCCAGGCGTAGAACGGATATTCGTTGCCGAAGAACCAGACGCCGAGCGTATGACCCTTGAAGTCGGCCTCGGTCTTGATCGGGCCGTCCTTCGGGCAAACCAGCTCCATGCCGGCCTTCTTGAACGGCTGGGCGATATTGACCAGCGGCACGCCCTTCTCGCGCGCGGCCAGCGCGCCGCCCATCCAGTCGACGATCACGTCGGCGCCGCCGCCGGCAATCACCTGCTCTGGCGCGATGTCGGGGCCGCCCGGCTTGATGTCGACGTCCAGGCCTTCGGCGTCATAAAAGCCCTTGGCCTTGGCGACGTAGTAGCCGGCGAATTGGGCCTGCGTGACCCACTTCAGCTGCAGCGTTACCTTGTCGGCGGCCATCGCCTGGAAAGCGGCGAGCGACATCGCGCCGGCTAGAGCAGAAATTACAAGTCTTTTCATATTCTTACCCTCTGAAGTTAGCACCCAAACCCACCGCCCCTATCCACCACGGACAGAGGGATGCCAAAACGTGACGGCTCTCTCGATAAGAGCGACCACGCCATAAAAGACCGAACCCGCAAGTGCTGCAACTGCGATTTCGGCCCAAACCATGTCGATGTTCATCCGACCGACTTCCGTCGAAATGCGGAATCCCATGCCGACAACAGGCGTGCCGAAGAACTCCGCGACGATGGCGCCGATCAGCGCCAGCGTCGAGTTGATCTTCAGCGCATTGAAGATGAACGGCATTGCCGCCGGCAGCCTGAGCTTTAGCAAGGTCGGCCAGTAGCTGGATGCATAGGTGCGCATCAGGTCGCGCTCCATATGGCCCGAGGCCGCGAGCCCGGCGACCGTGTTCACAAGCATCGGGAAGAAGGTCATGATGATGACGACCGCCGCCTTGGAGGGCCAGTCGAAGCCGAACCACATGACCATGATCGGCGCGACGCCGATGATCGGCAGCGCCGAAACCATGTTGCCGATCGGCAGCAGCCCGCGCCTGAGGAACGGCACGCGGTCGGCCAGGATCGCGACGACGAAACCGGCGAGGTTGCCCACGATGTAGCCGACCAGGACTGCCTTGAAGATTGTCTGCCGCACATCCTCGCCGAGCAGCGGCAGCGAATTGGCGATGCGGATGCCGATGGCGCTCGGCGGCGGCAGTAGAATGAAGGGGATACCGGCGCCGCGCGTGACCGCTTCCCAAATGATCAGGATCCAGGCGCCGAAGATCGCCGGGATGATCAGACGCAATCCAGTCTTCGCCCCGCTCGCAACAGGCCGCAGGGAGGATAACAAGGCCGCACAACGCCAAGCGAGCAGCCAGGCCGCGGCGAGAACGAGGAAGTAGGGCGCCAGCGCCGTGCCCTCGAAACCCGCGATGCCCTTGATCAGCAGCCAGGCGGCGAAATGAGCGCCGATGAACAGGATCACGGCCTCGACGATAGGCGCGAGCCTGACCGCCGAGACCAGCGCCGCGATCAGCAGCAATCCGACGATCAACCCCTTCGTACCCATATACGGGTAGGCGATCGTTGCTGTCGGCTCTGCCAGCGCGGCCGCTTCTGGCTTCGACATTGCGCCGAGCGCGAAGGCGATGAGGCAAAAGAGGATCGCCAGCACCGATTGCCAGGATGGTTTCAGCCAGGTCATGCCGGCCTCCCGCCCATGGCGCGGTCGACCAGGCGGCCGGCGATGCCGACCACCATGACCAGGAGCGCGGCGACCACCGAGCCCGCCACCAGCGCCGACCAGATGTCGATGGTCTGGCTGTAATAGGCGCCGGAGAGCAGCTTGGCGCCGATGCCGGCGACCGCGCCGGTCGGCAGCTCGCCGACGATCGCGCCGACCAGGCTCGCCGCCACCGCCACCTTCATCGAGGTGAACAGGAAGGGCACCGATGCGGGGACGCGCAGCTTCCAGAAGGTCTGCGAGGCACTGGCATTATAGGTGTGCATCAGGTCGAGATGCATGAGTTCGGGCGAGCGCAGGCCCTTCACCATGCCTACCGCGACCGGGAAGAAGGAGAGATAGGTCGAGATCAGCGCCTTGGGGATCAGGCCGGTGATGCCGATCGCCGCCAGCACCACGATGATCATCGGCGCCACCGCCAGGATCGGAATGGTCTGCGAGGCGATGATCCACGGCATCAGGCTGCGGTCGAGCGTGATCACATGGACGATACCGACCGCGATGACGATGCCGAGCGCGGTGCCGAAAGCGAAGCCGAGCAGCGTCGAGGACAGCGTGACCCAGGCGTTATAGACGAGGCTGCGGTTCGAGGTGAGGCTGCGCAGAAACGTGTTCTCGAAGAAGTTCACCGCCACTTGATGCGGCGCCGGCAGCGTCGGCTTCGGCTGCGACAGCGTCTTGCCGATGAATTCGACGGTGCCGGGCGTCTGGTTGGCCCTCTGGTCGAGATCGCGCTGGAACGGCGCGTTGAGGATGACGGCAAAGACATACCAGATCACCACCACGCCAGCGAGGATCGTGGTTACGGGGACGATCTTGGATCGGAAGCTATCCATGGAGCGGCGCTCCCGGAATTTGCGTGAGGCGCTTCCGCATCGAGGAACGGGCGCCGCCCTTGCGCTCACCTGAGGTGAAATGATCGCGGCGTCCGAACTTCGTCATCCTAGGGCGGAGCAAGGAGCGAAGCGACGCGGCGCAGACCCTAGGATCCATGCCGTTACTTCTCCGCTCCGCAACGGTGCAGAGCAGGGCTCTCTGCGCCTTGCGGTATTTAGCGGGCATTCTCCGCCGTTTTGACCCTTCGGCCGACGTCTCGGCATGGATCCTAGGGTCTGCGCAAGCCGCTTCGCGCTTGCTTCGCCCTAGGATGACGAAGGCGTGGTTGGCCACCCCCTCACCCGACCTCCGCTTCGCTCCGGCCACCCTCTCCCCGTTGGGGAGAGGAGGAAGATCACCCTCAATCATCATAGCTGTGCCCTGCCCGCAGGCCGTCGCGCACGCGTGCGGCGATCGCCAGGAATTCCGGCGTCTCGCGGATGTCGAGCGGCCGCTCCCTCGGTAGCGTCGATTCGATGATGTCAGTGACGCGGCCGGGGCGCGGCGACATCACGACGATGCGCGTCGACAGATAGACCGCTTCGGGGATCGAATGGGTGACGAAGCAGATCGTCTTGTCGGTCCGGTCCCAGAGGCTGAGAAGCTGCTCGTTCAGATGGTCGCGCACGATCTCGTCGAGCGCGCCGAACGGCTCGTCCATCAAAAGCAGGTCGGCATCGAAGGCGAGAGCGCGCGCGATCGAGGCGCGCTGCTGCATGCCGCCGGAAAGCTGCCAGGGATATTTCTTCTCGAAGCCGGAGAGGTTGACGAGTTCCAGCGTGCGCTTGATGCGCTCTGCCTGCTCGGCCTGGCCGAGGCCGATGATCTCCAGCGGCAGCGCCACATTGCGCTCGATCGTGCGCCAGGGAAAAAGCGCCGCCGCCTGGAAAACATAGCCGTAAGCGCGTTTCTCGCGCGCCTGCTCCGGCGTCATGCCGTTGACCGAGATCGTTCCCGAGGTCGGTTTCTCCAGGTCGGCGATGACGCGCAGCAGCGTGGTCTTGCCGCAGCCGGATGGGCCGATGAAGGAGACGAACTCGCCCTTGCCGATGGTGAGATCGACATTGGACAATGCCTGCACCGGACCGTCACTGGTCTGGAAGGTGAGGCCGAGCTTGCTTGCCGAAACGACGGCGGGCGATTGTCCGGTCATTGGCTGAAGCCTGCCTTTCGCAGCCGCTGCCGCGCCGGCTGGAATCCGGTTGCATTTGTGCTGATGTTGTTTTCCACTCGTTCAATCCCACTCGATCGACACCGCCTGGAGCCTTGCCGATGCCGCCTAAACCCACATGTCATCTTATTCACCCTGAAAGCACCTATGAAGGCAAACAGGGGCTGAGCTATTTCGCCGGCATCGCCGCCGAGACTGTTGGCTCCTCCGGCATCTGCATGCATCTCTTGACCATGCCGCCCGGTGCCCGCGCCAAGGCGCATATGCATGAGAACCACGAGACCGCGATCTATGTGCTCTCGGGCGAAGTCCATACCTGGTACGGCGACCGGCTCGAGCACCACATCGTCGTCAAGGCCGGCGACCTCTTCTACATTCCGGCCGGCGTGCCGCACCTGCCCGCCAATCTGAGCGGCGCGCCTTCCTCGGCGGTCATCGCACGCACCGACCCCAACGAGCAGGAAAGCGTCGTCCTGCTGCCGGAACTGGATGCGCTGGTTGCCTGAGGCTGAAGGGACCACTCTCGCCGCTATTTGCACCGGGAGACTTCGCCCATCACATTGCCGTCCTCGCCGGCGATCACCAGCTTCTTCGCGTTCTTGGCGCTGCGCTTGATCGTGAACTGGGCGGGCGACTGGTTCTCCTCGCCCTCCACCTCACATTTGGCCTTCGCCGTCAGCGACCCGTCGGCTTGCACCTGCTTGTCGCTGAAAGTGCAAGCCATCGTCACCGTGACCAATTCCTTGTCGGTCAAGAGCAGCATGTCTTCGGCATAAACCTGCTGGCCGTTCTTGTTGATGCAACCGGACCTGTTGCCGTAGGGCTTCGAAAGGTCGATGCCGGCCGCGATGGCCTGGCTGGCAGCCAGCAGGGCGGCCGCCGCGATGACAAGATGTACAGCCCGCACGCTCAAACTCCGGTCGCCGGAATGCCGGAACGCTCCACCTTGCGCGGCGCGCTGATTTCCTTCCAGGTCGACAGCGCCCGGTTGACCGCCGCATTCGGCTCGCGGGCGACGAACTCGCCATGGCCGATCTTGGCCTTGACGTCTGCCTCTTCGATCGACAGCTCGCCCCGCGAGAAGACGAAGCGCGGCAGGCCCGTCACCTCAAAACCTTCGAAGACGTTGTAATCGATCACCGACTGTTGGTTCTTGGCCGAGATCGTCTTCTTGCGCTTCGGGTCCCAGACCACGATGTCGGCGTCCGCGCCTTCGACGATCGCGCCCTTCTTCGGATACATGTTGAGGATCTTGGCGATGTTGGTTGAGGTCACTGCGACGAACTCGTTCATCGTCAGCCGGCCGGTGTTGACGCCGGTCGTCCACAGAATGGGCAAGCGATCTTCGAGGCCGCCGGTGCCGTTCGGGATCTTGGTGAAATCGCCGACGCCGTTGCGCTTCTGCTTGGTGGTGAAGGAGCAGTGGTCGGTCGCCACCACCTGCAGCGAGCCTGCCTGCAGGCCTGCCCACAGCGAATCCTGGTGCCACTTGCTGCGGAAGGGCGGGCTCATCACGCGGCGCGCCGCATGGTCCCAGTCCTTGTTGAAATATTCGCTCTCGTCGAGCGTCAAATGCTGGATCAGCGGCTCACCAAAGACGCGCATCCCCTTCTGGCGCGCGCGCCGGATGGCCTCGTGGCTCTGCTCGCAGGAGACGTGCACGACATAGAGCGGCACACCGGCCATGTCGGCGATCATGATGGCGCGGTTTGTCGCCTCGCCTTCCACTTCCGGCGGGCGCGAATAGGCATGGCCTTCGGGGCCGTTATTGCCGGCGGCAAGCAGCTTCTGCGAAAGCGCAGCAACCACGTCGCCGTTCTCGGCATGAACGAGCGGCAGTGCGCCGAGATCGGCGCAGCGCTGGAACGAGGAATACATCTCGTCGTCATCGACCATCAGCGCGCCCTTATAGGCCATGAAGTGCTTGAACGAGGTGATGCCCCTGTCGACGACGGTCGCCATCTCGTCGAACACCTGCTTGCCCCACCAGGTGATGGCCATGTGGAAGGAATAGTCGCAGGACGCCTTCGAGGTCTTGTTGTCCCACATCTGCAGCGCTTCGAGCAGCGACTGCTGCGGTGCCGGCAGGCAGAAGTCGACCACCATCGTCGTGCCCCCGGAGAGCGCGGCGCGGGTGCCGGATTCGAAATCGTCGGCCGAATAGGTGCCCATAAAAGGCATTTCGAGATGGGTGTGCGGATCGATGCCGCCCGGCATGACGTAGCAGCCCGTGGCGTCGAACTCATGGTCGCCATGCAGGTCCGAGCCGATGGCGATGATCTTGCCGCGGCTGAACACCACGTCGGCCTTCCATGTGCGGTCGGCGGTGACGATGGTGCCGTTCTTGATGACTTTGGTCATATCTGTTCCCCTGATCTTTTCGCGCTTCTTTGCGAGCGGCTTTTCGAGGTGACGTCTATTCGATCATTCGACGATTCCCGCCGTCTCGACCACCGCATGGAACAGCACGTCGGCGCCGGCCGCCGCCCATTCCTTGGAGATGTCCTCGGCTTCGTTGTGGCTGAGACCGCCGACGCAGGGGCACATGACCATGGTCGTCGGCGCGACCTTGGCCGCCCAGCAGGCGTCGTGGCCGGCGCCAGAGATGATGTTCATGTGGCTGTAGCCGAGCTTCTCGGCCGCCGTGCGCACGCGGCCGACCAGCGTCGGATCGAAGGTCACCGGATCGAAATGGCCGACCGCCTCGACCGCGCATTTCACGCCGAGCGCCTCGCAGATCTTCGGCGCTTCCTTCTCGATGCGGGCGCGCATGCCGTCGAGCTTCGCCTGGTCCGGCGAGCGGATATCGACGGTGAAGATCACCGTGCCCGGCAGCACGTTGCGGGAATTCGGCGAGAACTTCACTTGGCCCACCCCGCCGACGGCGCCCGGCTGGTTCTCCATGGCGACCGTCTGCACCATCTCCAGGATGCGGGCCATGGCCAGCCCGGCATTGACGCGCATGTTCATCGGCGTCGAGCCGGTATGCGCTTCCCTGCCGGTCAGCGTGAACTCCAGCCACCACAGGCCCTGGCAGTGGGTCACCACGCCGATCTGCTTGTTCTCGGCCTCGAGGATCGGCCCCTGCTCGATGTGATATTCGAAATAGGCGTGCATCTTGCGGGCGCCGACCTTCTCGTCGCCGACCCAGCCGATTCGCTTCAACTCGTCGCCGAAGGTCGCGCCCTCCAGATCCTTGCGGCCGTAGGCATAGTCCAGCGTATGAACGCCGGCAAAAACGCCCGAGGCGAGCATGGCCGGTGCGAACCGCGCGCCCTCCTCGTTCGTCCAGTTGGTGACGACGATCGGATGCTTGGTCTTGATGCCGAGATCGTTGAGCGAGCGCACGACCTCAAGCCCGGAAAGCACGCCGAGCACGCCGTCATATTTGCCGCCGGTCGGCTGGGTATCGAGGTGGGAGCCGACATAGACCGGCAGCGCCTCCGGGTCGGTGCCGGCGCGGGTCATGAACATGGTGCCCATCTGGTCCACGCCCATGACGAGCCCCGCCTGATCGCACCAGGACTTGAACAGCTCGCGGCCCTGTTTGTCGGAATCGGTCAATGTCTGGCGATTGTTGCCGCCGGCAACGCCGGGGCCGATCTTCGCCATCTCCATGATGGAATCCCACAAACGGTCTGAATTGATTCGCAGATTCTCGCCTGGGGCGGCCATTCGAAAGTCCTTCCATTTCAGTTCCCGTCGGGCGGCGGTTCCCGTCGCCGCCCGACAGTTTGTCCAACTAGTCTATCGACCTCAGCACGTCCCTAACATGGTCGATCAGTTCGTTGATCTGGCCCTTGGTGATGATCAGCGGCGGCGACAGCGCGATGATGTCGCCGGTGGTGCGGATCAGCGCGCCGCGCTCGAAGGCCTTGACGAAAGCCGAGAAGGCCCGCTTGGTCGGCTGGCCGGCGATCGGCGCCAGCTCGATCGCGCCGATCAGGCCGATATTGCGGATGTCGATCACATGCGGCTCGCCCTTCAGCGAGTGCAGCGCATCTTCCCAGTAGGACGAGAGCTCCTCGCCGCGGGTGAGCAGGCCCTCTTCCTTATAGGTGTCTAAAGTGCCGAGTGCGGCCGCGCAGGCGATCGGGTTGCCCGAATAGGTGTAGCCGTGGAAAAACTCGATCAGATGCTCGGGGCCGGTCATGAAGGCGTCGTGGATTTCCTTCTTGACGAACACCGCGCCCATCGGGATGACGCCGTTGGAAACGCCCTTGGCCGTGGTCATGATATCCGGCGTGACGCCGAAATAGTCCGCGGCGAATGGCGCGCCGAGACGGCCGAAACCGGTGATCACCTCGTCGAAGATCAACAGGATGCCGTGCTTGGTGCAGATCTCGCGCAGCTTCTGCAGATAGCCCTTCGGCGGCAGGATGACGCCGGTAGAGCCCGCGACCGGCTCGACGATGACGGCAGCAATGGTCGAGGCATCATGCAGCGTGACAAGGCGCTCGAGCTCGTTCGCCAGTTCCGCGCCATGGTCGGGCACGCCCTTCGAGAAGGCGTTCTTCTCCGGCAGGTGCGTGTGCGGCAGATGGTCGACGCCGCCGAGCAGCGTGCCGAACATCTTGCGGTTGGCGACGATACCTCCGACCGAAATGCCGCCGAAATTGACGCCGTGGTAGCCGCGCTCGCGGCCGATGAGGCGGGTGCGCGAGCCCTCGCCCCTGACACGATGGTAGGCGAGCGCCATTTTCAGCGCTGTGTCGACCGATTCCGAGCCGGAATTGGTGAAGAAGACGTGGTCCATGCCCTTCGGTGCGATGTCGACCAGGCGGTTCGCCAACTCGAACACGATCGGGTGGCCCATCTGGAAAGCCGGCGCATAGTCGAGCTCCGCGGCCTGGGCCTGGATTGCTTCGGTGATCTTCGGCCGGCAGTGGCCGGCGTTCACGCACCACAGGCCGGCGGTGCCGTCGAGCACCTTGCGGCCGTCACTCGTCGTGTAGTGCATGTCCTTGGCGGACACAAACATGCGCGGCGCCTGCTTGAACTGCCGGTTTGCCGTGAACGGCATCCAGAATGCACTGAGATCGTTCGGCGTGACTTTCAGCCGGTTGGACATGACCAAGACTTCCCCTTGTAACCTGTTTCGGTGCGCTAACGCTTGGTCTTCCCAAGGCTTGGTCTTCGCTGCGTTTTCGTGCTACGCAAATTTTGACCGATTGGACAAACGTTAGCACCGCCCTGTCGGCGGTCAAGGGATTACTAACGGAAATGCCGCATCGAACGCGCGTTCCACAGATCGGAGAAAAACTGGTCCAGAGAATTGGTCCAGATGGCTCCCGCGACGGCGGCCGGCAAGGATGACGGATACGATGGAAGGCTCAGCTCCTCGCCGCACCCGCATCCAGCAGGAAAAGCGCGAACTCATCCTGGAAGCCGCGCTCGAAGTCTTCTCCGCCAACGGTTTTCGCGGCTCGACCATCGACCAGATCGCCGAAGCCGCCGGCATGTCGAAGCCGAACCTTCTCTATTACTTCCGCCGCAAGGAGGACATTCACGAGACGTTGATGCAGCGGCTGCTCGACACGTGGCTGGCGCCGCTCAGGGAACTCGACGACATTGGCGATCCGATGACCGAATTGCGCAGCTACATCCGCCGCAAGCTCGAAATGGCGCGCGACTTCCCGCGCGAAAGCCGGCTCTTCGCCAACGAGATCCTGCAGGGCGCACCTCGCATCATGCCGATGCTGGAGGGCGAGCTTAAAACGCTGGTCGATGAGAAGGCCGCCGTCATCAAGGGCTGGATGCGGGCCGGCAAGATCGCCCGCACCGACCCCTGGCATCTGATCTTCGCGATCTGGGCGACGACGCAGCACTATGCCGATTTCGACGTCCAGGTGCGCGCCGTGCTCGGCCCCGACCGCGGCGGCGATGGCCGCTTCGAGGACGCCGCCAGATTTCTGGAGCAATTGTTCCTGGATGGGTTGAAGCCGAAGGGTTAGCGACTCGTCAAATAGGCTAAAGGAGGGGAGCAACCTGCCAGTCGTCTGGTTGTTGCAACCCGTGGGGATTGGGCGAAGCGTCTAACTTCGTCATCCCAGGGCGGAGCAGCCGCGAAGCGGCGTCGCGGAGACCCTGGGATCCATGCCGTTACCTCATACGTAGAGTGCAGCGGTGCAGAATTCTGGACCGCGGCGGCGCCTAAAGGTCACAGGATCCTCGGGTCTGCGCTGCGTCGCTACGCTCCTTGCTCCGCCCGTGGATGACGAAATGATGAGTGCTGATGAGCACTTCTGCCAACCAACCTTACGCGCTGCGCCGTTCGGCCGGTTGCGCTTCGAGCAGCTTCTTGAGCTTGGCGATCGAGTTCTGCTCAGGCAACGGCGTGTAGACGATCAGCCGCATGTCCGAGCCGTCGTCGATCGACAGGCTCATATGCTCAAAGGCCATCGCGCCCGCCGTGGGATGCCGCACATGCTTCACCCCCGTCAGTCTTCGCGCCACGTCGCGCCTTGGCCACCAGTCGCGGAACTCCGGGCTTGAGCGCATCATGAGCGCGATCAGCCGCTCGAAATCCGGATCGCCGACATATTTGGCGCTCTCGGCGCGAAACGAAGCGAGCACCACGCGGGCGAGTTCTTCCCAGTCGACCAGCAGCCGGCGATGGTGCGGGCTGGTGAACACCAGATGGACGATGTTGCGTGCATCGCCCTCGAGCAGGCCATAGTCGCCGAACACGGCTGCTGCGGCATCGTTCCAGGCCAGCACGTCCCAGCGCCGGCCAACCACATAGGCCGGCTGCAGGACAAGGCTTTGCAGCATATGCAGGAGCGTCCCGTCGACTTTTTCGGGCTCCGGCACGCGGCGCTCGGGCTGCTGGCGGCCGGCGAGGATGAACAGATGCCGCCTCTCGACGGCGTCGAGGCGCAATGCCTCGCAGAGCGCGGTCAGCACCTCGACCGAAGGCCGAACGTCCCTGCCCTGTTCCAGCCAGGTGTACCAGGTGGTGCCGACGCCGGCGATCATCGCCACTTCCTCGCGCCTAAGGCCGGGCGTGCGCCGCCTGGCGCCGGTCGCGATCCCAATTTCCGCAGGCGACAGCCTTTCGCGGCGGGAACGCAGAAAGGCGCCAAGCTCGCGGCGGCGGCTATCCTCAGGGGAATGGGTCACGGCATCCATGAAGTTATTATAGCAGTATCGATACCAGGATAAAGTTTGAACTGTTTGAGGCGCCTGCCGCGCCCCATCTTCCCGTTCAGAGCAACATAAGGAGGCTCTGAACATGGAACTCAGAAACAAGACCGTTCTCGTCACCGGCTCGACCGACGGCGTCGGCCGCGTGGTGGCCGAAAGGCTCGGCGCCGCCGGCGCCCGCGTGCTGGTGCATGGCCGCGACCAAGCTCGCGGCAAGGCGACAGTCGCCGCCATCGAAGCCAAAGGCGGCAAGGCCGAATTTCTCGCCGCCGACCTCGCTTCGCTCGCCGACGTGCGCCGTCTCGCAGACGCCGTGCGCGCAAGAACCGACCGGCTCGACATATTGATCAACAATGCCGGCGTCGGCACCGGCGGCCAGGGCGCGAAAAGGCAGGTGAGCGCCGACGGCTATGAGTTGCGCTTCGCCGTCAATTATCTCGCCGGCTTCCTGCTGACGTCGGAGCTGCTGCCGCTGCTTAAGGCAAGCGCGCCGGCGCGCACCGTCAATGTCGCCTCGGCCGGACAGCAAGCGATCGATTTCGACGACGTGATGCTGACGCACGGCTATAGCGGCGTGCGCGCCTATTGCCAGAGCAAGCTGGCGCAGATCCTGTTCACCGTCGACCTGGCCGAACAGCTCAAGGGCACCGGCGTCACCGTCAACGCGCTCCATCCGGCAAGCTACATGGACACCACCATGGTCCGGCAGGCCGGCATCACACCGTGGAACTCGGTCGAGACCGGCGCCGAAGCCATCCTCAACCTCGCGGCCTCGCCGGCCCTCGAAGGACGCAGCGGCCTCTATTTCGACGGCCAGCGGGAATCGCGCGCCGATGCGCAGGCCTACGACGAAAAAGCCCGCCGCCAGTTGCGGGCGCTCAGCCTCGAACTGACCGGACAATCTTCCGCGACATCCAGGGAACAGCGTTCATGAGCGACAATATCGAACATTGCGTGATCATCGGCGGCTCGTCCGGCATTGGCCTTACCACGGCCAAACGGCTGGTCAGCCCGACGATGAAAGTGACGATCACCGGCCGCAACGAGGAGAAGCTCAAAAGCGCATGGAAGAGCCTTGGCGGCACCGTCGGCAAGGCCGCTTTCGACGCGAGCAGGCCGGACGAGGTCCGCCGCTTCTTCGACGATCTCGGGCCGTTCGACCACCTCGTTCTGGCGGCGAGCGGCGGCAAGGGGCTTGGGCCGTTCGCGACCCTCGACCTTGCCGACATCGGCAGCGGCGTCGACGAGAAGATCAAGCCGCAGCTGACCTGCCTGCAGGCGGCCCTGCCGACCTTGAGCAAGACCGGGTCGGTCACCTTCATTTCGGCCGTCTCGGCGCAGCTCGCGACGCCTGGCGTCGCCGGCATCGGCGCCATCAACGGCATGCTGCTCACCGTGGCGCCGATCCTCGCGGTCGAGCTGAAGCCGCTGCGCGTCAACGTCGTGGCGCCCGGCGTTATCGATACGCCCTGGTGGGACTTTCTGCCGGACGCGCAGCGCCAGACGGTCTTTGCCGAATATGCCGGCAAGACGCCGGTCGGCCGTATCGGCCGCGCCGAAGACGTTGCCGACGCGATCGCCTTCCTGGTCTCCAATGGCTTCATGACCGGCCAGGTGCTGACCTGCGACGGCGGTCTGCGCTTTGCCGCCTGAACGGCGAATAGATCAATTGGAAATGAGGCCGGGCAAGAAGGCGAGTGCCATCAGCCCCGCAACAACCGCATACCAGACAATCAGGTGGACCGTCTTCATCAGCGGGCGGCCCATCTCGCGTGCCCGCTTCGGGTGAAAGGGATCGTACATCACCTCGACCGGTGCGCCGACACTCCTGGTCGTTCTGTTGACCGGCAGATGCGACTCGAAGCGCCATATCTTGCCCAGCCGGTCGGCGAATTCGATGATCGGCGTATCCGGCCCGTCGCTCGACTTGTCGATGCCGACCACCTTGCCGGTGGCAACGGCGCCGCGCCGCCTGAGCACGATGTCGCCATAGGTTTGTATGGCGACCACCGTCAGAAAGAAGACGCCGCACAGGAAGCACCATATCTGAATGTCGCTCGGATGCCCGCCAAGGGCTTCGGCAACAGCCCGAAACGGAAACAGCGCCTGACGGAAGGCTTCCGAAACACGGGCCCAGAACGTAGTCCAGCTCTGCTCCATGAACGCTCCGACGGGCGAACCTGCATTTGCTAATACAGGACAATCGCGACAGAGCGATTAACGCCGCGCCATCAAATCCGCCGGCCGGCAGTCAGGCATTGTGCGCGATCAGCGCCCGGCAAACAGAATCTCGTTCTGAAAATTCTCGAACATGTTATTGATCTCGCAAATGAAAGCCGCGCGGAGCGTTTTACCGATCCGCGCGACCGCTGATGCTCAAGCAGCCTTGGCGGCCGGCATCGGATGGATGGCGTGAAAGGACACGCAGAGCCGGTTCCAGGTGTTGATCATGCCGATCACCACCGTCAGCTTGACCAGTTCCTCCTCCGAGAAATGCTCCAGTGTCCGGGCGTAGAGATCGTCCGGAACGCCGTTGTCGGAGATGTTCGTCACCTTCTCGGTCCAGGCAAGCGCAGCGCGCTCGCGCTCGGAAAACAGCGGCGACTCCTTCCAGGCGGCGACCAGATAGAGCCGGGTCTCGGTCTCGCCGTCGCGCCGGGCCTCGCGGCTGTGCATCTCGACGCAATAGGAGCAGCCATTGATCTGCGACGCCCGGAGCTTGATGAGGTGCATCAGGCTTTTCTCCAGCCCGCACTCCTCCACGGCCTTGTTGAGCGCCATCACTGCCTTCATGATTTCAGGCGCCTTGGCGAAGAACTGCAGCCTCTGTTTCATTTCACTTACCTTTCACGCTTTGCTTGGTTGGGAGCTTGATTGAACTTTCTGCGGCCGCTGGCGGCGCTCGACGAAGGCGCAGCTTGCAGCGACCGTGCGGGGATCGGCGTCGTTCATGAAATCGGCGACGATGTCGGAGAGCGTCGCCTCGGCAAGAGCGGCGCGATAGGCGCGCTCGGCCTTCAGCATCGCGGCATTGATGCCGCATGGTTTCACGTAGGCGGAGGCGTCGAGCTTGACCGGACCGCGCTGGCGGATCTCGCCGCAGCGGAAGGCAGGCTCCCTGCCCTCGACCGCAAGCACGATGTCGAGCAGCGTGATGCGCTCGGCAGGCCGCGCCAGCCTGTAGCCGCCGGCGGGTCCCGGCACCGATTCCAGGATGCGCGCCGTCGTCAGCTGATTGAGATGTTTCAAGAGATAGCTCGGCGACAGGCCGAAGGCCTCGGCCATGGCTGCGCCCGACATGGTGCTGTTGCCGTCGACGCCGGCAAGCATGGCGGCGCAGTGGATCGCCGCTTCGACGCCCTCTCCCAGTTTCATGGCCTGCCACTCCTATTCATGGATATTTTTTATCCACAATAGAGCAAACAGAAAACGGCGCCGGAGGGCGCCGTTTTCTGTTCGAATGCCTGTTCCCTTACTCCGCCGCCACCTTGGCCATCGGATTGTTCGGATGCGTCGTCCAGTTGGCATAGATCGGCGATACCGGCTTGCCGGTGCGCTGGTCCACCGAGCCTGCCGCCAGCGGCTCCATGGTGATGCAGCCCTCGACCGGGCAGACATTGACGCAAAGATTGCAGCCGACGCATTCGGCCTCGATCACCTCGAAATGCCTGACACCGTCGACCATGCTGGTGATCGCCTGGTGCGAGGTGTCCTCGCAGGCGATGTGGCAGCGGCCGCATTTGATGCAGGCGTCCTGGTCGATATGCGCCTTGGCGACGTAGTTGAGGTTGAGATATTGCCAGTCGGTGACGTTGGGCGTGGCGCGGCCGATGATGTCGGAGAGCGAGGCGTGGCCCTTCTCGTCCATCCAGTTCTCCAGCCCCGCGATCATCTCCTGCACGATCTTGAAGCCGTAGGTCATCGCCGCCGTGCAGACCTGCACGTTGCCGGCGCCGAGCGCCATGAATTCGGCAGCATCCCGCCAGGTGGTGATGCCGCCGATGCCGGAGATCGGCAGGCCATGCGTTTCCGGATCGCGCGCGATCTCGGCCACCATGTTCATCGCGATCGGCTTGACCGCCGGACCGCAATAGCCGCCATGCGAGCCCTTGCCGTCGATGGTCGGCTGTGGTGCGAAACTGTCGAGATCGACGCCGGTGATCGAGTTGATGGTGTTGATCAGCGACACCGCGTCGGTGCCGCCGGCCTTCGCCGCCCTTGCCGGCTTGCGGATATCGGTGATGTTGGGCGTCAGCTTGGTAATGACGGGCATGCGGGTGTACTGCTTGCACCAGCGCACCACCATCTCGATATATTCCGGCACCTGGCCGACAGCCGAGCCCATGCCGCGCTCGCTCATGCCGTGCGGGCAGCCGAAATTGAGCTCGATGCCGTCGGCGCCGGTCTCTTCGACCAGCGGCAGGATCGCCTTCCAGCTCTCTTCCACGCAAGGCACCATGATCGAGGCGACAAGCGCCCGGTCCGGCCAGTTCATCTTCACCTGCTTCATCTCGCGCAGATTGGTCTGCAGGTCGCGGTCGGTGATCAGCTCGATGTTGTTCAGGCCGAGCAGGCGTCGGTCGGCGCCCCAGATCGCGCCGTAGCGCGGGCCGTTGACGTTGACGACCGGCGGGCCTTCTTCGCCCAGCGTCTTCCACACCACGCCGCCCCAGCCGGCCTTGAAGGCGCGCTCGACATTATAGGCCTTGTCGGTCGGCGGCGCGGAGGCGAGCCAGAACGGATTGGGCGACTTGATGCCGACAAAAGTGTTGCGGATGTCTGCCATGCTCATGCCCTCCCGTTAGAGGTCAGTGCCCGGTGGATCGATTCGGCGGCGTCGCGGCCCTGCGCCACGGCCGAGACGGTCAGGTCGTCGCCGCCGAAAATGCAGTCGCCGCCCGCCCAGACTTTCGCCAGCGAGGTGCGGCCTTCCGCATCGACCTTGATGCGACCGCCTTCGAGCGCGATCGAGGCGACGCTGCCATTGAGCACCGCGGGCGTAAAGCTCTGGCCGATCGCCTTGAACACCTGGTCGGCGGCGAGCGTAAGCCGCTCGCCTGTACCGGCAAGCTTGCCGTCATTGATCGAGGTGTATTCGAGCTCGATCGCAGACACCTTGCCGTTTTCGGCAATGACGCGCTTCGGCTGCAGCCAGTGGCGGATGGTGACGCCGTTGGCGGCGGCCAGATCCTGCTCGAAGCCGGAGGAGTTCATGTGCTCCTGCCCGCGCCGGTAGCAAATCGTCACCTCCTCGGCGCCGAGCAGCTTCGACTGCACCGCGGCGTCGATCGCCGTCATGCCGCCGCCGATGACGACGACGCGCCGGCCGACCGGCAGGCTGGCAAGGTCGCTCGCCTGCCTGAGCTCGGCGATGAACTCGACCGCGTTGGCGACACCGTCCGCGTCCTCGCCTTCGGCGCTGAGCGCGTTGACGCCGCCGAGCCCGAGGCCAAGGAACACCGCGTCATAGTTCCGGATCAGGTCGGAAAGCTGGAAGTCGCGGCCGAGCGCCTTGCCGTGCTGGATGTCGATGCCGCCGATCGAGGTCACATAGTCGACCTCGGCCTGGGCGAAATCGTCGACGCTCTTATAGGCGGCGATGCCGTATTCGTTGAGGCCGCCGGCCTTCGGCCGCGCCTCGAGTATCGTCACATCATGGCCGTGACGCGCGAGGCGATGCGCCGCCGCGAGACCCGAAGGTCCGGCGCCGACCACGGCAACCGATTTTCCGGTCGGCTCGGCGCGCTTGTAGAACTGCTTGCCTTCATCCATCGCGGCGTCGGTCGCGTAGCGCTGCAGCCGGCCGATCTGCACCGGTTTGCCTTCCGCCACCTCGCGCACGCAGACCTCTTCGCAGAGCGTCTCGGTCGGGCAGACGCGGGCGCACATGCCGCCGAGGATGTTCTGGTCGAAGATGGTCTTGGCCGAGCCCAGCGGATTGCCGGTCGCGATCTGCCGGATGAACATCGGGATGTCGATCGAGGTCGGGCAGGCATTCATGCACGGCGCGTCGTAGCAGAAGTAGCAGCGATCGGCCTCGACCAGCGCCTCGTGGTGATCGAGCGGCGGATGCAGATCGGAAAAATTGTCGGCATATTGCTCGGCCGACAGCCTTCCGCCGGCGATGCCTTCGATGAAATGACCAGTCGCCATTCCAGTTCCCCTTGTTTTGTTTTGGGGAAGGCTAGCACGTTTTATTTTTTTATCAATTGGTCAATTTTCGACCAAGTCGCTGTAATGGCTGGATAAAAACTTGATAATTGTAGTCATATTATAGCGGCGACTGTTGTCTCCGACGGCTCACCGCTTCCAATCCTGTGGCCATGGATCGACCTGATCTCATCGGCGACCAGCTCCTGCAGCCGCCACAGATTGCGGTCGTGGATGCCGAATGTCTCGAGGTGGCTGACAGTGTTGTGGAGATACTCCGCGCCGGAGCCGACATGGCCGCACGCGCGTGCCAGCACCCATGCCACCTTCTCCAGCGGCTGTCCGAGAGATGTGCCCCTGCCGCTGACGCCGACCCAGAAACCAAGCGCTCGCAATGACCCTTGCATCGTGCGCACCGGAACCCATCTGACGGCGCTGACAGCCTCGTGATCGTCGATTTCACGCCGCAGCAGTCTCTCGATCTGGGCAGGCTTCTCGCCCTCGGGCAGACGGTAGATCACGCCGTCGCAACGGCCGCCGCGTTCGAGCGCCATCATCAGGCCCGGCTGCTCGGCGCTGCCCCTCCAGCGCACCAGGTCCAGGCAGAAAGACCGGTGCCAGCCATAGGCGGAGGCGCGCCGCTGCTCGACGGATTCGAAGGCCGGCTTCCAGATCAGCGAGCCATAGGCGAACACCCAGAGCGGCCCCTCGTCGGCTTCGGCCGACAGGCGCAAGGCAAGCGTGCGGAAATCGTCGTCATTCAACTGCGTCCATTCCCCGCTCGGGCCAGGATCGGCCTCCTCCCTGTGGCACAGAGCGACAAGCTCAGGCGTGAGCGACATTCGACGGATGGAAAACAAGAGCCCCTCTTTCAGGGACAGCAAAGTCGAAAACCGCGGGACACGCAAGATCGCAGGCTCAGCGCCTTGCCGTTCTCGATTTCTGGACCAGATGTCGGATTTCTGTCGCGGAGATCGTCTTACGATGGATCGAACCGCGATCGCTGCCTGAACCCGGTGAGGAGACTGACCATGCCGAATTCCCCTTTCTTTTGGTACGAACTGATGACCACCGACCTCGACGCCGCCGAGGACTTCTATACCGCCGTTGTCGGGTGGAGGGCCGAGCCCTTCGACAAGACGCCGGGCATGCCGCGCTACATTGTGATGAATTCCGGAGAGCGCGGCGTCGGCGGGCTGATGACGATGCCGGAGGATGCCGCGAAGATGGGGATGCCGCCGGCATGGCTCGGCTACATCCACACCAAGGATGTCGATGCCTCGACGAAGGCCCTGCAGGAAGCGGGTGGCACTGTCCACCGTGCGCCGGACGACATTCCAAGCGTCGGTCGCTTCGCCGTCGTTGCCGACCCACAGGGCGCGACCTTCATGCTCCTGCAGCCCAACGGCCCAGACCAACCGCCGGTGCCGGCCACCACGCCAGGGCATATCGGCTGGCATGAGCTTTACACATCGGATTGGAAAGCGGCTTTCGACTTCTATTCGGGCCAGTTCGGCTGGGAGAGCGCCGGCGAGTTCGACATGGGCGAGATGGGCATCTACAAGACCTTCACCGCAGGGCCGGAATCGGGCGGCGGCATGATGAACAAGCCGCCGCAGATCCCGGTCCCGGTCTGGCAGTTCTATTTCAACGTCGACGCCATCGATGCCGCCGCCAAGCGCGTGACCGACAATGGCGGCAAGATCCTGATGGGACCGATGGAAGTGCCGAGTGCGCAGTGGGTGGTCCAATGTCAGGACCCGCAGGGCGCGCATTTCGCTCTGCTCGCCCCGGTTCGGTAACAACATCGCGTCGCGATTGGCGAAACCGGCGGCAACAGCTGTTCTCCCCTCGCGGCCACATCGCGGGGGATGTCCGGCCACCCTCCGCAGCCGCTGCGGAAGACCGGCAGGACAGTGATGGCGCTGTCCCGCGGACATTACCGTCTACTCCGGCGTCAGCACCGCCACTTTGAGGTCGGCCTTCTTGGCCCCGCTGAGTTGAACAGTCGCCGGACCAGCGGATAGTTTGAAACGCACGCTCTTGCGAATTCCCGGGCAGGTCTTCACGCCGCTGAAACCCGCCGACTTCACGGCGTGGCCATCTTGCACGACATCGATCCAGGCCTCATCCGACAGGCTGAACTGAAGCTCGCCTTCAGGTGGCACGATCACGCTTGCCGTCGCGCCGAACGTGCCGGCTGCCGGTGCGCGTTGCGGTGCACTTCAAAGCTGATCGTGTCGACCGCTGCGAGTGTGAATTCCATCGCTTGCCCGACTGTCAGGGCAGCGCCGGACTGCGCGGCGGGCGCAGTCGGAAACAGGGCCTGCTCGCGTGTCATCGGCCATTTGAAGCCATCACAACCGGCGTCGCCGGCGATGGCGAAGCTCGTGCCTGCAAGGAATGCGAATAGGCTGATAGCGGCTTTCTTCATGGCAAAGGTGACCCAGACAGTTTGGAGTAGTGCACACTGATACAACCATAGCGATACAAATGCAACCAGTGAGGGAATAGAACACGTGAACTGAGGAACCTTTCCATCACCGATTGTTGATGGCAGGCCTTAGGAAGTGAATGGTCCATTGTCGGGCGATAATCTATGGCCGGTGCCGAAGGGGGTAAAATGGAGTTCTAGATGAAGCTTTTCCAAAGCCTTGCCCAATACCGTCCGCAGCTGCTGGGCGTGCTGCGCATCATGACGGCGTTGCAGTTCATCGAGCACGGCACCCAGAAACTGTTCAATTTTCCTCCCGGCGCCCATGCCGAAGCCCTGAGCGGACTTGCACTGACATCCGCGATCCTCGAATTTGCCGGCGGCGTCCTGCTGGCGTTGGGGCTCTTCACGCGCCCGGTGGCGTTCCTGCTCTGCGGCGAGATGGCGGTCGCCTATTTCATGGTGCACATGCCGCGCAACTTCTTTCCAGCCAACAATGGCGGCGACGCAGCCATCCTGTTCTGCTTCGTCTTCCTTTATCTCTTCTTTGCCGGCCCGGGCTCCTTCGCGCTGGACAATCGCGACAACGCCAACGCCTGACAGCCGGGCGCGCGCCTGCGTTCAGGCGCGCATCCGCTCGAAATTGGCATCGAAGAGCGGCGCCGTCTGCACTCGCGCGGCATGGCGCTTGCCAAGAATCTCGATCTCAAAGCCGTCCGGTCTGTCGGCGATCTCCTTCGGCACATAACCCATCGCGACCGATTTCTTCGAATTGTGGGCATAACCGCCGGACGTGACCCAGCCGCGCACGATGCCGTCATGCCAGATCGCCTCGTCGCCGATGACATCGGCGTCGGTGGCGTCGACGATGAAGGCACGCAGCCTCAGCTTGCCGCCATTCTTACGCTCGGCAAGGGCCGCTTCCTTGCCGATGAAATCCGCCTCCTTGCCATAGGCGACGAAACGGTCGAGCCCGGCCTCGACCGGTCCGTAGATCGGCCGGTATTCGCGCGCCCATGAGCCGTAGTTCTTTTCGAGCCTGAGCGCATTGAGCGCGCGCGAGCCGAGCAGGCCGATGTCGAATTCCTCGCCTGCTGCCGTCAGCGCCTGGTAGGCGGCGCGCTGATATTCCGGCGCCACCCAAATCTCATAGCCGAGGTCGCCGGTGTAACTCACGCGGCCGACCAGGCAGGGCGCCATGCCGATATCCATCCTGGCCACCGCCATGAAGGGGAACGCGGTGTTGGAGACATCGGCGCGGGTGACCTTGGCCAGCACCTCCCTCGCCTTCGGGCCGGCGATGGCGAGACCGGTGAGCTTCTGCCCCAGCGTTTCGATTTGCACCGAGCCGTCCCTGGGCAGATGCGCCTCGAACCAGCGCATATGGTACTGCTCGGCAATGCCGGAGCCGGCGATGAACCACTCGCCGCCCCCGATATTGGCGAGCGTGAAGTCGCCGATCAGCTTGCCGTCTTCCTTCAGCATCGGCGCCAGCGTCATGCGGCCGGGCTTGGGCAGTTTGCAGGCGAGCACCCGGTCGAGCCAAGCTGCCGCCCCCTCGCCGGTGACCTTGTATTTGGCGAAGCTCGAAATCTCCGACAGGCCGACGCCGTCGCGAACGGCCGCCACCTCCCTGGCGACATGATCGAAATCGCTCGAGCGCCGCCACGAGAACTCGTCCTTGACGCCTTCGGGCGCATACCAGAGCGGCACCTCCAGCCCATAGGCCACGCCCCACTGCGCGCCCCTGGCCGACAGCGTGTCGTAGACCGGCGTCGTCTTGAGCGGACGTCCGGCGGGCAGTTCCTCGTTCGGGAAGCGGATCGAGAAGCGGCGCGAATAGTTCTCGCGCACCTTGGCGTTGGTGTAGGCCATCGTTGCCCAGTCGCCGTAGCGCGCAACGTCCATCGCCCAGATGTCGGCGCCCGGATCGCCCTCGATCATCCAGTTGGAAAGCGCCAGGCCAACGCCGCCGCCTTGGCTGAAACCCGCCATGACGCCGCAGGCGACCCAGAAGCCCGGCAAGCCGCGCACCGGGCCGACAAGCGGATTGCCGTCCGGCGCGAAGGTGAAGGGGCCGTTGATGATCTGCTTGATGCCGGTCTTCTGGAAGGCAGGGAAATGGCGGAAGCCGACTTCCAGCGACGGCGCGATGCGGTCGATGTCTGGCTCCAGCAGCTCATGACCGAAATCCCATGGTGTCTGGAACTCGGACCAGGGCTTGTTGGCCTTCTCGTAAGTGCCCATCAGCATGCCGCCGCGCTCCTGGCGCAGATAAAGCTCACCGTCGAAGTCGACGGCGTGGATGATCTCGGTGCCGGTCTTCTTGTTCCAGTCGGCGACCTCGGGCATGTCCTCGGTGATCAGGTACATGTGCTCCATCGCCAGCACCGGCAGTTCGAGCCCGACCATGCGGCCAACCTCGCGCGCCCACAGCCCGCCGGCATTGACGACATGCTCGGCCACTACCTCGCCCTTGTTGGTGATGACGCGCCACAACCCGTCGGGGCGGCGCACGATATCCTCGACCTTGGTGAAGCGCTCAACCTCGGCGCCAAGCTTGCGCGCGGCCTTGGCATAGGCATGCGTCACGCCCGACGGATCGAGATGGCCGTCCTCCTTGTTGCGCACCGCGCCGACGAATTGCTTCGGATCGAGGAGCGGCATCAGTTCGGCCGCCTCCTTCGCCGAGATCACCTCGAGATCGATGCCGAGATAACGGCCTTTCGAGACGACGCCGCGCAGCCAGTCGAGCCGCGCCTCGGTCGCTGCCAGAAGCACGCCACCGGTGAGATGCACGCCGGTCGCCTGGCCAGACAGCTCCTCGATCTCCTTGTAGAGCGAGATCGTATATTTCTGCAGCTTGGCGACGTTGGGGTCGCCATTGATGGTGTGCATGCCGCCGGCCGCATGCCAGGTCGAGCCCGAGGTCAACTCATCGCGCTCCAGAAGCACGACATCGGTCCAGCCATGGCGGGCAAGATGGAACAGCACGGAACATCCGACGACACCGCCGCCGATGACTACGACCTTTGCATGCGACTTCATGGGTTCTTCTCGTTATTTCAATGAGTTGAGCGTTCAAAGCGAATCGGAATGGGAGATAAACCGGCCAGGCATCACGGCTCGCCCTGCCCGATCGCTTCCTTGCGGCGCGCGATATAGGCTTCGAGCGCCTCGCGCACGGCGGGGTCCATGGCCGGCTGCACATATTCCTCCAGCGCCTTCTGCCAGAGCCGAGTCGCGCGTGCCGTCGTGTCGAGCGCGCCGGCTTCCTGCCAGGCCTCGTAGTTCTGCCAGTTGGAAAGCATGGGCTGATAGAAGGCGGTGGCGTAGCGTTCCAACGTATGCGGCTCGCCGAAGAAATGGCCGCCGGTCGGCACCGCGCCCAGCGCCTCCACCGCAAGCTCCCCTTCATCGACCACGATCGGCCGCAGGAATTCCATCATATGCTGGATCATCTCGACATCGATGATGAGCTTCTCGAACGATGCCGTCAGCCCGCCTTCCTGCCAGCCGGCTGCATGGTAGACGAGGTTGCCGTGACCGAGCACCGCGCCCCATAGCGCCATCAACGTCTCATAGGCGCCTTGCGCATCCGCGGCGTTGGAAGCCGAACCCGGCGTCGTTCGGTACGGCAGCTTATAGCACCGCGCCAATTGCCCGGAGGCGATGTTGGCCTTGGTGTTCTCCGGCGTGCCGAAGGCCGGCGCGCCTGACTTCATGTCGACATTGGAAGTGAAGGCGCCATACATGACCGGCGCGCCCGGCCGCACAAGCTGGGTCAGCACAATGCCGAACAGCGCCTCGGCATTCTGCTGCGCCAACGCGCCGGCCAGCGTCACCGGGCTCATCGCCCCCATCAGCGTGAACGGTGTCACTGCCACCGACTGGCCGTATTCGGCCATGGTCATCAACCCTTCGGCCATCATCTCGTCGAAGCGTCGCGGCGAATTGACCGAGATGATGGTGGTGACGCCGGGATCCTCCGACATCTGCTCCAGCGTCAACCCGCGCGAGATCGCCATCATCTCGATGCCGTCAAGCGCCCTGCCGCGGCCGATCGCCGAGACGTGGAAGCATTTGTCGGTCAGTGTCAGGTTGGCGAAATAGGTGTCGAGATGGCGCGAATTGGCCGGCAATTCGATCGGCGCGCAGACCTGGTTGCCCAGCATGTGGATGCAGTTGAAATGCTGCGCCAGCCGGACGAGGTCCGAGTAGTCGCCGAGATTGCCCGCGCGGCGCCCGCGTTCCATGTCGTGCACGTTGGGCGGCCCGGCCACCAGCGTGAAGTTGATGGTGTTGCCGCCGAGATGGATGGCGCGGGCCGGGTTGCGTGGAGTAAGCGTATAGCTGGCGCGCGTCGTCTTCAGCGCTTCGTCGACCATGCCGCGGTCGAGGCGCACATTCATCGAGCCGCGATCGACCTTGGCGCCGGCACGCTCGAACAGCGAGAGCGCCCGCTGACTCATCACCTCGATGCCGAAATTCTCGAGGATATGCATCGAGGCCTGATGGATGGCTTCGATCTGATCGGCCGAAAGCACCGCCATCGGCGGATAGGGATTCACCACGCGCCGCAGCGGCAGTTGCGGGATGGCGGTCGCCCCCCGGTTGCTGGTCCTCTCCGCGCCGCGCCTTCGTCTTGGTTCTGTCATGCGCCCATCAGAGCGTCAGCCGCGCGCGGCAGCTGTCAGGAATTCGTCATTTGCCGGCGTGATTTTAGCCAAGGCGGCATTTTTCGAAATCGACAAAGAGAAAAACGACGTAGACAGTCGGAATATCGACAGGCAGTTTTTCTACGCGCAGGCGCAGACGTTAAGGAAGCTCGCAAGAATCCTTTTATGATTTCGGCCTATTCGTTTTCCAATGCGTAGGTCGAGTTTTAGTAAAATTGTCGCTGTCTCCGTGCTGCTGGCGCTTTCGGCCTGCGCGACGGCGCCCAGCCATATCAACAATGTCTGCGCCGTCTTCGACCAGAATGACGGCTGGTTCGACAACTGGCAGTCCTCCGCCGAGCGCACCGAGCGGAAATACGGCATTCCCGTTCCGGTGCTGATGGCGACCGTGCGCAAGGAGTCCGGCTTCAAGAGCAACGCCCGGCCGCCGCGCACCAAGCTGCTCGGCTTCATTCCCTGGACGCATGTCTCCAGCGCCGCCGGTTACTCGCAGGCGCTCGACGGCACCTGGTCGCAATATCAGATGGAGACCGGCAACTGGGGGGCGCGCCGCAGCCGTTTCGCCGACGCCATCGATTTCGTCGGCTGGTACCACTCCAAGACCGCAGACACCTTCGGCGTCGCCCGCAACGACACCTACAATCTCTATCTCGCCTATTATCTCGGCTGGTCGGCCTACGGCCGCGGCAATCGCGGCGACGCCGGCGTGCAGAACTACGCGCGCG